>DASRLC010000135.1:0-7149 GCA_035648655.1 Polyangia bacterium
GGCGGGACGGCCGGGGCCGCGCTCCAGGCATCGGCGGCGCCCGCGGTGGGCGCGGCCGCGCAGATCGAGGCGGCGATCAACAGGAAGCTTCCAGCGGCAATCGTCTTCATCGCCCGCATCATAAGGTGGCATTCGCGGCGCCGCCGCCCGAATGTTCGATTTCGGCGGCCGCGGGGGCTGGCCGTTTTCCGGCGGATAGTCGTTTGCGTCCGATAGCTTGCCAGTCCGGATTTTTGAAGGCAGAGTCGTCGGGCGTCGCGGACAGCGCCGCCGCGCGGATTCCGGTCCGGTTTTCACTTTCAAATTGCGGCGTCAGTTTCGGAAACCCAACCGGCGGGACTTGTGGGGGCCAAAACCGGGCCCAAGTTACCAAGACGGGGGCCGATGGGCCGATAGCGAAGATTGGCAACCACATGTCGAGGAACACAATCCTTCTGGTGGAAGACAGCCCGGACGACGCCGAGCTGGCGCTGCGGGCCTTCGCCAAGAGCAAAATCGAGAACCGGCTCGTGGTGGCCCACGATGGTGTGGAAGCGCTCGATTCCCTGTTCGGGACCGGCGCCTACGCGCAAAGCCCGCCGGAGATGCCCGAGATCGTGCTCCTCGATCTGAACCTCCCGCGGCTTCCCGGGCTGGAAGTTTTGCGCCGGTTGCGGGCGGACGCTCGAACCAAATACCTACCTGCCATCGTGCTCACCTCGTCGGCGCACGAGCAGGACATCCTGCAGAGTTATGATCTGGGCGCCAACAGCTACGTCCGCAAGCCCGTCGACTTCGCTCAATTCGTGGAGGCGGCCCGGCAACTGGGCGTCTACTGGTTGCAGTTGAACCACAAGGTACCGGCCCCGGACCGGCTGGCGCGGCCGTAGGTCGGGCGCGCCCAGCACCCATAGCCGAAGCCCAAAACTGGGGTAACCCCCCGGTCCTTTTGATCGCCCCCGGTTTCGAACCTCCTGGTTCCTGGTGGCGCCTCGGGTTGGCGAGGGGCGCGGGGTGATTCGGCCGCCAAAAGGGCGTCCAAAAGGGCTCAAAAGAGGGGTCAAAAGAGGGCTCAAAAGAGATCGGCGCGCTTACCTCGCATTTCGCATTTGTTGGCTTGTTTGCGGAGGCGATTTGCGCAACGATCGACCGATGCACGGAATGTCGACCCCCGATCTCCCCTCCGGTGGTCACGACCAGAGCGCCGGCACCGAAATTCCCTCCGTGCTGGTGGTCGATGACGAGCCCGCGGTGGTGCGGATGTCCGAACGGATCTTCACCCGCAACGGCTTTCGCGTCACGGTGGCGCACGGCGGGCGGGAGGCGATCGCGCTGGCCGAGGCCAACAGCTTCGACGCCATCGTGAGCGACCTGGATATGCCCGATGTCGATGGGCGCGCGCTGCTGCGGGCGATCCGTGCCAAGGATCTGGACATCCCGTTCGTGTTCCTGACCGGCAGCCCGGACCTGCAGAGCGCCATCGATGCGGTCGAATACGGCGCCTACCGCTATCTCATCAAGCCGGTTCCGCAGGAGGAGCTGCTGGACGTCGTGCGGCGGGCCGTGCGCTGGCACCGGCTGGCGGTCGTGCGGCGTGAGGCGGCCGCCGAGCTGGAAGGGAAGGTGGGCAGCGATCGGGCTGGCCTCGAGGCGCGCTTCGCGTCGGCGCTGGGCAAGCTCTGGATCGCCAGCCAGCCGATCATCTCGTGGGGCGAGCAGAGCATCATCGCGTACGAGACGCTGGTTCGCACCGACGAGCCGACGTTGCGCAGCCCGGTCGATCTGTTCGATGTGGCCGAGCGGCTGAATCGGACCGAGGAGCTGGGACGCGCCATCCGCGGGCTGATCGTCGATCTCATGCCGCGCGCGCCGGCCGCGGCTACGCTGTTCATCAATCTACATCCCAACGATCTGGCCGACGAGGAGCTCTACTCGAGCACGGACGGGTTGGCGCCGTTCGCCGATCGGATCGTCCTCGAGATCACCGAGCGGGCGGCGCTCGATCAGATTCGCGGCCTGCGCTCGCGCATCGAGCGGCTGCGCGGCATCGGGTACCGGATCGCGGTCGACGATCTGGGCGCCGGTTACGCCGGCCTCTCCAGCTTCGCGGCGCTCGAGCCCGACGTCGTCAAGGCCGACATGTCCTTGGTGCGCGGGATCGAGTCGTCCGCCGTCAAGCGCAAGCTGGTCGGCGCCATCGCCGCGCTGTCGAAGGATCTCAACATCAAGCTGGTGGCCGAAGGGATCGAAACCGCCGCCGAACGCGATTGCATCGTTTCGCTGGGCGCGGACGCCCTGCAGGGCTATCTGTTCGCCCGCCCCGATCGCGGCTTCCCCTCCGTTAAGTACTGATAACCACTGCCCCTAGTGGGTATCGTTGGTCGGTACCACAATATTTGGTTGACCGTGGCGGTACGTTACGATAGGTTGCGTCCTGCGCTGGTGTCGGGGCCTCGGCCCCGGCTCAAAGGGAACTCGGTGAAAATCCGAGGCTGCCCCGCAGCGGTAAGCGAGAACGAACCCCACGACAAGCACTGGCCCTCCCGGGGCTGGGAAGCGGTGGGGCGAGGAAACCAATCGGTACCCTTGAGGGGCGCCGAACCCAATCGCGTCCGGCGTAGGTGGGCTTAGCCCACCGAAGCCCATCGCGGGAGGTTCGGAACCCTCCCAGGGCTCCGACAACAATAAAAGACCTGCCAGCATCCGGCGCCGGGAAACATCCGGCGTCGGTTCGACCTGGAAAGCCGCCCGCGGGGTGGAAGGTCGGTCCGAGAGCCTTCGGGCTCCCGTGCGTGCCTGGCGCGATCGGCGGACCTCCCTTCTCCGTGTGCGGCGAGAGCCCAACGAGGCGGAGACGCATGCTGACCGAACCCGTCACGACCCCGAGCGGCGGCCGCCCGCCCCAGCTCACCTCTCGCCTTCCCGAGCGGCAGGACGAGGCCGCACCGCAAACCAGCATGCGCGTCCGCAAGCGGAGCGGCGCCTTCGAGCCGGTCGACGTCAACAAGATCGTGCGCGCCGTCGGCCGGTGCTGCGTCGGGCTGCCCGAGGTCGACTCGCTGCGCGTCGCCACCAAGACCATCAGCGGTCTTTACGACGGGGCCACCACCCGCGAGCTCGATCAGCTCTCGATCCAGACCGCCGCCGGCCTCATCTTCGAAGAGCCGCAATACGCCAAGCTGGCGGCTCGCCTCTTGGCGACCTACGTCGACAAAGAGGTCCGCGGTCAGGAGATCCACGCCTTCTCGCAGTCGGTGTTGGTCGCCCGGCGCCTGGGCCTCGTCAACGAGCGGCTGGCCGACTTCGTGGCGGGCAACGCCCGCAAGCTCAACGACGCGATCGTCGACGATCGCGATCGCGGGTTCGAGTACTTCGGCCTGCGGACGCTCTACGACCGCTATTTCCTCAAGCACCCGCAGACGCGGCTGGTGCTGGAGACGGCGCAGCAATTCTTCCTGCGCATCGCCTGCGCGCTCTCGGAGACCGTCGCTCAGGCGCTCGAGCTCTACAACCTGTTCTCGTCGCTCGACTACCTGCCGAGCTCGCCCACCATGTTCAACGCGGGCACGCGCCACGAGCAGCTCTCGAGCTGTTTCCTCCTCGATTCGCCCGCCGATCATCTGGAGGCGATCTACAGCCGCTACACCGACGTGGCGCTGCTCTCCAAGTTCTCGGGTGGCATCGGCCTGGCGTACCACCGGGTGCGCTCGCGCGGGTCGCTCATCGAAGGGACCAACGGGCATTCGAACGGGATCGTCCCCTGGCTCAAGACGCTCGACGCCTCGGTGGCGGCGGTCAACCAGGGCGGCAAGCGCAAGGGCGCCTGCTGCGTCTACCTCGAGCCCTGGCACGCCGACGTCGAGGAGTTCCTGGCGCTGCGCGAGAACACCGGCGACGAGGCCAGCCGGACCCACAACCTCAACCTGGCCAACTGGATACCCGATCTGTTCATGAAGCGCGTCGAGGTCGGCGAAGCCTGGAGTCTCTTCGATCCCAAGGCGGTGCCCGCGCTGCCCGATCTCTTCGGCGAGGCCTTCGAGGCGGCTTACGTCGCCGCCGAGCAGGCCGGTCTGGCCAGCAAGAGCCTCCCCGCGCGCGATCTATATGCGCGGATGATGCGGACGTTGGCGCAGACCGGCAACGGCTGGATGACGTTCAAGGATAAGTCCAACCAGGCCTGCAACCAGACGGCGCTGCCGGGGCGCACGGTGCACCTGTCGAACCTGTGCACGGAGATCTTGGAGGTGACGTCGCAAGCCGAGACGGCGGTCTGCAACCTGGGTTCGATCAATCTGGCGCGCCATACGGTGGTCGACGCCGATCGGCGGGTGACCTTCGACTTCGACAAGCTGGCCCGCACCGTGCGCGCCGCCCTCCGACAGCTCGATCGGGTCATCGATCTGAGCTTCTATCCGATCGCCGCCGCCGAGGCGTCGAACCTGCGCTGGCGGCCGGTCGGGCTCGGCGTGATGGGTCTGGCGGATGTCTTTTTCCAGATGCGGCTCCCCTTCGACGATCCCGCGGCGCGCGCGCTGTCGGCGCGGATCGCGGAGGAGATCTACTTCCAGGCGCTGTCGACCTCGGCCGATCTGGCCGACGAAAAAGGGGCGCACCCCAGCTTCGCCGAGACGCGCGCCGCGCGCGGCGAGCTGCAGTTCGCCGCCTGGGGCGTGGCGCCGGCCGACGCCGCGCGCTGGGAGGGGCTGCGCGATCGGATCGTCGCCGGCGGTCTGCGCAACTCGCTGCTGGTGGCGATCGCGCCCACCGCGACCATCGCCTCGATCGCCGGCTGCACCGAGTGCATCGAGCCGCAGATCTCGAACCTGTTTCGGCGTGAGACGTTGTCGGGCGATTTTCTGCAGGTCAACCGCCACCTGGTCGCCGAGCTCAAGGCGCAGGGCCTCTGGAACGAGGCGACCCGCAACCGGCTCAAGCTGGCCGAGGGCTCGGTGCAGGGAGAAGCGGAGCTGCCCGAGCTGCTGCGGGCCATCTACCGCACGGCCTGGGAGATCCCGATGCGCTCGCTCATCGACATGGCGGCCGATCGCGGCGCCTTCATCGACCAGAGCCAGTCGCTGAACCTGTTCATGGAAAGCCCCAACATCGGGCAGCTCTCGAGCATGTATTTTCATGCCTGGAAGCGGGGGCTCAAGACCACGTACTATCTGCGGTCGCGGCCGGCCACCCGCATCGCCAAGGCCACCGTCGAGACGCCGCCCGCCGTCGACGGGGCGGCCGCCAATTCCGAGGCGGCGGTGGCCGCGGTGGCCTGCTCGCTCGAGAACCCCGCAAGCTGCGAGGCCTGCCAATGAACGGCGCCGAACGACCCGCGCGCCTGCTGGATCCCGGCCTCTGCCTCACGCTGCGGCCGATGGTTTACCCGACCTTCTTCGAGATGTACCGGTCGGCCATCAAGAACACCTGGACGGTCGAGGAGGTCGACTTCGCCACCGACGCGCGCGACCTGACCGCTAAGATGACCGACGCCGAGCGCCACCTGGTGCGGCGGCTGGTCGCGTTCTTCGCCACCGGCGACTCGATCGTCGCCAACAACCTGGTGCTGAATCTGTACCGGCACATCAACGCGCCCGAGGGGCGCATGTACCTGTCGCGGCAGCTCTACGAAGAGGCGCTGCACGTGCAGTTCTATCTGACGCTGCTCGACACCTACGTGCCCGAGCCGGAGGAGCGCCACCGGGCCTTCGCAGCGGTCGAGAACATTCCCTCCATCCGCAGGAAGGCCGACTTCTGCATGAAGTGGCTCGACGCAGCCAGCCGGCTGACCCGGCTCGAAACGCGCGACCATCGCCGGCAGTTCCTCGAGAACCTGATCTGCTTCGCGGCCTGCATCGAAGGGCTGTTCTTCTTCGGCGCCTTCGCCTACGTCTACTTCCTGCGCTCGCGGGGCCTGCTGCACGGCCTGGCCGCCGGCACCAGCTGGGTCTTCCGGGACGAGAGCGCGCACATGGCGTTCGCGTTCGAGGTGGTGAGGACCGCGCGCCGCGAGGAGCCGGAGCTGTTCGACGCCGAGATGGCCGCCTCGGTGACCCAGATGATCGACGAGGCGGTCGACTGCGAGATGACCTTCGCCGAGGATCTTCTGGGCGGCGGGGTGGCCGGCCTGTCGCTGGGCGATGTGCGGCGGTACCTGGAGTTCTGCGCCGACCAGCGTCTGGCGACGCTCGAGCTGCCGCGCCGCTACGGCGCCAAAAATCCCTTTGCCTTCATGGACCTGCAGGACGTCCAGGAGGTCACCAACTTCTTCGAGCGGCGCGTCTCGGCCTACCAGGTCGGCGTCACCGGCGACGTGGTCCTCGACGCGGCGTTTTAAAATTACCTGAACGAAACCGGGCCTTCCGCGGGACTATGGAGCAGGGGATTTGGGCTGTCGTGCCGATTAGATTGACGTTGGTCGGAAAACCGCCGCGGGTGGACGGCGGAGACGACGTCGCGTTGGCCGAGGCGCTCATCCGGCGCGATCCGCAGGCCACCTTCGTGGCCTGGACGGCGCTTCACGGCCTGGCGGTGGCGACGTTGCGCCGTCTGGCCGGTCCAGGCCCCGAGGTCGAGGATCTGGTCCAGGAGGTGTTTCTCCGGTTCTTCCGCCAGGTGCCGAAGCTGCGGGATCCCCAGGCGCTGCGCAGCTTCCTGATCGGGATCTGCCTGCGGGTGGTGCGGGGCGACCGACGGCAGCGCTGGCTGCGTCGTTTCCTGCGCCTCACCGATAGTGGCGACGCACCGGAGCCCAAGGTGGCGGTCCGCGACGGCGATTTGGCCGGCGACGCGCGCGAGATCGTCGGGCGCTACTACGCGATCTTGGATCGGTTGGGCGGCGTCGAGCGATCGCTCTACGTCGCGCGGCACGTCGAGCGGCTGCCGCTGGCCGAGGTGGCGGCGTTGCATGGCCTGTCGGACTCGACGGCACGCCGCCGCCTGCTGCGCGTGGCGCGTCGGGTCGCGGCCATGGTCGATCGCGATCCGGCGCTGTCCGCCTACCTGGCCGAAGAAAAGCGGAGCCACCGCGGCGGGCGGACCCCATGAGCGGCGGCGTCAAAGAGCGGGACGACGGTGGGACGGACGGGCTGTCCCGGCTGGCGGATTTGGCGCGCGCGTGGGCCGAGGCCGCCCCGCCACCGTCCCGAACGCGAGCGTCAGGGCACTGGCCAAGGC
>DASRLC010000136.1:0-4735 GCA_035648655.1 Polyangia bacterium
TCAGGTAGCTGATGGCGCCGGGAATGAGCGACACGAAGATGATCACGATGATGAGCTTGTCGATCTGCTTGGTGATGGGCGGGTAGACCTTGCCCAACAAAAATCCGAGCATCGTCATTCCGCCCACCCAGCCGATGCCGCCGAAGACGTTGTAGCTCAGGAAGCGGCGGTAGCGCATCTGGCCGACCCCGGCCACGATGGGGGCGAAGGTGCGCAGGAACGGCAGGAAGCGCGCGATGATGATGGTCTTGCCGCCGTGGCGCTCGTAGAACTCCTTCGACCGCAGCAGGTGCTTCCGCGAGAACAGCAGCGACTGCTCGCGCGTGAAGATCCGGGGACCCGACTTGAAGCCGATCCAGTACCCGACCGTATCGCCCAAGATCGCGGCGGCCATGGCGGCCAGGTTCAACGTCACGATGTTGAGCAGCGGCCGATCACCGGCCGAGGCGCTGGTGCAGAACAGGCCGGCGGTGACGAGCAACGAGTCGCCGGGCAGGAAAAAACCCATCAGGAGCCCGGTCTCGGCGAAGATCACGGCCGTCAGGGCCGCCAGGCCCCCGACCCGTACCAGCCCCTGGACATCGTAAATTTTGTGGAAAAGGTCAATCAGATGATGCATTCGGGCGACGACTCTGGGCCAAGTGGGCGACTTTGTCACGTCCGCCCTCTCGGCATATGGTGCGGGCCGCGATGACGCAGGCAAAGGCGCCCAGCCAACGGCCGACCTGGGTGACCATGATGGCCTCTATGATGCTGCTTTACGGCGGTCTCACCTTGGTGAGCGCGCTCTTCACTCTGCGCGAGCCGCGCGCGGCCGCCGTGGTCGCGATCGAGAACGTCGCGCACCCGTCGGCGCAGCCCGAGCTGCAGCACCGACTCGACGCGATCAACGGGGTCGTGCTGGCGCGCTACCGGCAGGCCATCCGGATCGGGGCCTTCATCTCGGTCGGCGTCGCGCTGTTCACCCTCTACGCGGTGGCGGCCATCTTGTCCCGCGATCGCCATGGCCGATTGCTCGCGCTGGCCGCCGGTGGGGTCGGGATCGTCTACGAGATCGGCAGTCTGCCGTACGGCGTGGCCATGGCGCGGCTGACCGCCGTCGACGGCGCGCCGCTGTTGGCCCAGCTGTTCATCGACAGCGGGCAGCAGCCGGCCGGGACCAACCCCGCCGAACTGGCGGCCAAGCTGCACGTGGCGATGGTGGCACCCCCGATCGTCTCTTCGCTGCTGGGGATCGCCTGGTGCGTGGCGATGATGATCTACTTCGGTGGCCGGCGTGGGCGCGCGGTCTATGGGCTCGACGCGCCGGCTTCCGGTTCGGGTGGCTGAGCGGGCGCGGGCTCAGCCGGGCGGCGGCAAAGCGACCGCCACCTCGCCGTCGCCGACGCGCGCCTGACACGACAGGCGCAGCTTGTTGATGAAATAGACGTTGCCGAGGTGCTTGCGCTCGGCGGCGTTGAAGGGCGACAGGTGCTCTTCGCCGGCGACGATCTTCACCCGACACAGACCACAGGTGGCCTTGCCGACGCAGGCGGTGTTGACCGGGATGCCGCTGCGCCGCGCGATCTCGAAGATCGATTCGCCGGCCGTACAGGGAATCCGCACCCCGTCCGGATGGAAGGTGACACCCGGCAAGCTCAGTCGTCCTTGGCCGCGCCCGCGGGAGCCGAGGTACCCGCGGGCGCGCCTTCCGAGACCTGCTCCGATGCGGTATCGGGCCAGTGCGAAAGGCCGATCCGGTTCCCTTCCGGGTCGCGGACGTAGATCGTATGGGCGGTCCGGTGCACGACCGGGACGCCCGCTCCCGCGAACCGCCGTTCCCATTCATCGCGCGCCGCGACGTCGACGCGCAGCGCGAGCATTTGCAGCCCCGGGGTCTGGTCGTCGCGCGCCGGCACGCCGGCGGCCGTGCGCTCCAGTGCCAAGAAGGTGCCGCCGCCGAGATCCAACCAGACCGAGCGCTCGATCGCCGCACCTTCGGAGGACCCGCCGTCGGTGGCGGGCCAACGGCGCAGCACCGGCAGGCCGAGCACGGACTGGTAGAAGGACGTCGCCACGGGCAGATCGCGGACGGCAATCGCCAGGTGGTGGACGCCCCCCGGCGCCGGCGCGGTCACGGGCGCGCGCCCAGCTTGACGATCCGTTTCCATTCGGCGGCGCTCACCGGTTGGACCGACAGGCGGCTCCCTTTGCGCAGCAGCACCATGTCGGGCAGGCCGGTGTCGGCGCGCAGCTCGGGCAAGGTCACCGGGTGCGCGAATTTGCCGTCGAAGGCGATGTCGATCGCGAACCAGCGCGGGGCATCCGGTGAGCTGGCGGGATCGTGGTGTCCGTCGCCGGCATCGAATTGGGTCGGATCGGGGTAGCCGGCGCGGACCACCCGAGCGGTGCCGGCCACCGCCGGTGGGTCGGCGTTGGAATGATAGAAGAGCACGCCGTCGCCGACCGCGATCTCGTCGCGCAGGAAGTTGCGCGCCTGATAGTTGCGCACGCCGTCCCAGCGGGTGGTGCGGTTCTTGGCGCGCGCGAGGTCGTCGATCGAGAACGCCTCGGGCTCCGATTTGAGCAGCCAATATCGCGGCATGGCGCCTGATCTACCACCGACCACCCAGATCGTGGTTGACGATCGGGGACCGGCGTTCATACTTGGTGGGTAAGCACCCGTGAGGCATATCGCCCACGGGAAACCCGCCGGGAGCTGATGGCCTCGGCGACAGGAGAAATGAACATGCACGACGTATTGAGGTCTTGGTTGCGCGCCAGTCATGGTGGTTGTGGCTCGGGGGGATGGGGGTCGGAAGCCGGCAGGCATTCGGAAGGCGGACGCCATTCCGGAGGCGGACGACATTGGGCCGGCGGATTTGGCCACGCTGGTCACCACGGCCAAGGCGGCGAAGAAGGTGGCGGGCCGGAGCCCGAGGGGTTCGGCGGATCGTTCGGGGTTCGGCGTCCGTTGAGGTTTCTGGCCTACAAGCTGGAGCTGGACGAAAAGCAGGTCGCCGAGCTGGCCCGCATCCTCGACGATCTGAAGACCGAGCGCGCGCAGGGCGAGGTCGATCGGCGGCGCTCGCTCTCGGGCTTCGCGGACGCGGTGGGTGGCGCCACCTTCGACGCCGCGCGCGTCAAGGAGGCGGCTCAGCTGCGGGTGGCGACCGCCGAGCGGTTGCGCGATGCCGTGAGCGGCGCCCTCGGGCGCCTGCACGCGCTGCTCGACAACCCCCAGCGCGAGCGGTTGGCCTACCTGATTCGAACCGGCGTCCTCAGCCTCTGAACCGGGGCGGCAAGTCCCATTAGCGCGGGCGGCGGCGGCGGGATATCCTGACCGGATGTCCTCGCCGCCGTTCGCCTTGCAACTGGCCACCAAGCGGGGACGGCGTCCGCCGGATGGGGAGCTGGTCTTCGGGCGGGTCTTCACCGACCACATGGCGCTCTGCGACTACGACGACGAACGCGGTTGGTACGACCCGCGCGTGGTTCCCTATGGCCCGCTGTCGCTCGATCCGGCGGCCGCCGTGCTGCACTACGCCCAGTCGATGTTCGACGGCCTCAAGGCCTACCGCGGCGTTGACGGCAAGATCCGATTCTTCCGTCTCGATCGGCATTGCCGCCGTCTGCACGACGGCGCGACCCGGCTCTGCATCCCGCCGGTGGACGAGTCGCTGGCGCGGGCGGCGATCATTGCGCTGGTATCGGCGGATCGGGATTGGGTGCCGGCGACGGCCGGGACCTCGCTTTACATCCGTCCGATCGTGATCGCGACCGAACCGTTTCTGGGGGTTCGTCCGGCCAAGCGCTACACCTTCTTCGTGATCGCGTCCCCGGTGGGGGCTTACGCGGGCGAGGCCTTCAGCCCGGCGCGGATCCTGGTCGAGGACAAGTACGTGCGGTCGGCGGTCGGCGGCCTGGGCGGCGTCAAGGCGGGCGCCAATTACATCGCCAGCCTGCGCGCCGCCGAGGACGCCAAGGCGCGCGGCTACAGCCAGGTGCTGTGGACCGACGCGCAGGAGCACACCTATCTGGAAGAGGTCGGAACCATGAACCTGATGGTGCGCATCGGCGACGAGCTGGTGACGCCGCCGCTGGGTGGCAGCATCCTCGACGGTGTCACGCGCGACTCGGTGATGACGCTGCTCCGCGAATGGAATTTTCAGGTCAGCGAGCGGCCGCTCGGCATGGAGGAGATCGTGAGCGCGCACCGCGCCGGCTCGCTGCGCGAGATCTTCGGCTGCGGTACAGCGGCCGTTATCACACCGGTGAGCGCGCTCGGCTGGAAGGGCGAGGATTTGGTGGTCAGCGGCGGCGAGCCGGGCGAGGTGTCGCGGCGTCTGTTCGAGGCCATCGGCGCGGTCCAGTACGGCCGCGCGCCGGACCCGCACGGCTGGATGATGCCGCTCGACTGAGCGCGCGGGCGACGCCGCAACGACGGTCATGGCCGATCTGCTGGTGCGTCTCTACGATCTGCCGCCGCGTGGGCCGGCGGTCGAAGGGTTGGCTGGGCAGGGGATTGTTATCCGGCGCGCCATGTCGAGCGAACGCTCCCCTGTCATCGAGTGGATGCGGGCGCAGGGATCGCCCGGATGGGCGGGCGAGTGTGAAGCGGCCTTCGCGCGTCTGCCGCTGGCCTGCTTCGTCGCGGTGGCCGTGCAGGGACCGCCCGGCGAGCGGCTGATCGGCGTCGCCTGTTACGAGGCCACCTGTCGCAACTTCTTCGGCCCCGAGCTGGTGCACCCGGACT
>DASRLC010000137.1:0-12243 GCA_035648655.1 Polyangia bacterium
AACCGATCGCGCAGCCACAGCGAGATGTCGGCGATGTCAAGCGCGCCCAGGAACAGGCCGCGCTGGCAGACGATGGGCAGGTGCCACTGTCGCTGCGCGCACATGCGCCGCAGGGCGGTTCCCACGCTGTCGTCCTCGTGAAGGGGCTCCCGGCAGGGCAGCATGACGTCCGCGATCGGGACGGCGCGCAGGTCGTCGATCTCTACGCCGGCCTGGGCCAGGATGTCCCGGTCGGTCACCACGCCAACCGGCCGATGGTTCTGCACGACGACCGCCGCGCCGCGCGTGCGGCGGCGCATGGCCTCGATGGCGGTGGTGACCGCCGCCTCGGGCGAGAGCGTGAGCGCCGGTCCGCGCGGGATGTCGGTCACCCGCACGTCGAGCCGAAGCGTGTCGATGCCGACCGGATGGCCGCAGTGACGATATCCCCCGTCGCGATCGCCACGGTTGGCTCCGCCGACCACGGGGTCATCGGCTTCGCTCGCCTCGCTGATCTTGAGCACGTCGAAATCGAACATTCGTCGCTGACCTCCTCTGACCGGGACATGATGCCCGAGCGGCGGAGGTGCGGCGGTTACGGTCGCGCCACGATTTGGCGACGCGGGTCGGGCTCGAGGGCCGGCGCTGGCAGCGGCGGGCGCCGCTCGCTGGGCGGCGCGCCGAAACCACAACGAAGCTGGATGCGCCGACGGTCGGCGCCCACGTATCCGATGCCCACGAAGAACGCGCAACGCCCGCAGTCCTCGATGACGCGCGCGTAGTACAGCGTGCCGTCGGTGCGGAGGTGGATCGGGCAGCCGATCACGCGCAACGAGAAGTCATCGTCGACCGGCAACGCGCGGGTTCCGGCACAGCGGCAGCGCCAGGCGGGTAACCCGAACTCACGCAGGGATCGCCAGCGCTCGGGCTCGTCGGCGAGGGTGGCGCCCCGAAGGACCACCAGCGGCAGGCCGGCGCGGGCCTCCACCCGGTTGGTCAAGCGGCTGCCGCCGTCCAATTGAATGATCAGCTGCAGGCCACCGTTCTCATCGCTGAGCAGCACGTCCGCCCGGGAGCCATTCGGCAAGCGGGCGTCGATCTCGACCCGGCGGATCGACGGTTCCAGGGGTCGCCAGGACTTCTCCCCGCAGGTCTCGCAATGCCGAAGCAGGAGCGGCGCCGGGCCGTGGCCGCCGAGCCAAGCCTGAATCACCTTGCGGAGAGTGCGCTTGGCTGCCGACATGTGCCCAGGTAACCGACACCATGACACAGGCCCGCTACGGTCGTGTGACAAATGCGTTACAAAGGGGAGCTCTAATTTTCCCTTTGGATTGCAGGGTGTTGTAGTGCCACCGGGCGGGTCCTCAAGGGGCGGTGGGGAGTGTGAACCAGAAGGTGGCGCCGCGTCCCGGGGTGCTCTCGACCCCGATTTTGCCGGCCATCGCCTCGACCAGGTGCTTGACGATCGACAGGCCCAGGCCGGTGCCCCCCATGTCGCGCGAGCGGCCGCTGTCGACCCGGTAAAAACGTTCGAACAGCCGCGGCAGGTGGCGGGGCTCGATCCCGGGCCCGGAGTCCGCGATCTCGACCCGCAGCACGCCGTCGTCGTGAGCGGCCCGCAGCCGCACACGGGTGCCGGTCCCGCAATATTTGACGGCGTTGTCGAGCAGGTTGGTGAACACCTGCTCGAGACCCTTGCGATCGGCGCGGGCGGCCGGCAGATCGGCCGGGATGTCGTTGGCGACATCGATCCCTTTTTCATCGACGCGCGGCCGCAGCAGGGTCAGCACCTGTTCGGAAACGGCGCGCAACGAGACCGACGTCGCTTCGGGCCGGTATTCCTTGGATTCGATGCGCGACAGATCCAGCAGATCCTCGACCAGCGCGCCCAGGCGCTGCGCGTTGCGATCGATGATATCTACAAAACGCTCCGAGGCGCCGGGGTCGCGGGCCAGCGTGTGGCGGAGGGTGTCGACCGCCGAGCGCACGGCGGTGATTGGCGTCCGCAGCTCGTGCGACACGTTGGCCACGAAGTCCTTGCGCAGCGTCTCGAGCCGACGGATCTCGCTGACGTCGACGAACACCGCCAGCAGACCCTGGGGCTTGCGGTTCAGGCTGGGCAGCGACGCCGCGTGGACCAGGAGGCGCCGGGGCTTCGGGCCGGTGGTCTCGATCTCGCCGCTCACCGAGCCCGCGCCGGTTTGGGCGCGCTCGAGGATCGCTTGCAGATCGGCGTTGCGGATCAGCTCCAGCGCCGCGCGTCCCTCGGCGTCCGCCCCCAGCGACAGCGTCGCGCGCAGGGCCGGATTGACCAGCAGCATCCGGCTGTTCTCGTCGAGGACCAGCACGCCTTCCTGCATCGACTCGAGGATCACGCCCAACAGATCGCGCTCGGTGCGCAGCGCCGTCAGCGTGGTGGTGAGGCTGGCCGCCATCGCGTCGAGCGCCCGCCCGAGCTCGGCGATCTCGTCGGTGCCCGTCGGCCGCATCCGCACGTCGAGATCGCCGGCGGCCATCCGGCGCGCGGCCTCGGTCAGGACCCGCAGCGCGCGCGACAGCATCTGGGCCGCCGCGCTGGAGAGGATTACCGCCACCAACAGCGCGAGCCCCACCGACGCCCACAGGAGGTGCCGCAGGTGCGCGACGGCGGCGTCGACCTCGTCGAGCGGAACCGCCAGTCGCGCGGCACCGCGGCGGCCATCCGGCAAGGTCATCGGGATCGCCGCATACATGAGGCGCTGGTGGATGGTGGCGCTGTAGCGGGTCGACGACTGCGCGCCGCCGGCCAGCGCGGCCACCACCTCCGGTCGGTCGCGGTGGTTCTCGACCCGCTCGAGCCCGGCCAGCGACACCTCGGAGTCTCCGATCACGGTCCCGTCGGCGTCGATGAAGGTCACCCGGCCGTGGGCCTGCGGGCCGAGCTGGTCGGCCAGCGCATCCCACGACGCGCGCCGCAGATTGTGCTGCCCGGCGGCGGCCTGCTCGACCAGCGCCAGCCGCACGAAGAGATCGCCGCGGATCCGCTCAAGCAGGTTCGCCTCCACGGCCGGGCGCAGCGTCAGCTCGCCGGTCAAGAGCGACACCGCGACCAGCGCCAGCGAGACCGCGAACAGCTTGCCGCGGAGGTGCAGGTTCATGTCCCGTCGTCGTGCGAGCCGGCGCCCCCAATGGCGGCGGCGTGATCGGCGGCGGGCGTGAACCGGTACCCGACGCCGCGCACGGTCTCGATGTAGGGGCCGGCGCTGCCCAGCTTCTCGCGCAGCCGTTTGACATGGGTGTCGACGGTGCGCGTCGTCACTTCGCCGTTCATGCCCCACACGTCGTCGAGCAGGGCCGGCCGCGACTGCACACGGCCGCGCCGCTCGAGCAGGGTCGACAGCAGGCGCAGCTCCAGCGCCGTCAGCGTCACCTCCTCGTCGTCGACCCACACCCGGTGGGCGTCGCGATCGATGCGCAGCTTGGCGAACACCATCACGCCCTGCTCGCCGCCGCTCGGTCCGGCCGTGGTGCGCCGCAGGACCGCGTCGACCCGCAACAGGAGCTCGCGCAGGCTATAGGGTTTGACCACGTAGTCGTCGGCGCCCAGCTCGAACCCCACCACCCGATCGACCTCGTCGCCTTTGGCGGTGACCATCACGATGGGCATCTCGCGGGTCAGCGGATCGCCCTTGAGCCGGCGGCAGATCTCGACCCCCGATACGTCGGGCAGCATGAGATCGAGCAGCAGCAGGTCGGGGCGGTGCTCGGTCACGGCCGCCAGCGCGTCGTTACCGCCGCCCACGACGATCGCGGTGTGGCCGGCCTGGCGCAGGTTGTAGGCCAGCACCTCCTGCAGATCCTTTTCGTCTTCGACCACCAGGATGCGTGCCATGACCGATTGCCGGGGGTTCTACCACTCCTGCCGCATCGGAGCTGCTACGCTGGCGGGATGGGTCGGGCGACCGCGAGCCATGGCCGACGCGGCGGCTAGCGCGATCGGTCGTCTGGGGGGCGGCGGCAGCCCCGGGCGTCGCGCGTGGCGAAAGCTGCTGGGGGTGGCCGCGGCCGCGCTCGCGGGCGGGTTGGCGCTGGCGGTCGTGCTGCCGTTCGTCGTGCGCGGGCCGGTGGCGAGGTGGGCGCTGGCGCGGGCCACGGCCTCGCGGTGTGGCTCGTTCGCGATCGGGGGCGGACACTTCGGTTGGGCGTCGGTGCTCGACCTGGCTTTCGGACGGCCGATGCCGCTGGTTCTCGAGGACGTGCAGATCACCGGCGCCGACGGCCGGGTGGTATTCGCGGCGGCCCGCTTCGAGGCGACGCTCGAGATCCACCCGTTCCCCTGGCGCCTCGCGGTCGCCGACGCGGTGATGTCCCGCGGCCGCTGGCGCCTGGCGCTCGGCCCGGGCACCATCGGGACAGCGGACGCTTTTCGCACGGTCCCGCCGGCCGGCCGGGCGGCCTGCCTGGATCCGAACGCCCGGCGCCCGCATCGGGCCGCCAGTGCTGGCGGTAGCGAGATCGCCATCCGCGGCCTCGAATTTCAGGACGTCGACGTCGAGCTCGACTTTCCCACTTGGGGCCTCTCGCTCTCGCACGCCAACGCCGCCGGCACGCTCTCCGCCGGTGGCGACGGGCCGCCGATCCTCTTCGACGCCCGCGATGTCGTGGCGGCGGCCGGTACGCTGCGCATCGGACGCAGCGGGGACGCCTGGACCGCGCGGGTGCCCTTCGACGCGGTGGCGATCGAGAGGGTCGCGGTGGCCCCCGAGGTGCCGACCGATCTGCAGCTTTTCGTCACGGGCGCGCGGACCGGCCGCGCGCGGCTGTCGGGACACGCGCGGTTCGAGAACATCTTCCCCCCGGCGCCGGGCGCACGGCCGCCGGCGCCAGCGAAGCCCGCACCGCCCGGTCTCGACGCCGACGTGCGGTGGACCAACTTCGCGGCGGCGCTCGCGGCGCTGGAGGCCGACTGGCGCCCGCGCGGCGCCTGGGCGACGCACCTGGAAGGCGATTTGGCGATCGACGTCAAAGGTCCCTTCACGTCGCTGGCGCTCGCGCTCACCGCCGACGGCGGCGGAAACCATCTGGCGGCGCACTTGGCGCATGGTTCGGCGGATCTGACGCTGGCGCTGGCGGGGGTCGACACGCGTTGGCTGCTCGATCCGGCGCTGGCCCCGCTGCTGGGCGGTATCCTGCACGGGCAGCTGAGCGCTACCGCCCGGCTGGCCCCCACGCTGGCCGGGATGCAGGCCGAAATCGCGTCCGCCGATCTGCGCCTCGATCGGCGTCGCGTGCCGTCCGGCCCCCGGCACTACGAGCTGCGCGTCGGCCGCGAGCGGCGGACGCCGGGCGCCATCGACACGCTCTATGCCTCGATCGGTCGGGTGGGCCTGTCGGACGCCACCCTGAAGCTGGAGACGTTGCGCCTGGATTGGATCGGTCTGTCTGCCCGGGCCGACGCCTTGGTGGAGTTCCCCGATCAGAAACGCGCGGCGCCCGTGCAACCATCGATCGCCCAGCCCGGCGCCCGTACGCCGGCGACCGCCGCGGGCCGCCCACGCTCGCGGGTCGAGGCGCACGGCACGCTGTCGGTGGCGGCGCTCGAGGATTGGATCCCTGGGGGCGGGGTCACCGGTCCGCTGCGCCTCTCGGCGTCGCTGCGCGGGACGCTCGAGAAGGTCGACTTCCAGGTGTTGTTCCCGCGGCCGGCCACGGTCGGCGTCTTTGGCCAGCGCTTCGTTCTGCCGGCGCGTCTGGGCGCCCGCCTGGTGACCGACGTCGGGTTGACCATTTCGCCGCTGCGGCTTCGCCGCGTCGGAGGCGGCGCGGCCGAGATCGGCGGCCAGCTCGACGCGGGCGGGCGGGTGTCCGCCCGGCTGCGCGTGCTCGACTATCCACTGGCCGAGCTGCCAGGGCTGGACCACGCCGGGTTGCCCGTGAAGTTGGCCGGGACGCTGGGCGCCGATCTCGCCCTGTCGGGGGCGCTGGCGCAGCCGACCTTGGAGGGGCGGATTGACGTGCGCCGGCTGGCAGTCGATCGGCGTCCGCTCGGCGACGCGGCGATAAATCTTCGAATGGGCGCCGAGCGGGGCGTGGCAGATCTGACGCTGGAACCTGGCGTCGTACTGCACGCCACGGTTCGTCGTCGGCCGAAGCTGGCGGTCGACAGCAAGCTGACGCTGACCGATCGGGCGCTCGGACCCTGGTTGCCACCGCCGCTGGCGGGCGCGCCGATCGCCGCCAGCGGCGCGGCGACCATTGCCTACACCGACGGCGCGCCGCTGACGGTCGACGGATCATTTCAGTTGAAAGGTCCCGGCCTCGACGGCGTCACGCTGGACGGCCACGCCCGTGGCGGCGACGCCCGCGGCCACCTGAGCGGCCAGATCGATCTGGCGGCCTGGCCGGCGCTCTGGTCGCGCTATTTTCAGAGGGTGGCCGGAACGGCGGCCGTCGATTTGACGGTCGTTCCGGCGGTCGGGCGTCCGCGGGTTTCGGGGCGCTTGCGGATCGCGCGCGATTTCGTGTTGCGCACGCCGCGCTGGCCGGCGCCCATCACGTTGCCGGCCGGCGGCGCGTTCGACTTCGACGGCGCGGCGCTCAGCAGCCCTGGGCTGTCGATCGACACGCCGGGGCTGCACGGCAAGGTGGCGGGGCGTGCCACGCTGGACCCAGGCGGCGTCGGACGATCAAAGCTGGCGGGGCCGGTGGCGCTGGCGCTCACGCTGTCGGCGGAGCTGGATGCCGCGCGCTTTCCGATTCGGCTACCGGGGCACGCCTCCCTCAGTGGGCGGCTGGTGGTGGACGCCAAGGTGACGGGCACGCTGGGCGGGGCCACCGACGACGCCTCGGGGCCGCGCATCGACGGCCAGGCCCGCTTCGAGGAGCTGGTGCTGCGTCCGCCGGCCGGCTTTCCCGCGCTGCGGGCGCGCGGGGTGATCGAGGCCCACGGCGCGACGTTGCGCACGAGCGGGCTGGTGGTCGACGTGGCGGGCGTCGGGGCGATCGATGTCGGGCGTCCGTCGGCGCCGGCGCAGGCCGAGCTGGCCTCGCTGTCGCCGCTGCGGATTGGCCGGGTCGACGTGCCGTTTTCCGGGCAGCATCTGGTGGTGGGCGGACCGACCTCGGCGCTCGAGATCCCCGATCTGGACGCCGACGTGCGGTTGACCGGCGACGCGCGGGGCGAGTTGAAGCTCTCCGGCGAGATCGCGGTGGCCGGCGGGTCATACGATTCGTCGCGGGGCCGCGCGACCCACGCCGCCAAGCCGACCAAGACGCGGGCGACTGGCGGTTGGTACCGCATTCTCCCGCCGCACCTGACGCTCGATCTCCTGCTGCACGGCCCGCGCAAAGCGGTGCGGGTCGCGGTCCCGGTGCTCCCCGACGTCAACCTGGATTTCCAGTGCCATCTGGTCGCCACCAACCGGGGCGCCACGCTGGGCGGTCGGCTGCGTGGCGACGGCCTCTACGCCCGGGCCGCGGTCGCGATCTACGACTGGCTCACCCCCGGAGACCTACGTCGCTGTCAGATAGGCACCCCGTGAGCAAAGTCATGTGGTGACGGCCGGATTCGGCCTTACCTTGAAGCACTGACGAACCACCCAAAGGAGACGAGCACCGTGCGACGACTGTTGGTTGCGTTGGGATTGGCGATGATGTTGGGGGCTACCGTGTCGGCCTGTTACGTGGGGCCGGTGCGGCAGGAGCACTGCCGCGGCGGCTACTGGGTCCAGGGGCACTACGGTCCCCGGGGCCGGTGGCACCCGGCGCACTGGCGCTGCCCGGGCATCATCGAAATCGAGTAGCGGCCCTTCAGATGCGTTCGAGCTTGACGTAGCGGATCGCCTCGTCGAGCTCGAGCGCGCGGATCAGCTCTTGATCGCCGAGGGCGGCGGGAAGCCGCACTTCGCAGATGGCGCGTGTGCGCCCCTCGTCGACCTGCCGCTCGTAGTCCTCCTGGGTGATCTGCGCGCCCAGCTTGGTGAGCTGGTCGATCACCGCCGCCAGCGACGAGCGGGCCGGGTCAATCGTCAACGAGAGGCGGCGCCGCACCATTTGGACACCGCGGTCCTCGAAGCGCCGAAGCAACGTGAGCGCGGCCAAGCCGACGATCGTCACGAACGCGCTCTCGACGTACATGCCGGCACCGGCGGCCATGCCGATGGCGGCCACCAGCCAGAGGCCCGCCGCGGTGGTCAGACCTTTGATGGTGATGCCGTTGCGCAGGATCGCGCCGGCGCCCAGGAAGCCGATGCCGGACACCACCGAGGCGGCGATACGCGACGGATCGACGTTGACCAGATCGCTCGGCGCGTAGTGCTGGAAATAAACGAAGCGGGTCGAGATGACCGTGAAGGTCGCGGCCGCCAGTGCCACAATGGCGTGGGTGCGTAGGCCAGCCGGACGCCCATGCAGATCGCGTTCGTAGCCGATGGCGGCGCCCAGGATGGTGCCGACCAGCATGCGCAGGAGCAGCTCGAGATGTAGCGACACGGCCATCGGCGTGGTCCCGATCAATCCGGCGGCAAGGGGATGAGACTCATGGCCAACCGTCGCTATAGTATGGCGGTTGTCCGGCCAGAGGAGATTGCGAATGTCCGTCCCCCGTGACTTTTATTTGGCCTCCATAGGCGTGGCCTCCGTGCTCCTCCTGCTGGGTGCCTGTTCGCGGCCGCCGGCGCCCGCCGAGCGGGATGCTGCTCCGGATCGACCCGCGCCACCGGCCGCGCCGGTCGTCGTGAGGGACGCCGCCGCCGAGGTGGGGGACGCGGTGCCCGAAGCCTCCGGGCCGACGAGGCCGCATCACGCCCGCCACCGTCCGAGCACCGACGGCGCGCGCGGCGCCTCGGGCGGATTCAAGATCGACGGCAATCTCGCCAAGGCCGACGCCGAGAAGACGCTGGCGGCCGGGAAGGCCAAGCTGCGCGGCTGCTACGAGCAGGAGCACGCCAAGAACCCCGCGCTGCACGGCAAGGTCAGCTTTCGTTTGACCGTGGATGATCGCGGCCGCGTGTCGCTGGGCGAGGTGGTCACCTCGTCGCTGGGCGGCGGCGATCCGGAGATGTGCATGATCGAGGCGCTCCGCGATCTGAAGTTCGCGCCACCGGCCGGCGGCGGCGAATCCAAGCTCAGCTTCCAGATGGCGTTCGGGCGGTGAGCGCGCGCTGGGGCTGATTGAGGCGCGCCGCGATATTGCGGATCATCCCCCGCGATCCGAGTCGCAACATCTGCACCAGCAGCTTGTTGCGCAGCCCGGGGATGGCGACGGCCCGCCCGGCCAGCATCGCGCGATAGGCGTGCGCCGCCACTTCGGGCGCCGGCATGACGCGCATCTGGAACAGGCGCGAGCGATCGTTGCCGGAGACCTGGCCGAACTCGGTGGCCGTCGCGCCCGGGCAGCTCACCGTGGCGGTGACGCCGGTCCTGTGCAGCTCGACCGAGAGGGCTTCGGTGAAGGAGTTCACAAAGGCTTTGCTGGCGTAATAGACCGCCATGAAGGGACCGGGCTGAAAGCCAGCGGTCGAACCGAGGTTCAAGATCCGGCCGCTGCGGCGCGCGATCATCCCCGGCAGCAGCAAGCCGGTCAGGGTTACCAGCGCGGCCACGTTGACCTGCAGCATGGCCAGCTCGCGCAACAGATCGCGTTCGACGAAGGGGCCGGTGGTGCCGAAGCCGGCGTTGTTCACCAAAAAATCGATCTCGATGTTGCGGCGGCGCAGCTCGTCGACGATTCGTTGCGGCGCGCTGGGATCGGCCAGATCGGCGACGATCACGCGCGCCACGACGCCTTGCTCGGCGGCCAGGCGGGTGGCCAGCGCCTCGAGCTGGTCGCGCCGCCGCGCCACCAGCACCACGTCGTGCTTGTCGGCCGCGAAGAGCTGCGCCAGCTCGAGCCCCAGCCCCGCCGACGCGCCGGTGATGAGCGCCGTCTTTGCCATGGTCTCCCGCGACGATACTAGCCCCTCAGATCGTGTCGAGATCGAACTTTGTCAGATCGATGGTGATGACGTATTGCGCCCGTTCGACCTGAAAATCGCTCATGCGGCTCAGAATCGATCGGGCGCCGCCTTCGTCGAGCGACCTTTCAGAAAGCGATCTAAGCTACGCGCCCGTGATTACCGACCCCGTACCTCGCGCCGAGGCGCGGCGCCGCGGCTTCTTCACCCGCATCGATCACCTCTACCACCACGCGCTGGGCACGCCGCCGGCGGCGCGCGGTCCGCTGCGCTGGATCAAACGCGGCGCGGTGTTCGCGATCGATTGGCGGCGGCTGTCCCGCCGCTGACAGGTGATCGCGCCTACGGCTGCCGGCGTTCGAGCGCCTGCCCGGCCGCCCGACGAAATCGGCCGTGCGGGTATTCGCGCAAATACTGATCGGCGAAGGTAGCGGCCCGCGGGTCGTGCTGCGCGGCCGAGGCCTCGATCGAAAGCGCCAGCGCCTCTTCGGTAAGCGCGCCGTGGGGATACGTCCGCAGGTAGGCCGCCAGCAAGGTGGCCGCCCGTCCCGGGTCGCGATCGGTGCGCAGCGCCCGAATCGCATCCACCACCAGCGACGGGTCTTCGGTGTGGATCGCATGGGGCCGCGCGGTCAGCCGGGACGCGTGGGCCGCGACCGCCAGCTCCGGGCTGGGCGCGGCTTCGGCCGGCGGCGTCGGCGCGATCGGCTCGGCGACCGCCCTCGGATGTCGGCGGGGAACCGTCTCGGGCGCCGGCGCCCCGGTCGGCGCTTGGGCGCCCAGCGAACGCAACCCCCGCGCCAACCAGCCGTGACCAAAGGTGGCAGCCGCCGTCGCGCCCGCCACCAACAAGATGGCCAGCGCCACCACCGGTCGCAGGAAACGCGCCGCCCCGCCGTGACGCGCGCGCTGCCGGTCGAGCACCCGTTCGAGCACGCGTTGTTGTTGAAACGCCGTCGGCTCGATCGGCGTGCTGGCGTTGATGGCATCGATCAGGATGGCTTCCGGAGATCCCGGCACCGGATTCATGTCGCGCAGACGTTCCACTACCCAACCCCTTCCCGTGAGGAAATGCCCTTGGCGGCGATGGCGCCCAGGAGCTTCTTGCGTGCCCGGTGAATCCGAGCGCGAACCGTGTTGATGGAGACCCCATGCGCTGCCGCGATTTCTTCGCCGGTGTAGCCGTCGATCTCGAACAGAACGAAGGTGGTGCGCAGCGGCTCGCTCAATTGTGCCAGCATCCCGTCGAGCGCGGCCTGCCGCTCGCGCGTGTCGAGCGCCATCACCGGGGTCGGGCTGGGCGACGCCATCCGGTGCGAGACCGGGATGCTGCGTTTGAAGACGTTCTTGATCCAGCGCAGACGCCGAAAGTCTCTCACCTGGTGGGCGGTGATTCGGTACAACCAGCCCGCTAGGTTTCTCCCGTCGAAGTCGTGCAGCCGCCGGTAGACGACCACGAAGACTTCTTGGAGCAAATCGTCGTGGTCGGAGGCCGGCGCCCCGAGGGCGCGAATCCAGCGCGCCACGTCGTTGAACCAGTTGGCGTAAACGGTGTTGAAATCACCGGCGTCGAATGCCGGCGCCGTTGGCTCGGCCGGCCCGGTTGGACCGCGCAGCCATCCGCTCGCTCCAATGTGATCCTGCTTGGTAGCCACGGAAAGCATAAGTCTATACCAGTAAGGGGAAGCCAACGGCGTTATGGTGCGTCCCGCGACATGATCCGGCGTTTCTCTGGGGTAGGATTTTGCGCCGCGTTAGCCGTGGGAGTATTGGCCGTGGAGATATCGGCGGTGGGGACTCTGGCGCGTGCCGCCCCCGCAGAGGTGCCCGCGGGCGCGCCACCGCCGGTCGCAGCGCTTCCCGTCGCGGTCGACGGTGTTTGTCCGCGCCTCGACACACTCTCGGCGGCCGTCACGGCCTTGATCCCGCGCGGAGATCTGAGCGTGTTGCCCGGTTCGACCGCCGTGCAGGTGGCGGATCTGGGCGACAGTTATCGGGTTCGGGTCGACGCGGAGGGCGTGTCGCGGGTTCGGATCTTCCGCGACGTCGGCCACGACTGCCAGCAGCGCGCCCGCTTCGCGGCGGTCTTCATCGTACTCACGCTCTTGCCACCCGAGCTGGTGATCGACGTACAACCGCTGCCGGTGCCCACATCGCCGCCAGTGCCCACACCCCCTGCACCGACACCGCGGGAGCCGCCACCGCGGCGCTATCGGCTGGAGCTGGGCGCGGTGCTCGATCTGGCGCCGCCATTCTTCGAGGCGCCGCAGATCATCGCCTGGGGCGGCACGCTGCGGGTGGCGCGGCGGTTTGGTCGCTGGGCGGGCGTGGC
>DASRLC010000138.1:0-3463 GCA_035648655.1 Polyangia bacterium
GCGCTACGGAAACCCACAACCCGCTTATCACGCCGCACCCGCGGCGCCGGCGTCCTACCGCACCCCCACCCCGTCGTATACCCCCGCGCCCGGCTCGTTCGCACCGCCGGAAGCCCACTACGGCGGCGGCGGTGGCAGTCACTTCGGCGGCGGTGGCAGTAGTCACTTCGGCGGCGGGAGCAGCTTCGGCGGCGGCAGTAGTCACTTCGGCGGCGGGAGCAGCTTCGGCGGCGGGAGCAGCCACTTCGGCGGCGGTGGTGCTGGTGTGCGGCGCCGCTGATCGCGCGCTTCGGCCGAACCCAGATCATGTGGCCGCGGCGACCGGTTGACAGTGCCTCCTGGTCGCGCTACCAAAGATCCTCTAGGGCGTTTAACTCAGCGGAAGAGTGCCACCTTCACACGGTGGAAGCCGTAGGTTCAATCCCTACAACGCCCACCGCGTAAAGCCGCGAATCCTCAGGGGTTCGCGGCTTTTCCTTTTTCGGCGACCGTTGGATCGGCGACGGCGTAACCACCTCCGTAACCACTTTCGGGGTTACGCTCCCCTCGAACGCGCGTGAAGCCGGCTAGAGAGATCACCTTCGCCAGCCCCGCCCGCACCTCGTCCCCCGCTACGCTGCTGTAGCGCTCTTGCATCGCCACCGTGGCGTGACCGGAAATGGCCCGCACGACGAAGTCGTGGACCTTGGCCTGCCGGCCCAAGTCCTGGAACGTCCGTCGCATGAACCGCGCGGTCAGGTGCTGCTTGATGCCCGCCGCTTTGGCGATCTTCCGGATCGGCTTGTCGAGGCAAGACCCGGCCCTGAACCCACCCGTCTCGGATGGGAACAATAGGTCCGAGTCTCGCATCAGGCCCTCCGGCAGCGCCTCTGCGTGCTCGCGCAGGACCTCGACCAAGTCGAGCGGCAGCGGGATCCGCAGCCGACGCCCCGTCTTGGTCGTCTCCCTCACCTGCCCCATGGTCTCCGATCTCCGCACCAGCAGCACCCCCTCCGCCCAGAGCACATCGGCCGCGTCGCCCTTCCGTCGTAACGGTCTCAGCTCCGACGGGCGCCGACCGGTGGCGAGGCCCAGCGCCAGCATCGCGAAGTGCTGCGGGAACATCTCCCGAGCCTTCGCCATGAAGCGTGGCACCTCGTCAACAGCCAGCGCATTCGGCTCCTCCTCCGTGTACGTCGACCACTCCGAGGTGTCCAACAACGACACCTTCCGAGTAGGATCACGCCCGAGCTCCAGGTCCTCCACCGCCGCCCGCAGGGTCGTCAGCAAGATCGACAGCCAACCGTTGGCCGTGTTCGGACTGTATTCCTTCCGCTCGATCTTCCGACCCTGCGCCGCTTTCCACTCCTCGATGTCTGGCTTGCGGATCGCGTCCACGAACCAGTCGCCGAAGTAGGGAATGAGATGCAGGTCCTGCGTATCCGCCCACCGCTCACGTGTCTTCGCCGATCTCAGCTCACCCATCGCCAGCTTTCGCTCGAACAAGGATTTCGCGAAGTGCGCGTACTTCATGCGGACCCTTTCCGTCACGCCGCCGCCGAAGCGGATGGCGTCCCGGAGCTGCGCCTGCTTGAGCACCGCCTGCTCCATCGTTATCCCTTCGAAACCCTGATTCGCCTCCTTCTGCGTGCCCGTTCGCGGATCGACCGCGCGCACCCGCACGCGGTAGCCGCTGGTCGTCCTGTAGATGCCCGGGTACCGCGTCGGCTTGCAGCCGACCGTCCAGTTCCTGTCGCTCATGGCTGTATTCCCTTCCAGGAGCATCGGGCCGTCGATCGACGATGCTACCCGACATGTTTCCGAGGACAAAGCGATCGAGGTCATCCTGGCGGTAGAGATCGGTACCGCCCCTGCGACCTGCAGGCCGCAATAAACCGCGCATCTTGAGCGTCCGGATGGCGGATGCCGAGCGGTACCGGAGGTAAGACGCCGCCTCCCGGCTCGTTAGATAGGGCGAACGAGTCGGCGTTCCGAATCTGTTTTCAACAGGATCGAGGCAAATGATCTTCATCGAGATCTTGGCGAGGCGGCCACCGGAAGACTGATCTCCAACCGCAGCGCGTTCACTGAGGTCCCCGATCTTCTGGTCAGTCAACAACGCCCAATGGTTCCTGTTTGTCAGTGGGGACGGACCCTTGTCGACTCGCCGCCTCGGGGAGCCGGTTCCTGCGCCCGTCGATTGCGTGACGTAGGCGTCGAAGAGCCTGCTTGCGAAGCCGCGACGCCCGTGGCGGCTGAACACACAGCTCCTTGGCAGCGTCAGTGAGCTTCTTGTCCTCGTAGAAGCAGAGGCGGATTACCCGACGCTCACGCTCAGGCAGGAGCTGAATCTCGTCGGCCAGCAGGGAGCGAAGGTCGAGATCGCTGTCGCGTGGCGGTTGGAAAAGGGGGCATCCGTTCCAGAGCGCCGGGAGGGGTAGCCCATTTTCGTCAGGTTGTCCGAGCCACTCCTCCCATCCTTCGGGGGCCACGTCGTTGAGATGGACCACGACGACGGTGCCGACGGCGCGGCGGCCAAACCAATTGCGGCCCCGGCCGACACCATCTCGAATAGCCCCTTCGATCACTATCTCCGCGAAGGTCTTGAACCTGATCCCCCTGGTCGGGTCGAACCGGTCGGCTGCTTGAACCAGGCCGAGGGCACCGCAGGCAACGAGTTCGCTAAGCTCGAGCCCTCTCTCACGCCACGATGCGTGAAGGCGCTCGGACACTCGGCGGACAAGGGGAAGGTGGTCCGTGATGAGCTTCTCGCGAACTGGATCCTGCATGGAGCGTCTCTCTTCCGGCGGGCAAATGACCGGCCGAGCCACCCCAATCGCAAATGCAGTGCCTGGAAGAACGGGAGGTCGGTCGAAGAGAAATCGCGGGGTTACGGTCTCGCGCCGTCTCACCGAGACGTCTCATGAGACTCGGTGAGACACGCTGGTGAGACGGTGCTTCGATGCGATGCGAAGCAGACAGCAACCGCGACGGGAACGGCCCGTGGTCCGGACGCAGGTGCACGAATCGGTCGCCGTCATCGCGAGGAGAAGCGGCGGGACCCGCGCCCGCAACTCGCGAGGTCAGCGTTTGCTAAGGCGTTCGGCGAGCAGGGCCTCGGGCACCTGCAGTTCCTTAGCGAGACGACCCACATCACCGCCGCAGGCCTCGAGTTGCCGAGCAAGCGCTCGCGACGAAAGCTTGAAAAGGCGGTGGAGGTCGGGATGAGCCTTGAGGTCCTTGTAGAACGTGGCCTTGGAGATATTCAAAAGCTTCATCGCCAGCTTCCGGTCCCATCCTGTGGCCTGAAGAGCCGCTCCGAGATCCCGACCGTTCTTGTCCTCGGGCGAGGAGGCCGGTGAGGTCGGGGTCGGCGCGAGTTTGTCGAGCAGGGCCAAGCGCTCCGCGACGACCACGCTGGTATCTGGCGTGCCGGGGCCGACGCAGGCTCGCCAGATACCAGCGTGGTCGTCGCGGAGCGCTT
>DASRLC010000139.1:0-15951 GCA_035648655.1 Polyangia bacterium
AGTCGACGTAGTGCAGGCCGGCCTCCGACAGCCGCTTGGCTCGGTCGACGTCGTCGCGATAGTACGAGTTGCCGCCGTCGACGATGGCGTCGCCCTTGGCGAGGTGCGGGACCATCTCGGCCAGCGTGGCGTCGACCACCGCCGCCGGCACCATCAACCAGACCGCGCGCGGCGACGTCAGCTTGCTCAGGAAATCCTCCAGCGAGGCCGACCCCACGGCCCCCTCCTTGGCGAGGGCGGCCACCGCCGCGGCCGAGACGTCGTGCACCACGCAGGTGTGCCCATCCTTCATCAACCGCCGCACCATGTTGGCGCCCATGCGTCCGAGCCCGATCATGCCGATCTGCATCTGCCTATCCTCCTTGAGCGCTCGCTAGAATCGGCGAATGGTAGCGCCCCAAAGCGCAACAGCCAGCGACAATGTTACGCGGCGGTGCGGGAGTGGCTGCGCCCGGGCTGAACGGCGGCGATGAAGGTGATCTTGGGGTTGTCGGAGATGGCCTGCTGCAGGCCCCAGTCGCTGTCGAACAGGATGAGCGGGCGATCCTCGACGTCCAGCACGCAGGTGGTGTGGCCGGGCCGTTCGAACTTGTTGGGCTCGAAGGGCCCCTCGACCCAGCGGGCGTGCTTGTATGGCAGGCCGGTCAAGTTGATGTGAACGCCGTACTCGGAGAGCAGCCGGTGCTGGATCACCTCGAACTGCAGCACGCCGACCGCCCCCAGGATCGGATCGCGCGACAGACGGTTGCGATCGAAGAAAAGCTGCACCGCCCCCTCTTCCGAGAGCTGTTCGAGCCCAGTTTTGAGCTGCTTGCGCTTCATCGGGTCCTTGAGCGCCGCGATCACGAAGTGCTCGGGCGAAAACCGCGGCACCCCTTCGAACTCGAAGCGCGCGCCGGAGACCAGCGTGTCGCCGATGCGCAACGCGCCGCCGTCCCACACGCCCAGGATGTCGCCCGCGTAGGCCTCGTCGACCTGGGTCCGCTCCTGCCCCAAAAATTGCACCGTCCGGCTCATCACGAACGGGCGGCCGGTGCGCACGTGCTGCACCTCCATGCCGCGGACGAATTTTCCCGAGCAGACCCGCACGAACCCGATCCGATCGCGGTGGCGCGGATCCATGTTCGCCTGGATCTTGAAGACGAAGCCCGAGAACTCGGCCGACTCGGGCGCGAGCGCGCCGGCCGAGGTCACCCGCGGGCGCGGCGGCGGCGCCAGATCGACGAACTGGTCGAGGAACGGCTCGATCCCGAAGTTGGTCATGGCGCTGCCGAAAAAGACCGGCGACAGCTTGCCGGCCAGGAAAGCCGCCGGATCGAAGGCATGGCTGGCGCCTTCCAGCAGCGCCACCTCTTCCTGCAGCTCGTCGAAGGCGCGCTCGCCCAGCGCCGCGCGGATCTCCGGATCGTCGACCGCGCAGCTCGACATCGGCGCGCGGTTCGACCCGGCGTGAACCCGCTCGAAGCGCAGCACCTCGCGCCGGGCCCGATCGTAGACCCCCTGAAAGCTCTGGCCCGAGCCGACCGGCCAGTTGAGCGGCGTGCAGGGGATCCCGAGGACCTGTTCGATCTCGTCGAGCAGCTCGAGCGGCGGGCGGCCCACCCGATCGAGCTTGTTCATGAACGTGACGATCGGGATGCCGCGCATCCGGCAGACGGCAAACAGCTTGATGGTCTGCGGCTCGACCCCCTTGACGCTGTCGATCAGCATGACGGCCGAATCGGCGGCGGCCAGCGTCCGGTAGGTGTCCTCGGAAAAGTCGTTGTGGCCGGGGGTGTCGAGCAGGTTCATGCGCCGGCCGGCGTAGTCGAACTGCAGCACGCTGGTGCTGATCGAGATGCCGCGCTGGCGCTCCAGCTCCATCCAGTCGCTGGTGATCTTGCGGCCGCTCTTGGCGCCCTTGACCGATCCGGCCAGATGGATCGCGCCGCCGTAGAGCAGCAGCTTCTCGGTCATGGTGGTCTTGCCTGCATCCGGGTGCGAGATGATGGCGAAGGTCCGCCGTTTGGCGACTTCTCTGGCGAGGGGGGTGCTCATGGCTGGCGCGGGCGGCCAGTATACGGACAGTCGGGCGCCTGGGCGCGATACTGTGGCGACATGGGTCGAAAGGACAGCGCGGCGCATCGGTGTCCGGCCTGCCGCATGCATCTCACGCTGTGTATCTGCGCGCTGATCGAGCCGCTGGCGACCCGCACCCGGGTGGTGGTGCTGCTGCACCAACTGGAACGGGACAAGCCGACCAACACCGGCCGGCTGGCGGCGCGCTGTCTGGCCAACTCGCTGGTCGTGCAATCCGAGCGCTGGACCGGCGCGGACGACGACGACCACAGCGGCCCGACGCTAGAAAAAGGACCCTGGGAGGGTCCTTTAGATCCCCCGCGGGCGAGCGCCGCCGGGCAAAGCCCGTCGTCCCTCACGCGGCCTTTAGAAAAAGAACCCTGGGAGGGTCCTTTAGATCCCCCGCGGGCGAGCGCCGCCGGGCAAAGCCCGCGGGCGGCGGACTGGATGGAGTGGGCGGCGTCCGGCAGTGAAACCTTGCTGCTCTTTCCGCACGCCGAGGCGCGTCCGCTCGAGGACTGGCGGGGCGCCGCTCGGCCGATCACGCTGGTGGTCCCCGACGGCACCTGGCGACAAGCGAAAAAGGCGCGCCGTCGGGTCGCCGGCCTCTCCGACCTTCCCTGCGTGAGCCTCCCGGCGGCCGGCCCGTCGGCCTACCGGCTGCGCCACGCCGCCCGCCCCAACCGTCTGGCCACCATCGAGGCCATCGCGCGCGCCCTGCAGATCCTGGAAGGTCCGGCCGACGGCGACGAGATCCAGCGCCGGCTCGATCATATCTTCCGTGTCATGGTGGATCGCACCTTGTGGACCAACGGACGCATCGGCACCGACGCGGTGACCGGCGGCATCCCGCCCGGGATCCGGTCGCACGATCCGTTGGGCATCGGCTAGCATGTCCGCCAAGGCCCCCCAGATGAACAACATCCTGGTCGTCGACGTCGGTGGAACCCACATCAAGGTGCTCGCCTCCGGCCACGCGGCGCGGCGGCAGATTCCGTCCAGCCCGACGCTGACCGCCGTGCAGATGGTCAAGGCGGTCAAGGCGCTCACCGCCGACTGGGGCTACGCCCGCGTCTCGATCGGGTTTCCCGGGCCGGTCCGGCACGGGAAGATCACCGCCGAGCCGACCCACCTGGGCGGGGGTTGGCGGCGCTGCGATTTCGAAGCGGCCTTCGGCTGCCCGGTGAAGTTGATCAACGACGCGGCCTTGCAGGCATTCGGCAGCTACCGAACGGGGAGCATGCTGTTCCTGGGGCTCGGGACCGGGCTCGGCTCGGCGCTCATCGTCGATCACGTGATCGCGCCGCTGGAGCTGGCGCACCTGCCGTACAAAAAAGGCGGCACCTACGAGGACTACGTCGGCGTGCGCGGGCTCGAACGCTGCGGCAAGCGCAAGTGGCGCCGGCACGTCTTCGACGTGGTGGCTCGGCTCAAAGCTGCGCTGCAGGCCGAGGATCTGGTCCTGGGCGGCGGCAACGTGAAGCTGCTCGATCGCCTCCCCGAGGGCGCGCGGCGCGGCGACAACCTCAACGCGTTCAAGGGCGGCTATCGCCTCTGGACGCACCCGCCGCTCGCGACAGGCTAAGCCAATGCGCACCTTCGTCGCGACATTCCTGGCTTTGCTGCTGGCGGCGCGGCCGGTCCTGGCGCAGGCCATCCCGACGCCCGAGGCGCTGTACCAGAAGCAAAAGAAGAGCGTGGCGCTGGGCGTGACGCTGGAAGCGATCTGCCCGATCGCCGGCGTGGGCGCGTTTTACGCGGGCGACAGCGACAAGGGAACATTCCTGGCCCTCCTCAGCGGGATCACCGGGGGCGCGGCGGTCGGCGCCGCCTTTTATCTGATTCACCTCAGTCACGAGAACGCCGGCGGTGTCGATCGGGCCATCAACGACGTGGAGACCGGCTCCGCCTGGACCGTGCTGGTGGTGGGTGGCCTGATCTATCTGCTGGCGCGGGCTTCCGGTCTGTCGTACGCGCCCGACGCGGTCGAAGCCTTCAACACCAATCTTCAGCAACGGATCGGCGTCCCCCCGCCCGAGCCGCTGGTCCCGTTTCACGCCCAGGTTACCGGCGCGACGCTGGTCTGGCGGTTTTAGCGGAGGCCAACGCACCGTCGTCGATCCAGCGCGCCAGAAGCTCGAAGGCCCGGCGCGCCGCGACCCCGCTGTCCGCCGCATCCGCCAGTGCCCGATCACAGATGGCGGCGAAGGTGGTGCCCGCTTGCAAGAGCGGCAGGCAGACGATCTCATCCGCGTCGAGCACCCGGTGGAAGACGGTCAGGTCCTTGCGCCAGACCAGGAACGTCCCGGACGATCTCGGCGGCGGCTCGCCTTCGCCGCCGACCTCCGCTCGATGCCCCGAAGCGGCCGGCGTCTCGAGCGCGCGCCACAGCGGCGCGATCGCGAACTCGGTCGCCAGTGTGGCGAGACACGGAACCGTGCGCAGCGCCAGCTCGGGCAGCGATTCGGGCGGCATGGCACGCACCGCTTCGAGTGTCAGCGCCTCGGCGTCGGGGCCGTCGAAAAGATCGAAGCGCAGCCGGTCCAGCCGGGCCAGCTCGGAGAGCCAGGGGCGGTCCTCGGTCAGCGGATGCGTCGCCAGATAGGCGGGCAACCGGGCGCCCACCTCGCGCAGCGACGGGTGCGCGGGCCGGTGCGCCAGCAGGTAGTCGGTGATGAGGTTGTGGAAGACCTCGGCGCCGATCAACCTCACGATCTTCGCGAATTCGTCGCCCAGGACCTCGAGGATCCGGAAGAAGTACATGTTGGCGTAGACGTCGACCCGCTCGACCGCCGAGAGCCGGCCGGACGACCGAACGAGGGCCTCCAGATCGTGCGGCGCGCGGCGGAGCTCGGCGAGGCGCTTGGCCGCGCCCTCGGGCGCCGTGATCAGATCGTATAGGTGGGCTTGCACCTCGGCCAGCGGTGGGCCGGCCGCCGATCGGCCCACCGTTTCACCCGACATGCGTTCCCGCGACATTCGATCGCGCCTCCGCCGACGATGCCAGTGCCGTCAGCACCTCGCCTTCGATCGCCGCCGCCTGCCGCGATTCGGCCAGCACCTCGCTGAGCGGTGGGATGTCGTCGTCGCGCTCGATGATGGTGGCAACGGCGCCGAAGCGCCGAACCGCCGCTCGATACAAATCCCAGACCCCGTCGCAGACGGCGTGATCGTGGGTGTCGAGCAGATGCGTCCCCTCGTCCCGATGTCCCGCCAGATGAATCTGTTTGACCCGCTCGACCGGGATCCCGGCCAGGAACCTGGCCGCCTCGAAGCCGTGGTTGTGGGCGCTCACGAAGACGTTGTTGACGTCGAGCAAGAGCCCGCAGTCGGCGCGCCGCGCGACCTCGCTCAGAAATTCCCACTCGGGCAGCGTCGAGTGCCCGAACTCCAGATAGCTGGAGACGTTCTCGATGATGATTCGGCGCCGCAGCCGCTCCTGCACGGTTTGCACCCGGCGTACGACGTGCCCGAGGGCCTCCTCGGTGAACGGCAACGGCCACAGATCGTGCCCGGTGTGGCCGCCGAAGCTCGACCAGCAGAGGTGATCGGAGATCCAGGCCGGCTCGATCTCGTCGGCCAGCGCCACCAGGCCGGTCAGATATTTCTCATCGAGCGGATCGACCGACCCAATCGACAGCGATACCCCGTGCAGCACGACCGGATACCGCTCCCGCACCTTGCGCAGCACGTGGCGCGGGTTTCCCCCCGCCACCATGAAGTTCTCGGTGATGACCTCGAACCAGTCGACCGGCGGGTGATCCTCGATCACCTCCGCATAGTGCGGTGGCCGAAGCCCGATTCCGTGTCCGAGAGCTGGAAATTCCGTCGACATGGGTGCCTCGGCCCCCGGCGGCCGCAACGACCGACTGGGAGCCGGCACGGAGAGTCTACTTCTTGTCCGCGTCGCCGGCCGGCGCGACGGTGCCACCCTTGGCCGAACACTTCTTGGCCGACATCTCCATCCATCCCTTGCCCTTGCAACCGTTCTGGCCCTTGCAGGCGTTGTCGGCGCCCTTGCAGCCGCCCTTGCCCTTACAGGCGTTGACGCCCGCGCAGTGGACGCCGGCGCTTTTGGCGGAGGCGACGAGCGGCGAGGCCGCGGTGAAGAGCCCGGCAACGGCGGCGGCGATCAATGCACCTTTGGTGGTCATGCGAATCTCCTATCGGTCGTGGTTTCGGCAGCCCGATCGCCGGAATAGCCCGTCGATCCCAGCTGCCCCTGTCGTCTTCGGCGGTTCTACGCCTACCCGACCAACGGGTTACGGTGCCATCACCGATCTGGATCTCCGGCCCCGGCAGATTCGATCGATTGATCGAACGACTAGTGCCTCCCGTCAGAAAATTGGCCAGGGATCTCGGGCTGGTTTATTTGAAAGGGCATGATCGATTCGACTCCTTGGGTGGGCCGAGCGCATCCTGGCCCGCCGACGGTCTCGCTTGCACTGACGGAAGAAGAGCGCGGCAAGGTAGTGGCGGTCCTGGGTCCGCCGACAGTGCAGAAGCGGGTTCTTCTTCGCGGGCAGGCGCTGCTGCTGATGGCGGACGGCGTTGGCCCCGGGGATGTGGCTAAGCTGCTCGGCGTGCACGAGCGGACAGTCTGGAAATGGAAGAAGCGCTTCCGACGCGGAAACCCGGTGGAACGACTTTCGGATGCCCCTCGATCGGGACGTCCGCCTTCTCTCTCTCGGAGACCGACTGCGCCAAGATCGTAGCTGAGGCGTGTCGTCCACCTCAGGACGTGGGTGTTCCGGTCGCGCGATGGTCGGAGCATCTGTTTGGCGATTATCTGCGCGCGCAGGGCTTTAAGCTCAGCGACTCTACCGTCGGCCGAATTCTGCGTGGCGCCATGCTGCAGCCTCACCGGCAGAAGATGTGGGTGACCTCCCACGACGACGAGTTTCGCGAAAAGCGCGACGACGTTCTGCGCGTTTACTACGACACGCCGCCAGACGAGCACATCATCTGCGTCGACGAGAAAACCGGAATGCAGGCTCTTGAACGGCGCCATCCAGATCTGCCAATGGAGCCAGGGCAGCCCGTGCGACGCGAGTTCGAGTACGTCCGCCACGGTGTGCTCTGCTTGATGGGCGCCTACGATGTCCGTCGCGGCAAGCTGTTTGGTTTCACCGCCGACAAGCGCGGCGGCGACGTCTTCGTCGAATTGCTCGACGCTGTCGAAGCCTGCTACCCCGACGGCAAGGGGCACCTCGTCATGGACAACCTCTCGGATCACGACACCGACGACGTCAACGATTGGCTCGAGGAACACCCACGCTGGACGAGGCACTTCACACCCAAGCACGCTTCGTGGCTCAACCAGATCGAGAACGCCTTCTCCACCTTCGGCAGACGGGTCCTCTCCAGAGGCTCCTTTTGCTCCAAGGATGATCTCCGAGACAAGACCTACGCCTATCTCAACTGGAGCAACCAATCAGCGCAGCCTTCCAAGTGGTCCTACCGTCCAAGGTCCTGGACCCAAAACCCAGCCCTCACTTCTGACGGGAGGCACTAGCCGACGATCGGCCGGGCGCGCTTACGGTTTTTTCTCGCCGTCGCCGCCCGGCAGGTCGTTGACCGACCGGATGCTGCGGATCTCCTTGCGGGCCGCTTTCCAGGCCTTCTGGACAATCCAGGAGAGCGAACGATCTTGGCGCGTGGCTTCGTCGCCAATCTCCTTCAGCATCTCCTCCGGAAAATAGAGACTCTGCTTCCGCTTGTCACTTTCGCCCATGCCCACAGAGTACGCGAGACGGCCCCCGGAGGCGAGCGCCAGCCCGGGCCTGGCCGCCCGGACGCTCACAGCTCCTGGAGCACCTTGTGAACCAGCTGCACGCAGATCGAGCCTTCGCCCACCGCGGAGGCGACGCGTTTGACGCTGCCCGAGCGGGCGTCGCCCACCGCGAAGACGCCGGGGAGGCTGGTCTCGAACAGGCGCGGCGGCCGGGGGAGCGTCCAGCGCGCTTTCTTCAGCTCCTCGGGTGAGATGTCGAGGCCGGTCTTCACGAAGCCCTTGTCGTCCAGCGCCAAGCAGCCGGCCAGCCAGGCGGTGTTGGGGGTGGCGCCGGTCATCAGGAAGATGTGCCGGATCGGACGCCACTCGACGGCGCCGGTGTCCAGGTTGCGCCAGCGCACCCCTTCCAGGTGATCGCCGCCCTCCAGGCCCTCGAGGACCGTGCGCGTGTGCAGCTCGATCTTCGGGTGGTCCTCGATCCGATCGATGAGGTAACGCGACATCGTGTCGGACAGGCCGGACCGGCGCACCAGCATGTGCACCCGCGCCGCCGTCTGCGCCAGGTAGGCCGCGGCCTGACCCGCCGAGTTGGCGCCGCCCACCACGATCACCTCTTCGCCGCCGCAGACCTGGGCCTCGACGAAGGTAGCGCCATAGTAGATGCCGACCCCTTCGAAACGCTCGCGCCCCTCGAGCTCCAGCTTGCGGTATTCGGCGCCGCTGGCGATGATCACCGACTTGGCGCGCACGCTGTCGCCGCTGGCCATCACGACCTCGTAGGGGCGCGTCTGACAGCGCAGGCCGACGGCGGTGCGGGCGATCTCGATCTGGGCGCCGAACTTCTCGGCCTGGACGCGCGCCCGCCCGGCCAGCGCCTGGCCGGAGATGCCGGTCGGAAAGCCCAGGTAGTTCTCGATGCGTGAGCTCGAGCCCGCCTGGCCGCCCGGCGCGTTCCCCTCCAGCACCACGACGTCCAGCCCCTCCGAGGCGGCGTAGACTGCGGCCGCCAGGCCGGCCGGGCCGGCGCCGATCACCGCCAGGTCGCGGACCACCGCCGAATCGAAGACGGCGTTGAGACCGATGCAAGCGGCCAGCTCCTCCAGCGTCGGGTTGCGCAGGACGTCCTTGCCGCGGCAGATCGTGATGGGGACGTCCTTGACGCCCACGTGGAAGCGATCGAGCAGCGTCTGGGTGTCTGGATCGAGCTCGACGTCGACGTAGGCGTAAGGATGGCCGTTGCGGGTCAGGAACTCCTTGAGCCGCAGTGTCCCCGCCGAGTGCTGCGAACCGATGAGCAGCGTGTCCCCCTGGTGGCTCTCGATGAGGCCCATGCGGCGCAGGATGAAGGCCCGCATGAGGATCTCGCTCAGCTCGGCGTCGCGCTGGACCAGCTTGCGGAAGGCCGGGCGATCGAGGACGACGATTTCGCCCGCGTCCCGCACCCGCCCCCGCAGCTGGCTGCTGCGGCCCGACAGCAGGCTGATCTCGCCCGAAAAGTCGCCCGCCTCGTGCAACACGATCGGTTCTTCGCGGTCGTCGACGGGGCGCACGACCTCGACCGATCCCGACAGCACCACGAAGAACGGCGCATTCGGGTCGCCCTGCTCGAACAGGATCTCGCCGGGGTGCACGGCGCGGCGCTGGCCGAGCGGGATCACCCGCGCTATCTGCGCCTCGGAGAGCCGGGGGAACATCTGCGCGTGGCGCGCTTCGTAGAGTGCGGGCATGGCGGGCAGCGCCGACGCTAGCGCGAAGCGCGGACACAATCGAGGTCGGAGCTTCGAGGTGGTCATTGGCTTGACCGCCCGGCCGAACCCGGACGATCCTTCCCCATGCCCGCCGCCATCATCCAGTTGATCTCGGCGGGCAAGCGCTATGGCGTCGCGCAGGCCCTTTCGCCCACCACGCTCGACGTCGAGGCCGGCGCCACCACCGTGCTCATCGGACCGAGCGGCTGCGGCAAGACCACGCTGCTGCGTTTGATGTTGGGGCTCATCGCGCCCGACGGCGGGGAGATTCGCTTCCGGCAGACCGCGCTGACGCGTGACAACGTGCGCGGTATGCGTCGGCACATGGGCTACGTGGTCCAGGACGGCGGCCTGTTTCCGCACCTGACCGCCGCCGAGAACGTCGGTCTCATGGCGCGGCATCTCGGGTGGCCGCGCGAAAAGGTGGAACACCGGCTGACCGAGCTGCGCGATCTGGTCCGCCTGCCGGCCGCTGCCCTCGACCGCTTCCCCGCCGAGATGTCGGGCGGCCAGAAACAGCGGGTGGGGCTGATGCGCGCGCTCATGCTCGATCCCGAGCTGCTGTTTCTCGACGAGCCGCTGGGCGCGCTCGATCCGCTGGTCCGCGCCGAGCTGCAGGACGATCTGGCCGCCATCTTTCAGAAGCTCGCCAAGTCGGTGGTGCTGGTGACCCACGATCTGGCCGAGGCGGCCCTCTTCGGTAAGACCATCGTCTTGCTGCAGGACGGACGGATCGTGCAGCAAGGGGCGATCGCCGATCTGATTCACCGCCCCGCCGATCCCTTCGTGACCCGCTTCGTGAACGCGCAGCGCCACTTCGACGCCGTGGCGCTCGGGGAGCGCGCGTGAGGGCGCCGCCACGAAAGCCGTTCTCCCGGCCCAGGCGCGCACGGCGAATCGCTTGGGCCGGGCTGGCCGCGCTGGCGTTGTCCGCCGGCGTACCGGCCCGGGCAGATGCGCCCGCGGGCTCGGTCGTTCACGTCGGATCCAAGTCCTTCACCGAGTCGGTCATCTTGGGGGAGATCGCCACCCAGGTGGTCCGCGCCGCCGGCGCCGAGGCGGAGCACCGCTCGGGCTTCGGCGGCACGCGCCTGGTGTGGAACGCGCTGCTCCGCGGCGACATCGATCTGTACCCCGAGTACACCGGGACCTTGATCCAGGAGATCCTGGCCGCCGTCCCCGACATGACCAAGCACGACGGGGACTGGTTGACGCGGACACTGGCCGAGCGCGGGGTCGGCCTGATCGGGCCACTCGGCTTCAACAACAGCTACGCCGTCGGCGTCAAGCGCGGGCTGGCTACCCGCCTCGGACTCGAGCGCCTGTCGGATCTGCGCGGCCACCCGGAGCTGCGCTTTGGATTCAGCAACGAGTTCATGAGCCGCCACGACGGCTGGCCGGCGCTGCGCGATCGCTACGGCCTCCCCCAGCTCGACGTCAAAGGGATCGATCACGATCTCGGCTATCGGGCCATCGCCCGCGGGGCCATCGACGCCATGGATCTCTACGCCACCGATCCCGAGGTCAAACGCGACGATCTGGTGGCGCTGGAAGACGACCGCCGGGTGTTCCCCCGCTACGATGCCATCTTCTTGTATCGGCTGGACCTGGCCCAGCGATCGCCGGCCGCGGTCGACGCGCTTCGCCGGCTCACCGGCCGCATCGACGCGCAGGCGATGGCCGCGATGAACGCGCGCGCCAAGCTGGATCGGGTCCCCGAGACCAAGGTGGCGGCGGATTTTCTGCACTCGGCGCTGGGCCTGAACGGCCCGCCGCCGGCGACCGTCGGGATCGCCCGCAGCATCTTGCGGCGCGCGATCGAGCACCTGCAGTTGGTGGCGCTGTCCCTGCTGGCGGCGATCGCGGTGGCGGTGCCACTCGGCGTGCTGGCCGCGCGCAGCCCGCGCGTGGGGCAGATCGTGCTGGGCGTGGTGGGCGTCACTCAGACCATCCCCTCGCTGGCGCTGTTGGTCTTCATGATCCCGCTGCTCGGCATCGGCGCCCTGCCGGCGATGGTGGCGCTCTTCCTGTACAGCCTGCTGCCGATCGTCCGCAACACGCACGCCGGTCTCACCAACATCGCGCCGTCGTTGCGCGAATCGGCCGAGGCGCTGGGCCTGCCGCCCTCCGCGATCCTGCGCCGGATCGATCTGCCGCTCGCCAGTCCCCTCATCCTGGCCGGCATCAAGAGCGCGGCCGTCATCAACGTCGGGACCGCCACCTTGGGCGCGCTGATCGGCGCCGGGGGATTCGGGCAGCCGATCTTCACCGGGATCCGGCTCGACGACGTCGGCCTCATCCTGCAGGGCGCCGTCCCGGCCTCGCTGCTGGCCCTGCTGGTGCAGGGCCTGTTCGACATCATCGAACGCCGGGTCGTCCCGCGGGGATTGCGCCTGCGCGAGAAAGCCTAATCCCAGTTCACAGCGTATCCTCAGCCGATGAAGTCGCCCGCGCGCATCCTTCCGCCGTCCGACTGGCAGCTCGTCGATCGAGACGGGTACGTGGTGCACGTCGATCCGCTGCGCCAATCGCCGCTCTCGTTCGCGCTCTCGGTGGCCGCCGGCCTCGACGGGCGCCCGCGCCGGCTCGACGCGCGCTATCTGTACGACGCGGCCGGGTCGGGCCTGTTCGATCGGATCACCGAGCAGCCCGAGTACTATCTGACGCGGGCCGAGGATCGGCTGCTGGCCGCCGGCGCGCGGGCCATTCGCGAGCTGGCGGGGCCCGGCACGCTGGTCGAGCTGGGGTCGGGCGCCTCGCAGAAGACCGAGCGGCTGCTCGACGCCTGGTCGGCGGCCGGCCCGACCGCCTACGTCCCCGTGGAGGTCGATCTGCACAGCCTCGAACGCGCCTCGTCCGCGCTCCGGAGGCGCTATCCCACGCTACCGCTCGAGGCGCTGGCGGCCAGCTACGAACGCGCGCTGCCGCTGCTGGCGGCGGCGTCGCCCATGACGTTGGTGTTCCTGGGGTCGAGCCTGGGCAACCTCGGGTGGCGCGAGGCGCCCGAGTTCTGCCGCGCGGTCGCCGAGGTGCTGTCGCCCGGGGATCATTTCCTGGTCGGGCTCGACCTGGTGAAGAAACCGGCCGCGCTGGAGGCGGCCTACAACGACGAGGCGGGCGTGACCGCGGCCTTCACGCGCAACCTGTTCGCGCGGATGAACCGCGAGCTCAGAACCGACGTCCCACCCGGCGCCGTCGAGCACGTCGCGTTCTACGACTCCGATCGCGAGCGCATCGAGATCTACGCGCAGGCCCGCCAGGAGCTGCGCCTGCAGTTGCCCAGCATCGGGCGTGAGTTCCGGATCGCGCGCGGCGAACGGATCCTGACCGAGATCAGCCACAAATTTCGCCGCCCGGCCGCCATCGCCACCATCGAGCGGTTTGGGTTTCGCCTGGTCTGGAGCGATCGGAACCTCGCCGCGGCGTCGCCGGACGACGCCGACGAGTTCGGCCTGTTCTTGTTCCGCAAGCTGCCGTCGAATTCGGCGCGCCCGGCCGGCGTGACCTCGCCGCGCGCCGCGGCGTCGCTGCTGGCCGAGACGCGCGCACGTACGCTCGAGATCGTGGCGCCACTCACCGACGAGGATCTGCAGCGGCAGCACAGCCGTCTCATGAGCCCGATCGCCTGGGACCTGGGGCACATCGCCCACTTCGAGGAGCTGTGGCTGCTGCGCGACAACGAGACCCCGCGCCCAGACGACGAAGATCAGGCGGTTTACGATCCCCTCGCCACGCCGCGCGCGCGCCGCGATCAACTTGCGCTCCCGTCGATGGCGACCATCCGAGAGCGGCTCGCCGACGTGCGCACCCGGGTGGCAGAACGTCCGATTTCTCCAGCCCCCGCGTCGCTCTCGCCGCTCATGCGGCAAGTTCGGCAGGGCGGCCTCGACCTGAACCTGGTGGTGCAGCACGAGGCGCAGCACCAAGAGACCATCTTGCAAGCCATCGCGCTGCGCGAGGATCTGGACTACCGCCCCCCGTTCGTCGCCGAGCCCGCGCTGCCGATTGGCTTCCAGCCGCCCCGCGAGCGCGTGTCGGTCCCCGCAGGCCCCTTCGTGATGGGGACCGACGACCGGCGCTGGGCTTATGACAACGAGCGGCCGGCGCATTCGGTTGCGCTGCCCGACTTCGAGATCGACGTCTGTCCGGTGAGCAACAGCCAGTACCTGGCGTTCATGGCGGCGGGCGGATACACCCGCCGCGAGCTCTGGTCGGAGGCCGGCTGGAGCTGGCGGGAGGCCAGCGGCGCGCGCGCCCCCGCCCATTGGCGCGCCCTGCCGGCCGGCCCGGGCGCGGGTGCGGGATGGGAGTCGCTGGTCTTCGGGCGACGCGCCCCGCTGCACCCGGATTGCCCGGTGGTGCACGTCTGTTGGTTCGAGGCCGACACCTACGCGCGCTGGGCGGGCGCCCGCCTACCAACGGAGGCCGAATGGGAAAAGGCCGCGGCCTGGGATCCTGGGCAAGCCCGCGCCCACCGCTACCCCTGGGGCGACGAGGCCTGGGAACCGGCGCGCGCCAACCTCGATCAGCGCCACCTGGAGCCGATCTCGGCCGGCGCCGCGCGGGCCGGCCGCAGCGCCTACGGCTGCCTTCAGATGCTGGGCGACGTCTGGGAGTGGACCGATAGCTGGTTCGATGGCTACCCCGGCTTCCAGAGCTTCCCGTACAAAGAGTACTCGGAGATCTTCTTCGGCAAGCAATACCGGGTCTTGCGGGGCGGATCGTTCGCGACCCGCGCCACGGTGGCGCGGACCACCACCCGCAACTGGGATCTCCCGGAGCGGCGACAGATCTTCTCCGGCTTCCGCTGCGTACGAACCCCTGCCCCGCCCGGGATCCTCGACCGCTCGAATCCGGTCTAATCCGCCCGCCCGCTCGACGTCTGTCGGGCTCCGGCGGGTCCCCGCGGGCGACGCGGCATCATTTGGGGAGTCCCGTCCCCGAAAGCACTGTGATAGAGCTGAATTCCAAGACTAAGGGGACCAAGGGGAAGACATGAACCTCAGGGATACATTTCGTTCGGCCGGTTGGGTGGCTTTGGTGGTGACCGCGATCGGCTGCGGCGGAGGCTCGAAGCCGACGACGCCCCAATGCTCGCTCAACAGCGACTGCGCCAAGCTGTCGACCCCGGGGCTGGTTTGCGCGCTCGGCTATTGCGTCAAGCCGTGCAACGACTCGCTCGACTGCCCGAACAACGAGCGCTGCATCGTCGTGACGGCCGCCAGCGACGGCGGAGCCAGCACCGACGGTGGCGCGGACGCTGGCGTCGCCCAGGGCACCGCCTGCCAGGCGCCCGAGACGGTTACCTGTCACTACACGAGCGATTGCAAGTCGCCGCTGGTGTGCGGCATCGATCTGCAGTGCCGCGACCAGTGCCAGGCCGACATCGACTGCCCGGGTGGCTCGACCGGGGTCGAGGTCTGCACCGTCATGACCCACCTTTGCGCCGATCCCGCCATCGACAAGGACTACGACCCCACCACCAAGGACTTCAAGGTCACCGCTGGGGCCGGCGGCAGCGGAGCCGGTGGCGGCGGCAGTGGCGGCAACGGAACCGGCGGCAATGGCGGTGGCACCGGCGGCAGTAGCTCCGGCGGCCACGCCGGCAGCGGGAACGGCGGGTCGGGTGCGGGCGGCACAGCGGGCAACGGCGCGAACAGCTGCCAGAGCCCGCAGACGTCGTTTGGGAACATCGCGCAGGGCGATCCGAACCCGACCTTCACATCGGGCCTCGGGGTGCGCGACGGGAACCAGCTCTTCGTCTTTAGCGGCCAGGTCACCCCTCCGTCGGACGGCGGCGTCGACGCGGGCACCGGCGGCAACTTTATTTACGTGCAGGTCTTCGATCAGACGACCGGGAACAGCCATGGGGCGGCGACGGCGCTTCTGAAGACGGCCGACGGGCCATTCTTCAATGTCGCCGACGTCTCGGTGGCCCCGACCGGCGAGATCGTGATCCTGCACAGCCGCGGGACTGCGGCCGACGGCGCCCAGAGTCAGCTCTATGCGACCTTCCTGAGCGTTCCGGCCGGCGCCGACGCGGGCACCTCCGACGCGGGCGCCGTCGATGGGCTCAAGATCGTCCGCACCGTGCAGCTCGAGAGCGTGCACGAGGGCGAGCCGCACGTCGTCTGGTCGGCGAGCAGCGCGGCGTTCATCATTTCGTGGAAGTACGCGACCACCGCCTGGTTCATGAGGGTCAGGAGGTTCTCGCCCAGCGGTCTTTCCGTCGGGGGGGACACCAGCGTCGTCCCCACGCACAACGGCAGCAACAACGATCAGAGCACCAGTGATTGCCAGGTCGGGACCTCTGGGAATCTCCTTGGCGCCGCCTACCGCGACGACGGCAACGCTTTACCGTACCTGACGATCCTGGACAGCGACGGACTGCAGGTCGGCAGCCTGTTGGAG
>DASRLC010000140.1:0-14267 GCA_035648655.1 Polyangia bacterium
CCCATCATGCACTTGTCCGCGCAGCTGATGCAGCCGTCACCGCAAGCGCACATGGTGCTGGGACAGACCATGCAGCAGCCGGTCGAATCGTCGTGGCAGCCGCTGGAGGCCTGAAACACGGCGGCCATGAGCAAGAGCAGAGCGCCGGCGGCGAAGAAGCGGGTAAAGCGGGCCACGGTGCGATCGATCCTTGACGATCCGATCGGCTTCGTCTACTCGATTAGGAAGGGCTCATGCGACGGCGTGCGGGAAATCACGGCTTTTCAGCGGCGGCCAAATCGCTGGTGGTGGCCGTGATGGCGGCGGCGACGCTGGCCCAGTTCTTCGCGCTGTCGCACGAGGTGACGGTCCGGCACTTTCGCTGCGCCGAGCACGGCGAGCTGACGCACGTCGCGCGGCTGGCGATCGATTTGCCCACCCTCGGCGCTCGGCGCTCGGTCGACGCCTGGCAGACGCAGGTCGCCGAGACCGCCGATGCCCACGAGCATTGCGCGACCGCCTTCACGGTCGTGGGCGGCTCGGCGCCACCGGTCGTTCGCGTCGCGGTTCGTTTCACGCCACCGCCCAGCGTGTACCGCGCGGAGCCGGTGGCCGCGCCGCCGATCGCGCGCGCCTTCTTCCTGGCCAGCGCGCCCAAGACCTCGCCCCCTTCGGCTTAATCCCGATCCCGACGCGGAGAGCGTGCGCCCACCCGGCGCGCCTCCGCGGGCTCGCCGCGCGCGTTCCGTCGTCGACGTGATGGCGCGGGTGGGCGCCACGACCTTCCGGTCGGCGCGCGCCCCACCGGATTCGCCGAAGGAGGCTCTCGTGTCCCGCCGTCTCGCCATTCGTTCATTTCAATTTCGATCCGTCGCCGGCGTGCTCTGCGCGTGGGGGTTGGCCGCCGTCTGGCCGTCGACGGTGGTTGCCGAGCCAGCGCCGCCGGAGTCCGCATCGCCCGTCGCGCCGGCGCTGGCCGTCCCGCCGATCCCGATCGATCAGGTTCACCCGGCCTACCCGGCGGAGGCGCTGGCCGGCGGGGCGCGCGGCGACGTGGCGATCACGGCCATCGTCTCGCCAACCGGCGAGGTGAGCGGGGTCGAGCTGGCGCGGGGCCTCGCGCCGGCGCTCGATCGTGCCGCTATGGACGCGGCGACGCGCTGGCGGTTCAGGCCCGCGAACCGCGGCGGCGTGCCGATCGCCAGCCGGGTTCATCTCCTGTTTCACTTCGAGCCGCCGGTGCCCGGCGCTGCGTCGGGGCCGGTCGGCGTCCCGCCACCCGCGGCCACGCCGCCGAGCACGCGGCAGGGGGGCGCGCCAGTCGCGACTGTGGAGATCGCCGCGCCCGCGCCAAAGCCGGCGGAGATCTCGCCGATCGACGTGACGGTTCGCGGTCGACGGCAGGCCAGCAGCCACGGTGCCTCCGATGTGGAGATCGACGTCGGCCAGCTGGCGGCCATTGCGGGCCAGAAGCCGTCGGACCTCCTGCAGCTGGCGCCCGGGATCTTCATCGCCAACGAAGGGGGCGCCGGGCACGCCGATCAGGTCTTCCTGCGCGGTTTCGATGCCGAGCAGGGCCAGGCGATCGAATTCACCGTCGATGGCGTTCCCATCAACGAGGTCGACAACACCGACGGCCACGGCTACGCCGATACGCATTTCATCATCCCCGAGCTGGTGAAAAACTTGCGGGTCATCGAGGGCCCGTTCAGTCCCCAGCAAGGGGACTTCTCCGAGGCCGGGAGCGCCGACTATCAGCTGGGCGTGGTCGACCGCCGGCTGGAGCTGAGCACCAGCTTCGGATCGTTCAACACGCGGCGGACGCTGGCGCTGTGGGCCCCCGAGCACGAGCGTGAAGGGACCTTCGCGGCGGCGCAGCTCTTTCAGAGCGACGGTTACGGCACCAACCGCGCCAGCACCAACGCCAGCGCGATGGCCGAGTACGAGGGCGATCTCGGAGCGCGCGGCCTCTGGCGTCTGCTCGGCACGGCCTACGGCACGCACTTCCAGAGCGCGGGCGTGGTCCGCGCCGATGACGTCGCGTCGGGGCGCATCGGCTACTACGGCAGCGAGGATCCCGGTCAGGGGGGCGACGCCGAGCGCTACACGCTGTCCTTGGATCTACAGAACCCGGGTGAAACCGGCCTGCTGGCCCAGCAGATCTTTCTGACCTGGCGGACGCTGCGTATCGACGAGGACTTCACTGGATTTTTGCTCGACGATCAGACCTACGGTCAGACCTACCACCCGCAGCGCGGCGACATGATCGAGCAGGACTACACCGCCTTCACCGCGGGGGCCCGCGGCAGCGACAAGCTGGCCGGCGCGCTGCTGGGCCGGCCGCAGGCGCTCGAGGTGGGCTACTACGCCCGCTACGATCACACCACGCCCGAGATCCAGCGTCTGCGCTACGGGACCCAGATCCCCTACGCCATCGACGAGTCGCTCACCACCGATGTCGTCAACCTGGCGGTCTACGCCGATCTCGATCTGCGGCCCACGCGGTGGCTCACGCTGCGCGGCGGTCTGCGCCAGGAGTACTTCGACTACGACGTCCTCAATCAATGCGCCACGGCCGGCGAGTTCATCCAGAACGCGCCCGTCAACCAGACCTGCGCGCCGTTCGACAACGCGGGGCCGCGACTGCCGACCGAGCGCAACACCGCGACCGGCCTGGCGACGGAGCCCAAGGTCACGGCCCTGGCGCAGCTGGCGGCGCCGCTGACGTTGAGCGCCAGCTTCGGGCGCGGCGCGCAGTCGCTCGACGCCACCTACATCGCCCAGAACGAGCGCGCACCGTTCGCGACCATCACGGCCGGCGAAGGCGGGCTGCTGTTTCACCACCGCTATTTTCCGCTGGACCTCTCGGCGCGGGCGGTCGGCTTCTATACCCACGTCGACCGCGATCTGATCTTCAACCCGCTGCTGGGCCGCCTCACCCAATCGACCGGGACCACCCGCGACGGCGCGCTGGTGTCGGTGCGGGCGACCGGCAAGTGGTTCGACGAGCTGGTCTCCGCGACCTACGCGCACGCCACCTTCGATCAGGACGGCACGCTGGTCCCCTACGTGCCGTCGCTGATCGCGCGCTCGGACAGCACCGTGTTTGGCCAGCTCGGACGCCGGCGCTTGCTCGACCACGGCTTCACAGGCACGGCCGGCTTCGCGGTCAACTTCGTGGGACCGCGCGCGTTGCCCTTCAGCCAGACGGCGGCTTCGACCTTGGAGCTGGACGCCTCGGCGTCCGTGCGCTGGAGCTACCTGCGGGTGGGCCTCCTGGCCGAGAACCTCACCGACGCGCGCTATCCGCTGAGCGAATTCTTCTACGCCTCCAACTTCAACAGCCGCTCGGAGCCGACGCTGGTGCCGGCCGAGCACTTCACGGCCGCGCCGCCTTTTTCGTTGCTGGCGACGCTGTCGCTTCTTTTCGATGCGGAGAGCCGACGATGAAGCTCCGATCTCCCTTGGTGGCGTTGGCCGCGCTGGCGCTGGCGAATTGCGGCGGAACGACGGGCGGCAATCTGATCTCGATGCCCCTGCAGGCCGGGGGCGTGGCCCACGACGGAGGCCCCTCGCTGACCTTCGCGACCGGGCAGGGGTGGAGCGTGCGGCTCGACCAGGCGCAGGTCGTGCTGGGCCCGCTCTACTTCAACATCGATGCCCCCCAGCCCAGCGTCTTCCGCAGCGGCGTCGTGATCGTCCAGGCCACCGAGCAGTTCGTGGTCGACCTGCTCGATCCGAGCTTGCACTCGGTCGCCGGTGGCGCGGACGGCGAGACCGGGCAGGCCGTTTCGGTCGAGATCGGCCTTTACACCGCGGCGCAGAGCTACAACCAGACCATCCCGTTGCCGGCGCCGCTGGCCGCCGACGGGCAAACCGGCACGGCCTATCTGGCGGGCGAAGCGACCAAGGACGGCGCGGTGATCGACTTCGCGGGCCGGGTGCAGATCAGCGACGCGCTGGTCTCGGCGCTGGAGCCGATCGACGATCTGGCGCGGGTCGCCGGCGCGGTCTGCAATCTCGACTTCACGACCGACAGCGGCGCGCTGCAGCTGCGGGTCAACCCCGCCCACTGGTTCGACCAGGCCAACTTTTGCAGCCTGGTTCCGGCCAGCGCGAGCGGTGGCTCCGACGGCGGTGCCGTCGATGGGGGCGGCGCCGACGGTGGAGCGCCGATGCCCGTCGCTCGACCCTGCGCGCCCGCGGCCGGTCGCGTCTACAGCTGGAGCGATACGAATCCCTTCAACACCGAGGTGCTGTCTGGGCTGGGCGGCAGCGTGGGCGTCTACCAATTCGACCTCGGTTCCTGAACCAGGAACCGTCGCCCAAAAATGCAATCGAACAGGAGAAGAGAAAGATGCGAACCAGAATCGAGCTCGGATGGATGTTGGGCAGCTTGGCCGCGCTGGGGTGTGGCGGGGGCTCGAAATCGAACGTCAACGCGGTGGCCTTCCCGGCCGGCGGCCAGTTGGTGTCGCCGACGATCGACTTCACGATGACCGCGCCCAACCGGCCGCTCAGCGTGGAGGTGACCTTCTCGGGCGAAACGCTCGGCATCAACGGGTTGCCGTTCGAGCCCGTCAACCAAGGCGATCCCTATTTCGTCGACGGTTGGAACATGGCGATCGACGAGGATCTGGTGGTGGTCGGCAACCTCACGCTCAGCTCGATGCCCACCAAAGACCAGACCTGGTACGACATGGGCCCGGTGGTCGCCAGCAAGGCCGGGCCGTACGTCTTCGACGCGCACCAGGCGGCGGGCTTCGTCGGCAAGGACGGGGTCGAACCGGCCAGCCCGATGTTCGTCTGGAACAGCGCCGACGACGGCGGCGCCTTCGATTCTGGCCAGCGTTACGCCTTCTCATTCGATACGGTGCCGGCGGTCTATCCGGCCTGGAACCTGAACCTGACGGCGCAGGGGCAGGCCGACTACGCGACGATGGTGACGAAGGGCTGGGACAAGTTCATCCGCGCGACCGCTACCTACGTTGGCACTGGAACGTACACCAACAGCAGCGATCCCAACGCCGCGCGGGCCCAGGCCAGCTTCGCCGGCTTGCCCACCACGGTCACCTTCACGATGGGCTGGAACGACGGCACCTCCAACTTGAACTGCGTCAACGCGGATCTGGGCGACGAGGCGGACCTGGCCAACCGGGGCATCGTGATCTTCCCCGACCAGGCCGCCATCGCGCAGGTGACCATGCACGTCGACCATGTCTTTTGGGACAAGCTCAAGCAGGAAGGGGCCGCGCTGCGGTTCGATCCCATCGCGGCCTTCGCGCCAGCAGACACCAGCACCACGCCGTTCGATCTGAACGGCTTTCACGCGCAACACCTGCTGGCCACCTTCGCGGACGGCACGCCGTTGCCCGATCGGGCGCCGTATCAGCCGAACCCCTCATCCAACGCGGGCGCGGCCGGCGGCGACGACCCGCAGTCGAATCCGCTGCAGGTCACCTTCAACCTGAACGGCGTCACCGCCCCCGACGGGGCGGCGTTCCCCGACGATTTGGTGCAGTTCATGGCCTTCAGCGCGCAGTCGCAGATGCACCTCAACGCGCAGGGGCTTTGCTACATCAAGGGCCAGGACGCGCAAGATCCCTACTACGCCCCGAGCGTGCAGTAGCCATGGGTGCGGCAAAAGACCTGCTGCTGGCGTCCGGCGCGGCCTGGATCCTCTGGCTCCTGGGCGGGCTGTCGGCGGCCACGCTGGTGGTGGCCATCGAGCGCTGGCTCTATCTGCGGCGGCGGGGCGGCAATCTGGAGGTGCTGGCGCGCGCCCTCGACGCGCTGCTCGACGACGGCGACTTCGAAGGCGCTCGGCGGATGCTGGAGGCCAGCCCGGCGGTGGCGGCGCGGGTGGCCGACGCCGGCTTGCGCCTCTGCGGGCGCGGCAGCGAGTCGGCCGACAAGGCGATGGCCAGCGCGGTGGCGCTCGAACGCGGTCGGCTCGAGCGCGGCTTGGCGTTTCTGGCCACGGTCGGCAACAACGCCCCGTTCGTGGGCCTGTTCGGCACGGTGGTGGGGGTCATCCATGCGTTCGAGGAGCTGGGGCACGCCTCGCCTGCCCACGGGGCGACCGCGGCTGGGCAGGTGGCGACGCAGGCGGTGATGGCGGGGATCGCCGAGGCGTTGGTGGCCACCGCGGTCGGCATCGCGGTCGCGCTGCCGGCGGTGGCCGCTTACAACTACCTACAGCGGCGGGTCGCGGCGCTGCTGGCGGGGACCGACGTGCTCTCCAATCTGGTGCTGGCTTACGTGGCCGATGCGGGGCACGGTCCGCGCCAGCTGCCGCCGCTGCGCGAGGTGTCGGGTGGCGTCGGCTAGCGGTCCGAACGGCGGCGGGATCATCTCCGGCATCAACGTCACGCCGCTGGTCGACGTGATGATGGTGCTGCTGGTGATCTTCGTGGTCACCGCCAAGATCATCGTTGCCCCGGCCGTGCCGCTCGACCTGCCGCGCGCCGCGCACGGCGAAGAGGTGCAGGTGGTCTTGTCGATCGCCTTGCCGGTGCACGGTCCGATGCTGGTCAACGGCACCCCGGTCGCCGACGACGGCGCCTTCGAGGCGCGGGCGCGCGCGGCGATGGCCGGGAATCCGGAGCTGCGCGCCGTCATCCAGGCCGACGGCGACGTCGCGCACCGGCGGGTGGTGCATCTGCTCGACGAGCTGACCGGGCTCGGCATCACGCGGGTCGCCTTCGGCGCGCTGCCGGTCGATCCGCCCGCGCCGCCCCCGTCGCCCGGGCTACCCGCACCCGTGACGCGATGACGGTACGCGAGCGCCTGCGCGTCGCCGAGCTGGTCTTCGCGGGTGAGCCGTCTGGCCGGCGCCGGCGGCTTCTCGCGGGTGGGGTCGTGGTCGCGGCGCTCTACGGCGGGACCGCGCTGTTGGTGGGGGGGCTCGGATCTTCGGGCGCGCCGCTCGTCGCGTCGCTGGCGGCGAAGGTCCACCAGGCGATCGCCGCCGAGCGGACCGTCGACGTGACGCCACCTCCGCCGCCCCCTCGACCACCGATCGCGGAGACGCCCAGCGCCGTCAAGCCGTCGTCGCTCCCGCGGGTCCACGCGCGCTCCGCGCCGGTGCGCTCCAGACCTGCCGCGCCGGCGGCCGCCGGCAAGCTGGCGGCCGCGGTCGACGCGCCGGTCGACTTTACCGGCACGGCGTTCGTGGTGGGATCGGGCGCTACGTACGCGGGGGGAACCACGATGGCCCGCGGAACCAGCCGCACGCCGGTCTCCGGCGCGGTGGCGGTCGGCGGTACCGGGAACGGCTCGCCCGCGCGCAGTCGGGCGCGGGCCGTGGCGCTCGATGAATCCGCCTGGAGCTGCCCCTGGCCCGCCGAGGCCGAGGCGCGGCAGGTGGATCAGGAGACGGTCGTGCTGCGGGTGGCGGTGCGCGCCGACGGCCGCGCCGAACGCGTCGATCTGGTCGATGATCCCGGATTTGGGTTCGGGCCCGCGGCGCGACAGTGCGCGCTCGAGACGCGGTTCGAGCCCGCGCGCGACCCGGCTGGCGCACCGGTCGCCGCGCTCTCGCCCCCCATTCGGGTGCATTTTTTCCGATGAGGCGCGCGACCGAGACGGGGCGCTGGGTGCTCGCCGTCGCCCTGGCGGGACCGATCGCCTTCGCCGGCTGTCACCGCCACGTGGCGTCGGCCGCCGATTGCCGCGCAGTCCTCGATAGGCTGGTCGACCTGGAGCTGGAAGAGTCGGGCTACCGCGATGCCGCGCTGGCCGTTCGCTGGCGGGCCGAGCTGGCGCGTCGCTTCGAATCCGATCTCTCCCGCTGCGAGACGCTCCACGTGCGCGACGACCTGGCCGGCTGTCTGGGGACTGCCCGCAGCTCGGAGGAGATCGCCCACCGCTGCGTCGAATGAACGCCGCCCGCGATCGTGTTATCGGTAAAGACGATGATCCCGATGGGCCCGGAGCCCGCGATCGCCGCCGGTGCGCGCGCCACCCCACGCGTGGGCGCCGCCGGCATGTGGACCTTCCTGGCCACCGACGCCATGGGCTTCGGCGGCCTCTTCATCGCCTACGCGATGTTGCGGGTCCGCGCCGATGCTTGGCCCGATCCTCGCGCGCGGCTGCCCCTGGCGCCAGTGGCGGCTATGACCTTTGCGTTGTTGATCTCGAGCCTGACCATGACGCTCGCCGCGCGCGCATCATCAGGGCGATCCCGTTCGGGGTGGCTGGGCGCGACGTTGGCGCTGGGGACCGCCTTCCTGGCCGGCGCGCTGCTCGAGTACCGGCACCTCTGGACCGCCGCCGTACCCATGCGGGTAAGGGGCGATCTCTTCGCTTCCACGTACTACCTCCTCACCGGCTATCACGCGCTGCACGTGCTGGTGGGCCTGGTCTGCCTCACGGCGGTCTGGCTGGGGCGCGCCAAACCGAAGACCGTGGAAGTGGTGGCGCTCTACTGGCACTTCGTCGATCTGGCCTGGATGCCGATCTTCACCTTCGTCTACCTGGTTCCGACCCGATGAGCGGCGCGGCGCTGGAAGGCAGCTCCGGTCGCCCGTTTCGCGGGTCCGGCACCTCCACGGCGCCGGATCGCGTGCGTGCGACCGTGATCGGCTTCTCGATCTTGGTTGGCTTGACCGTCGCCGAATTGGTGGTCGCGGGTCTCGACGTCGGCGGTCGCGCCCGCGTCACCGCGCTCTGCGGTCTATTGATCGCCAAGGTGGGGATCGTCCTGGCGGTGTTCCTGCGCGTGGGCGCGCGCCGGCGAGATCCGCGTCTGGCCATGGCCGCGCTGATTTTTGCATCGAGCTCGGCGGCGATCCTGATGCTCGAGATGGCGTTCCGGGTCCGCCAACGATGAGGCATCATGTGAGGCGTCCATGAGGCATCGATGAGAATAGACGGGAAGGTTGGTCCGAAGATCGCGGTCGCCGCCGCCGCCGCCAGCTCGCTGCTGATCGACACCCCGAGTTGGGCGCTCTGTCCCAACTGTCTCGGTCAGTCGCCGACCATGAGTCCGGCCTTGCGCATCGTCGGCCTGTTTCTCTTGGTGCCACCGGCCATCTTCTTCGCGGTCGCCATCGCGATCCAGAAGCTCTCGCGGCCCCGTCCGTGACGGACTAGAGCCCCGCGCCGTCGCTTCCGCTGTCTTGTCCCGCGTCCGGTAGAGGCGGTGGCGACCAGGCTGGCTGATCGCGCAGTTGTCGCGCCAGCGTGTCGGCCTCCGGGCGGTTGCGCAGGTCGACCAGCGATCGAACGTAGTGGGCCATGGCCCACAGATCGCTGTCGGGTAGCACATTTTTCCATGTCGGCATGGCGGTGCCGCCGATGCCGGCGGCGATGGCGCGGTAGATGTCTTCGGGGGCGTCGCCGCCGCGGAGCTGGTTGAAGGTGAAGTCGGGCGGGAGGATCTTGATGCCGTAGTCGCTGTCCTTGGCGACCGCCAGGTAGAGATCGGGACGGAACTGCCGAACCTCCATGCCGGTCAGCTCCTTGGTGAAGGCGTAGATTTCGGCCTTGGTGGCGTAGGCCGGATGGCAGGCGACCGCGCACTGGGCCAGGCCGTGGTAGACGCGCTTGCCGCGCTCGGCGGCCTCGGTCTCGTGCCCGCGCCAGCGATCGGGGGTGGCGACGATGGCCTCGCCGGACGTCTCGGTGCGCCAGCGCGGCGCGAAGGCCTTCACGTATTGGATGAGATCGTCGAGCTGGGCGTCGGGGACGTCCCAGGCCAGCATGGCGGTGCCGTGCAGACCGGCGCGGATGGTGCGCGCGAAGTCGGCGTCGCGCGGGAGCTGGCCGGCGGGCACGGCGGCGAACTTGTAAACGCCCAGACGCAAATCGCGCGGCGGCGTCTGCAATCCGGCCGCCGAGAGCCCCTGGCCGTCGCCGGCGTCGCCGTGGCAGGGGCGACAGTACTGGGTATAGATATTGCGCCCGCGCTCGAGGGCGACCGGCGCGACGGTGCGCCCGCCCAGCACGAGCGGTTCGGTGAAAGGCGGCGGCCCGCCGGATGCGCGACGGCAAGCCGGTGCCAGCCCGACCAGCGCGAGCAGGAGCCAGCGCGATGCACGCGCCGATTTCATAGCCAGCAAACCGCCAGATAGATGATGAGCCAGACCGCCAACACGAAGTCCCAATAGAGGCTCAGCAGGCGCAGCGGGCGGGCCCGCGTGACGGCCAGCGCGACCAGACCGCCCAAAACGTGCAGCCCGTGAAACGCGGAAAGCGCAAAGAAGACGTCGCCCAGCGGACCGGCGCTGGGGCCGAGATGGGTCGCCACCAAATGTCGCCACAGGAGCGCCTGCAGCCCCAAGAACAGTGTACCCAGCGCCAGCGCCCCGAACGCCGGCGCCCGTCGGCCGGTCGATCGGGCGTGCCGCAGGGCCAGGCTGGCGGCCAACAGCACGGCCGTATTGACGGTGGCCGCGCCACGCGGGAAGGGCGGGGTGCCGGCCGGCGGCCAGCTCGGCGCTTCGGCGCGCAGGATCGCGTAGGCCAGCAGCAAGGCGGCGAACAGCATGGCGGTGGCACCCAGAAAGATGACCAGGCCGACTGTGGCGTCGACCTCGCGGCGGTGTTGCCTGGCCGAGGCCGCCGCGCTCACGGCGGGCCCTCCGGCGAACCATCGGGCGGCGATTGCGCCGCGCCTTGCGCGGCAGTCGCCGCGACCCCGTCGCCCGGTGCGTGGATCGGTAGCTCGTCTTGCGCCAGCCAGTCTCGCCCCAGCGCCCAGGCCGCGGGGTGACCCATCTCGTGCGGGCCGCGCACGACCACCGGCAGTCGATCGAAGTTGTGGTGCGGCGGCGGCGAGGCCACCGTCCACTCCAGCGTGCCCACGCCCCACGGGTTCTTGGGCGCGTGCGCGCCACGGAATAGGCTCCAGAAGAAGTTCACCACGAAGATCAGTTGCGAGGCGCCGAGGACGTAGGCCGCCTCCGAGATGAACCGGTTGAGCGGCAGCAACGGCCGCAGAAAATCGTACACCGACGGATCGTAGAGCCGCCGCTGCATCCCCGCGTAGCCGATCAGGAGCTGGCCGATGAAGACCACGTTCAGCGAGACGAAGGTCGGCCAGAAGTGCAGCTTGCCGAGGCTCTCGTTCATGAAGCGGCCGAACATCTTGGGGAACCAAAAATAGACCGCCGCGAAGGACGCCAGCAGCAGCGCCGCCGCCATGATCAAATGAAAATGCCCCACCACGAAGTACGTGTCGTGCAGGTACATGTCCGCCACGATGTCGGCCAGGTATAGACCCGTCAGGCCGCCCACGCCGAAGGTGAAGACCAGGCCCAGACAGAACAACATCGGCGTCGACAGGCGGGTGGCGCCGCGCCAGAGCGTCCCCAGCCAGTTCAGGTACAGAAGCGATGTGGGCACCGAGATGATCATGGTCAGGACCATGAAGCTCTCGCCCAAAAGCGGGCTCATCCCGGTGGTGAACATGTGGTGGCCGTAGACGGCTGTCGACAGGATCACCACGCCGATCAGCGAGTAGACCGTGGTCCGGTAGCCGAAGGCCGGTTTGCGCGCGAAGAACGACAGGAGATCGCTGACGATGCCCCAAGCCGGGATGATGAGGATGTAGACCTCGGGGTGGCCGAACAGCCAGAAGAGGTGCTGGTAGAGGATCGGATCACCGCCCGCGCCCACGGTGCTTCCCGCCACGAAGAACTGCGTGCCGAACACCCGATCGAAGAACAGCAACACCATCGCCGCCGCCAGCACCGGCACGAAGAGCGCGTTCAAGATCGAGGTCAGGAAGAACCCCCACACCGTGAGCGGCATTCGAAAATAAGTCATCCCCGGTGCCCGCAGTCGAATCACGGTCGTGATGTAGTTGACGGCGCCCATCACCGACGAGGCCCCGTTGAGATAAATGGCCACCACCCACAGCGTCTGGCCAACGCCCGGCGCGCCGATGGCCGTCGATAGCGTCGCATAGGCGGTCCAGCCGGCCTGCGGCGGGCCGAGCGGCACGAAGAAGGAGGCGGTGAGCACCCCCGTCGCCGCGGCCATGGTCCAGAACGACGCCAGGTTGAGGCGCGGAAAGGCCATGTCGCGTGCGCCGATCATGAGCGGCAGCAGGAAGTTCCCGAAGCCGCCAATCAAGATCGGCGTCACCGCGAAGAAGATCATGATCGTTCCGTGCATCGTGAAGAGCGCGGTGTAGGCGGCCGGCGAGATGACGCCGCCAGCGCTGCCGAACAGCAGGCCGCCCACGATCGGCACCGGCACGCCCGGCCGGGCCAGCTGCCAGCGGATCAGCATCGCCATCAGGCCGCCCACGGCCAGGAACGACAGCCCCAGGAAGAGGAACTGCTTGCCGATGACTTTGTGATCGGTCGAAAAAACGTAGCGCCGCAGGAAACCGGTGGGCGCCGCCGGGATCTCGTCGCCCCCGTCGCCGTGGCCGCCAGGCTCGGTCATCGCCCGGTCTCCCAATCCCAGGCGCCGCCCGTCTCCCAGCTCGCGCTGCCGGCGATCTCGCCGCGCAGCCGGCCATCGGTCTCGGCGCGCGCCAGCCAGGCCTGGTAGGCGTCCTCCGCGCGCGCGATCAGCAGGCCGCGCATCTTGTAATGGTTGACCCCGCAGTGTTGGGCGCAGGCGATCTCGAAGACCCCCGCCTCCTCGGCCTGGAACCAAAGGCGCGTGGTGCTGCCCGGCACGGCGTCGATCTTGGTGCGGAAGCTCGGCAGATAGAGCGAGTGCACCACGTCGCGCGAGCGGAGCTTCAGGTAGATCGGCCGGCCCACCGGTACGTCGAGCTCGTTGAGCGTCACCACGTCGTCGGACGTCCCGAAGCGGCCGTCGGGCCCGGCGGTACGGAAGGTCCAGGACCACTGCCGCGCCGTCACCTCGACCCGCAGCGTGTTCGGGTCCGCGTCCGGGTAGCGCCAGAACACGCCGTGCAGTTGGCTGGCGGCGCGGGCCGCCAGCGTCACATCTACGACGACGAACATCGTCAGCGCGACCGCGAAGGTCAGCGCCCGGTCGCGCGGCCGATTGCCGTGGCTGTGGTGGGCGCGGGTTCGCCCGGCCCGCTCGCGATGAAAGGCGATCGCGAAAAGAAGAAAGACCACCACCGCCGCGAAGGTGACGCAGGTGGACCAGGTCAGGTATCCGAGCACGCCGTCGACGAGGTGTCCGCTCAGCGAGGCGTCATGGGGAAGCTCGATGGACACGTGCCGGTCATTCCTAACTCGCGGGTGACGGCAAAATCAAACGCCGCTCGGGCGCCTAATTGGTTAGGATTCGCGCCCGATGGCCAATCCTCTGGAGCTGGTCGGCCGGCAAGTCGGCCGCTACGCCGTGCTCCGCCATCTGGCCTCGGGCGGAATGGCCGAGCTCTTCATCGCCCGTCAGCAGGCGGTGGGCGGCTTCGAGAAGCCGGTGGTACTCAAGATCCTCCAGCCGCGCTACGCCCAGAATCCGCGCGTCTACGCGATGTTCCTCGACGAGGCGCGCCTGGCCGCCAAGCTCAACCACGCCGCGATCGTCCACGTCTACGACGTCGTCGACGAGGGGGGCGTCAAGTACATCGCCATGGAGTACATCCACGGCGAGACCGTGGCCGACATCGTCAAGCGCGGGCTGGCGGTCGACAACTACCTGCCGATGGAGCACGCCATACACATCGTGGCCCAGGCGGCGGCTGGCCTGGCTTACGCCCACGACCGGCGCGAGACGGGCTCGAAGGTCCTGCGGATCGTGCACCGCGACGTCTCGCCCACCAACATCCTGGTCAGCTACGAGGGCCAGACCAAGATCGTCGACTTCGGCATCGCGCGCGCCCAGGACGAGCTGCGCGAGGAGTCCGGGATCCTTCCCGGAAAGGCGTCGTACATGTCGCCCGAGCAAATCCGCGGCGAGGGGGCCGACTACCGATCGGACATCTTTGCCCTCGGCATCATCTTGTACGAGCTCACGCTCTGCCAGCGCCTTTACCGCGGACCCGCCAAGGAGGTGATGCGCCGAATCCTCGACGAGACCATCCAGCCCCCGACGGCCGTGCGCCGCGATTATCCGACCGCGCTCGAGCACATCGTGATGCGCGCGCTCGAGAAGCGGCCCCAAGATCGCTATCAATCCGCCGAGGATCTGCGGCACGACCTGGAGGAGTTTCTGGACGACAGCGGTCTTCGGAGCGGCAATCGGCGGATGGCGATTTACATGAACGAGCTCTTCAAGCCCGAGGCGCCGGCCCGCCCGGCGGCGGCGGACAGTCCGGTGGCCGAGCCGGAGGAGCTCGACTTCGATCGCCGCGCGCCACTCAGCATGCGCATCGAGCCCGCGGTCGAGGTGGCCCAGTTCTTGGC
>DASRLC010000141.1:0-43719 GCA_035648655.1 Polyangia bacterium
GTGTAGCGCACCCCGTCGTGCTGGCATTTGTCGGTGATGCTGCCGTCGTGGCAGACGATGAAGCCCTCGGGATCGGCGAAGACCTCGGTGCCCGGCGCCTGTCCCGAATCGACGATGCTGCCGCGCAACACCGGGACCAGCGCCCCCGAACGCGCCAGCAGCGGGCGGTAGGCCGCCAGATCGCCGAAGACGTAGGCATAAAACCAGGCGGCGTGGATGAAGTTGTCTTGGTGCAGGTCCAGGGCGGCGAACGGCGCCGGCCAGGCGGCCAGCTGGCGGGCCAGCGCCACCGTCTCCTTGGGGGCGCCGTCTCCGACCGGCGTCACGTTCAGGTACGGCTGCCCCACCCGTCGCTCGCCGGCCCAAACGCCGGGCGCCAGCTCGTAGCGGAGAAAGTCGTTGTTGGGCCGCTCGCCCGACAGGTTGTAGCGGGTGTGGACCTCGAAGCCCGACGGGTTGATACAGGGATACATGTGCAGACCGACGCCGCGCTCGAGCGCGTAGGCCACGATTTCGGGCGTGTGGTCGAGGAGCGTGAGGGGACCGGCCTTCTCGTCACCGTGAAAGCCGGCCGTCAGCAGCACCGTGCGCCGACCCGGCAGCCGCAGACCGAGCAATGGGAACTCCCGGCCACGCTCGACCACCGTCGAATACGTGAACCACTCGGCTGGGGCGGGGACCGAGGCGGTCCAGCGCGCCGCGTAATCGGCGAACAGCACGGACGCAGTTTGCCACGCGGGCGGTTTGCCCGCGACGCGCGCGCCGCATAGGCTGAGGCGCATGGCCGATCCCGTCCCAGCCCGCCGCGACAAGACCCCGGTCGTGCTCAAGCTGGTGCGTCCGCAGGCGGGGCCGGCCGCCGATCGCCAGAACATCAAGGCCATCGGCGTCGAGCGCGCGCCGCACAAGGACGCCTACCATTTCGTGCTGGCGCGGAGCTGGCCCACCTTCTTCGTGCTGGTAACGCTGGTCTTCGTCCTCACGAACCTGATCTTCGCGTGCGCCTACTACGTCCAGCCGGGATCGATCGCCAACGCCGCCGCCGGCTCGTTCGAGGACGCGTTTTATTTCAGCGTCCAGACCCTGGCGACCATCGGCTACGGCCAGCTTTACCCGGTGACCCGCTACGGGCACATCGTGGTCACGATCGAGGCGGTGACTGGGATTCTGTTCCTGGCGCTCATCACCGGCATCACCTTCAACCGATTCTCGCGTCCGTCGTCGCGCGTGCTGTTCTCGAACAAGATCATCATCGGGCCGCGCAACGGCGTGCCGCACATGATGTTCCGCATGGCCAACTGGCGGCGCAACCGGATCGTCGAGGCCCGCCTGATGGTGGTGTTGCTGGCGACCGAGCGGACGCTGGAAGGGGACGTCATGCGGCGGCAGATCGACATCCCGCTGGTCCGCAGCCGCACCGGCGTCTTCTTTCTGACCTGGAGCGCGATGCACCTCATCGACGAGAAGAGCCCGTTTTTCGGGCCCGATGCCATGGAGCGGCTGCGGGCGCAGGGCGCCGAGCTGTACATGGGGCTGACTGGGTTCGACGAGACGATCGGGCAGACCATGCACGCCCGCAAGCAGTACAGCCTGGACGACATCGTCGTCGGCGCGCGCTTCGCCGACGTGCTGACCACCAACGCCGACGGCGGGCGCGTGATCGACTACCGCAAGTTCCACGACGTGGTGCCGCTGGCCGGCGGCCCGGCCCAGATCAGCGTGTAACGTCAGCGCGTGAAGCCCGGCACCGGGGCGCCACGGGCCAGCGCCAAGAGACCCGCCAGGCGGGCCAGCAAATCATCGAAGGCCGGCTCCCCGAGGCCGGCTTTCAGCTCGAACGTGTGGTCGGTGGCGCGAACCGACACGCCGTCGAGATAGGGGCCGAGCCCCAACATCAGCACCTGCGGGCTCCGCTTGGCGTCGCGCAGCGACTGCGTCACGCTCCCGGCCAGCGCGGCCGCTTGCGCCGCGGTGGCGACGTCGGCCAGCAGCACCGCGCCCGCCCCCTTGCCGAGGTCGACGCCCACCGAAAGGGTCATGATGCCGGCGGCATCTGCGAACTGCGACTCGGCCGCCAGCGTCCGGCGCGTTCCCTCGGGCACGATCGCCGCGCCCCACAGCGCGTGGGTGCCGGCCGCGCGCTCGACCAGCCGGACCAGATCGACGTTGGTGGCGGCGCTGTCGCCGGGGCGCGCGGTCTCGGCCAGATCGGCCATCCGCGGGCCCCAGCCGCCGGCACCGAGCGCGAACGAATGCGCATCGATGAAGAAGCCGACCAGGTCGGGATCGCGCCGCGACGACCAGAGGGTGAACCGCCCGTGCGGGGTGGCCACCAGATCGTCGCCGCCCTTCTGCAGCTGGTCGCGCACGTAGGCGATGAGGCGCGTCTCGTCGAGCTGGTCGGCGCGCAGCAGGAGGCCGAACTCGCCGTGGGCGCGCGCTTCTTCGGGAAAGGCGACCGTGACGCTCCCGAGCTGGCGCAGCGGGTCGAAACCGGTCCGGCGCGCAAACTCTTCGATCTCGTGGAGGTCGGCCGGGCTCTGCTGCGCCTGGGCCTCCAGCTTGGCGGCCGCCGGGCTGGCGCGCAGCTTGGCCACGTCGATGGCGGCCACCATACGCGTCGACTCGGGAAACAGCGCCAGGCGCCCCTCGACCGTGGCGGCGCGATCGACGGCGCGGTGGCAGCCGGCCCGGCACGAGCCGGCCGCGACGAGCGCGACGACCAAGACTGGCCAGCCGCGCCGGCTTCGGTTCATAGTGCCGCCGATGTCTTGGGCTCGCATGCGCTTCAAAGGGGGGCTGGTCTGGGTGCGGGCGGACGAATCGGGGAAGTTGGTCCTGGACGCCGACGGCCGCGCAGATATGAAGTACCGCGAAACCGACGCCAAGAGCTACCGTCCATCGCCCGGCAACCTGACGCCCGACCCGGAGGACGGGCCGCCGATTCCCGACTCTGCGCCCGCCGCGCCGAGCGGGGCGCCACGCAAAGCCGCCCGCACGCCGCGCGCCGCCCCGGTAACCGGCGGCGGCGGTCTGCCCCCGAACGCGGTCGAGATCTGGACCGACGGCGCCTGCTCGGGTAACCCCGGACCGATGGGGATCGGGGTGGTGGTGATCGACGGCGCGCAGCGGCGCGAGATGGGGGAGTACCTGGGCGTCGGCACCAACAACATCGCCGAGCTGACCGCCATCGAGCGGGGCGTCGAGCTGGCCGGCGCGGGCGGCGACGATGGACGGCGGTTCCGGATCTACACCGATTCCAGCTACTCGATCGGCGTGCTCAGCAAAGGTTGGAAGGCCAAGGCCAATCAGGAACTCATCGCCCGCATCAAGCGCAAGCTGGCGGTCGTCCCGCGGGTGGAGTTCGTCAAGGTCGCTGGACACGCCGGCGTACCCGAAAATGAGCGCTGCGATTATCTTGCCACGGCGGCGGTGTCGGGTCGCGCGCGGCGCTGACCCGCGACGCGAATCGACGAAACACCGCCACGTCGAGCCGCGCCAGCCTCGAACGCGCCGCCGTCAGCCGTCGATCTGAGACAGCGTGACGAAGCGGGCGCCCGCGGCGAGCGCGGCGGCCAGCGTCTCGTCGAGGGCGGCCAGCTTAAGGGCCAGCGGGCGCCGCAGGTCGGGCTGGCGCGCCACCAGCGCGGGCGGAATCTCGTCGGCCTCGGCGTCGGCCAGGTCGATGCCGTGCAGCTCCAGATTGAAAAACGGCGCGCGCAGCGCCGCCGCCACCAGATGCCGGCGCAACCAGGCCGGCGCCAGGATCAGGCTGGTGCCGATTACATGCAGGCGCGCCACCGGCGTGACCGCGATCGGCAGCTCGAGCAGTGCGCCCGCGCCGCGCCGATAAGGCGCGCCGGGCGCCGGGCGGTACGGTCCACGCGGCGCGAACAGCGCGCGCGGATCGCCCAGGATGCTCCCCGAACGCCGCCCCACGAGGCGCATGGCCGACATCACGAGCACCTTGGCGCCGTAGTACGGCGGCGAGGGGAACACCGACGAGTCGTAGCGGTAGCCGCGCGCCCGCAGCAGGTCGAGCGCCTCGGCGCTGATCTCATAGCCGGGTGCCCGAAAGCCGATCGGCGCGGCGCCTGCGCAGGCGCCGATCGCGGCGTGCGCCCGGTCGATCTCGGCCGCCATCTCGCCCGCGTCGAGGCGTACGAAGTCGTACGGATGGGTATGGGTGTGGTTGGCGAGCTCATGCCCGGCGCGCGCCAAATCCTCCAGCAGGCGTCGCCCCTCCGAGTCCTCTTCCAGATCGCCGCCCACCACGAAGAAGGTGGCGCGCACGCCGTGGCGGGCGAAGAGCTCGGCGAAGCGCGGCAGGCAGCGCCGCAGCACCGCGAAGCGCCCCCGCTCGGTGGGCGGCGGGCCGAGCGCGTGGATCCGGTAGTAGCAAGCCACCGCGTCGAGATCGACCGAGACGGCAGCCAGCCGATCGGCGAGCCGATCGCCAACCCGGCCACCAACTCCAGCATCGGCCGCAGCGCCTTTCGGCTTATCCTGCTTGGCCATGCCCGCCGTGCTTACCACGTTCGTTCAGGAGCCGATCACCTACCGCGTCTCGATAACCGAGCCGGCCGCGCACGAATACCAGATCGAGATGCGCGTCCCGGCCCTGCCCAGCCGTCAGACGGTCGACCTGGTGTTTCCGACCTGGGCGCCCGGCAGCTACATGGTGCGCGACTTCGTGCGCCACGTCTTTCGGCTGGAGATCGCCGACGGGCGCGGCCGCCCGCTGCCGCCGGAGGCGATCGTGCGGGTCGACAAGCAACGCTGGCGCATCGCGACCGCCGGGCGCCCGCTGCGGATCCGATACCGCGTCTTCGCCTTCGAGGCCACCGTGCGCACCTCGTTCCTCGACGACAGCCACGCCTACTGGAACGGCACCAGCCTGTTCTTCTTCGTCGACGGGGAGACGCGGCGCCCGTGCCAGGTGGTGGTGCAGGGCCCCGCCGGTTGGCAGGTCGCCACCGCGCTGCCGCCGGTCGCACGCCAGCCCGGCACCTACGCCGCGGCCGACTTCGACGAGCTGGCCGACTCCCCCTTCGAGATCGGCGCCCACCACAGCCGCGCCTTCTCCGTCGGGCACACCCGCTTCGAGCTGGCGCTCTACGGGCGCACCAACGGAGACCCGCGGCGCCTGACCGACATCCTGCGGCGGGTGGTGACCGCCACCGGCCGGATATTCGGCGGCTTCCCGTTCGAGCGCTACGTCTTCATCGTGCACGCGCTGCCGGTCGCCTCGGGGGGCCTCGAGCACCGCGCCTCGGTGACCATGGACATCGCCGGCCTGTCGTTCGACGACGAGGCCGGCTACGTCCGCTTCGCCGATCTGGCGGCGCACGAGTTCTTCCACGCCTGGAACGTCAAACGCATCCACGACGACCAGCTTGGGCCCTTCGATTATACGAAAGAGAGCTATACGCGCCTGCTCTGGCTCTACGAAGGCTGCACCGACTACCTGGCCCACGTCATCATGTTGCGGGCCGGGGTCACGCGCGAGCGGCAGTTCCTCAAAATGATCGCCGACGACTGGCCCAAGTACGCCACCCGGCCCGGCCGCAACGAGAGCTCGCTGGAAGATCTCTCCTTCGAGGCCTGGATCAAGCAGTACAAGCCGTCGGAAAACTTCACCAACCGCGCGGTCAGCTACTACGAAAAGGGGTTCTGGACCGCGCTGGCCCTGGACCTGACGCTGCGCCTCGAGAACGGCGGGCGGCACGGGCTGCCCGAGATGATGCGCCGGCTCTGGGATCGGTTCGGCGCGCGCGATCGGCCGATCACCGATCCAGACGTGCGCGCGGCCGCCTCGGCGATCGCGGGCAAGAAAGTCGATCGCTTCTTCGATCGTTACGTGCGCGGCAAGGAAGAATTGCCGCTGCCGGCCCTGCTCCGCCGCGCCGGTCTGGCGATCGAGGCGCGCGCCGACTGGGACGAGGCCGACAAACCGGCCGCCGAGCGCGATCCCGTGCGCAGCCGCCGCGCCCGCGCCTGGACCGGCCTGGCGCTCTACTCCGATCGCACCACCGTCCGCAACGTGATCCCCGATTCGCCGGCCTGGCAGGCCGGCCTCACCTTCAACGACGAGATCGTGGCCGTCGAAGGCGCGCGCGTCACGGCCTCGACCTTCGGCAAGCGGATCGCCGATCACCCGCCCGGCGCGCGCGTGCGGGTCACGTTCTTCCGCCGCGATCAGCTCCGCGAGGCGGCGCTCACCCTCGGACAGAGCCCCGAGCGCAAGCTGAGCGTCACCGTCGATCCGAAAAGCACCCCCGCCGCCAAAGCCATCCGCCGCGGCTGGTTCGGCCTCTAGTCGAGCGCAAATGACATTTAAGGACCGCTAGCCAGAGATCTTGATCTGGTAACTCACACCGTCGCGGGTTCGGCCCGTTCGGATGCCTCCCGACTGTCGGTCCCAGTTCGCGTTGCTCTCGACCCGCATACCGGTGCTATGCCAAGCCGCCGCACCGGGTGCGAGCCAACTGTCTGCTCGTTATTGCGATAGGTAGACAGAACGCCCGGGCCGTCGGCCTTTGAACGGTTGGGAACTTGGGCGAGTGTTTCGTCGCGCTGACACACTCCCTGCGCCATCAGCGGTGATCCGGCGTTGCCGCGGCCCATTTGGAAGGGCGCGCTGCCTGGTGCAGAATTCGTCATCGGTGTTTCTTCGCTCTTTCGCAAGGGTCGAAGCGACTCTCCCAATAGGAGTGTGATGAAGCGAACGGCGTCGGGTGTGCAGCCTACGGCGAACCCTAAATTGGCGGCTGATTCGGATCAGCTAAGAGAGCGTGGTATTCCGACGATTCAGGGGCTCGCGGCGTCTAGCGCGCCCCGCCGAGACGCCCCCGTATGGCGTTCACGAACTCCAGAAGATCGTCGAGGTGACTCTCGACCACTTCCCGCACGATCTCGGGATCGACGGCGGCGTAGCCGTGAACCAGCAAATTTCGAAAGCCGGCCATCTTACGCAGCTGATCCGACTGCGTGGACCGCAGCCAGCCCGCCTGCGCGAGGGCGTCGAACAGCTGGGAGTTGGTCGTCGGTTCGCCCAGCTTCTCGTCGGACACGATGTGAGAGGCCACGTCGATGGCGGCCTGAATGGCGATTTGAAGAGTGTGCTCGACGAAGCGGCGCTCACGCACCTCTCTGACAATGTTGCCCGGACTGGAAAGCGTGCGCAGCTCGTGCACGTAGGTCTCGACGAGCGCCAGCTTCTTCGCGACTAGGTCTTGGTCGGTCATGGGGTCCGATCGTGGCCGCTTCGGTAGCGTTGCCAGATCGGCAGCATGTCGAAGTACTGATTGCGGGCCCGGACCTCGAATTGAATGCGCGCGGATCGATCGCGCTCCAGCACGAGCCGGCCGTCGCGCAGCACTCGGTGTACAAGATCCCAGGGACCGCGGTTGAGGACCACAAGATCGACCGGGCAACCGAGATCGCGCTCGAGATCCGCCGAGATGTCCAGGCCCAGACCTTCCAGCGTCGATGGCGGATCGCCCCGCACCAGAATCGCGACGTCTATGTCGCTGGCATCTCTGGCCGTCCCGCGCGCGTGGCTGCCGAACAGGTAGGCCGCCACGACGTCGCCGCGAACGCCAACCAGGGCCTGTCGGATTTTTTCCTCCAATCCGTCGACCACCATGGTGCCGGTGAGTATACCCCGGCCGGCAAGGCGATCGCGGCGGGTGGCGGGCGTCAGGCGCGGCGGACCGAGACGGCCAGCTTGGCCACGCTCTTGATGACGTGGGGGACGCGCTTGAGGAGGTTGATCGACGGCGGGCGCTTCTCGCGCACGGAGAAGGGGATCTCGACCACCTTCTTCCCCTCGCGGTGGGCGCGGATCACGAACTCGCTGGCGAAGACATCGCGGTCGAGCACGCAGCGGCGCGCGGTCTCGAGCAGCGCCTCGCGCCGGAAGGCCTTGAGGCCGTGGGTGTCGGTGCCCGGGTAGTGGCAGACCACGCGCAGCATGCCGTTGTAGACGCGGGTGGCGGTGCGGCGAAACAGCGGCCTCTGATCGTTGGAACCGACCATGGCCTTCGACCCGACCACCAGGTCGGTGTCGCTGCGCTCGAGGAGCGCCATGGCGCGCGCGTAGAACTCGGTGTCGAGCAGATCGATCTCGTCGGAGATCACGAACGTCCCGCGCGCCTCTAGGATCCCCATCCGCATCGCGAGGCCATAGTTCGGCTGACCGGCCGACAGCATCCGCACGCCCGGGTGCTCGATCTCCAGCTCGCGCCCGATCTCGATGGTGCGATCGCGGGAGCCGTTCTCGCACAGCAAGAGCTCATAGCTCCACCCAAACCGACGCAGCTTCTCTTCCAGCTCCAGCACCGAGCCGCGCAGGATCCCCTCTTCGTTATAGACGGGGATGACGATCGAGAGGTGCGGCCCGTCGGCCATCACGACACCGCCCGATCGATGAGCGACGCCACCTCGCGCCCGGCCAGCACGCAGTCCTCCATGGCGTTGTAGGTCCAGGCACCGTAGCGGCCGCGCGGGTAAATCGCCTGCGCCTCGAGGAACTCGAAGATGGTGCGGGTGGCCTGGTAGTAGTGCTGGTCGAACACGACGTAGGCGTACTCGATCTGCTTCTCCTCGGCGAACACCACGTCGCCGACGTCGCCCAGCGCCCCGGCGGCCACCAGCGCGGCGAGGGTGTCGCGGCGGGCGGTCTCGGTGATCGGCCCGCGATCGGCCATCTCGACGCAGATCGACGAGCAGCCTTCGGGGGCCATACTGGACATGGCGGTCGAAAACACGTTCACGCGGTAGAACGGATATCGCTTTTCGGGCACATAGATCCAGTGCCAGTCTTCGCGGGGCTTGCCGCGGGCGCCGATGTTCAGGTAGCGGAGCGTCGTGCAGCGCAGCCGGGCGGCCGCCGCCTCGACCTCGGGCGGCAGGCCGGGCATCCGTTTGAGCAGCTCGGGCAGCGGGATGGTCGCTACCAACGCGCGGTAGGCGACCGGCTCACCGCCGATCTCCACCCGACGCCGCCGCCAGTCGATGCGGTCGGGGCTCGAGCCGGTGTGCACCTGGCCGCCGGTCATGCGCGTCTGCAGCGCGCGCGTGAAGGTCTCGATGCCGCCCGCCTTTGGGTAGAGGAAGCTTTGGTTGTAGCCCATCTCGGGCGGTCCGGCTCCGACGGCGCCCGCGATCACCTGTTCCAGGTTGGGCAACGGCACGAAGCGCGAGCACCAAGCGGCGGTGATCTCGCGCGGGTGCACGCCCCAGATCTTCTCGTTGTAGGGGATCATGAAGTGCTTGGAGATCCCGGCGCCGAAGTGGCGCAGGCAATAGGCCTCGAAGTCGGCCGGGGCGCCGGTACCGGACGCCCCGATCTGGGCCTCGCGCACCTTGGCCTCGACGATCCCCAGCAGGCACTCCTTAATCACCTCGGGGGGCAAGCCGTGCAGGTTGGCCTGGAACGGATAGCGGGTCAGCACGCCGTGGGAGAAGATTCGCGCCCGGCGCGCGATGGGCGTCATCTGTCCGGGCAGCAGCTCGTCGACCAACTGTTTGACCGCCGGATCGCGCAGGTGCAGCCAATGGCCGGTCTTGTCGAACCGATATCCCGCGCGCTCGTCGGTGCGGGCGTGGCCGCCCAGGCGCGCATCGCGCTCGAACAGCACCCAGGACGCCCGCAGGTGGACCGCGGTCGAAATGCCGGTCAGCCCGCCGCCGAGAATCACGACCCGCGCGCCCGGTGGGGGCCCGCCGCGCTGCGCGTCGGTGGTCACGTTGGCCGTGGCTTAGCACGGATCCCGTCAATCTTTCTGGATCTTGCCGGGATCTTGCCGAGATCGGCGTACGATGGGAGGCCGGGAGACGATGGAGCGGCGCGGACCCAAGTCACGGTGTCGACGCCCGACCAGGGCCTGACGTGTCGCGCGCCCAGAAAACCGTCCACGGCATCGCCTGGTCCATCGTCGCGAACCTGGGCGCGCGCGCGGTCGGCCTCATCGGCACCCTGCTGCTGGCGCGCTACCTGGACCCCGCCGATTACGGCGAAGTGATGGCGGCCTCGGTGGTGGCCTCCACCGCGCAGTCGTTCTCGAACTTGGGCCTCGGGCAATACCTGCTGGTCCGACCGGACTCGGACCAGCGGGTGCTCTTTCACGTCACCTTCTACAGCGCCGTCCTCTGCGCGGTGGCGCTGGTGGTCGCCCTGGCGCTGGGACCCGCCATCGGGCCGTTTTTCCGCGTCCGACAGATCATGCGCTACCTCCCGCTGCTGTCGGTGACGGCGTTGCTCGATCGGATCGTCGATGTGCCCGAGCGGATCCTGCAGCGGGACCTGCGCTTCAAGCTGCTCAGCCTCAACAACGCCTTCGGCGATTTCGCCTACACCGCCGTGTCGCTGGCGCTGGTGACCCGCACCGGCGGCATGTCGATCGTGTGGGGGAACGTCGCGCGCTCGACGCTGCGGGCCGTCGTGATCTTCAAGGTCAACGGGCGCGCCGGATGGCTCGAGCCGGTGCCGCTGCGGCGCGACGTGACCCGCCGCATCTTCGGGTTCGGGCTGCGTCTGGCGCTGGGCAACTGGGCCAGCTTCCTGGCCCGCCGCTGGGACAACATGCTGACCTCGCGCTACTTCGGGCCGGCCGTGATGGGCGCCTACAACTACGCCTACAACCTGGCCAACGTGCCGGCGCTGCAGGTGGGCGAGCAGATCGGCGACGTGCTCTTTCCGTCTTTCGGCCACCTGGCGGGACAGCAGCGGCGCGACGCCTTCCTGCGTTCGACCCGCCTGCTGGCCCTGCTCGATTTTCCGCTGGCGGTCGGCCTGGGCGCCATCACGCCGACGCTGGTGCTGGTGGTCTTCAACGCCGAATGGCACAGCGTGGGACCGATGCTCGTCATCCTGAGCAGCCTGTCGCTGGCCTACCCGCTCGGCTATACCGCCGGCTGTTACCTGCAGGCCGCCGGGCGGCCGATGCTGCTGTCGTACCTGGAGATCGGCAAAGCACTGTTGCTCTTCGGCGGTATCGTGTTGCTGGCCCCGATGGGACCGCGCTGGGTCTGCGTGGCGGTGGCGACGGCCTACGCCGCCCACGCGCTGGTGTCGCTGTGGCTGGTCCAGGTTGCCGACCAGGTGCCGCTGGCGGCGTCGCTCGGCGGTTTGTTGCCGCCGCTCGCCGCCTGCTTGCCGCTGCTGGCGGGGGTGCTCGCCGTGCGGTTCGCGCTGCGGCGGAACGATCTCCTCGGCCTCGCGCTGGAGGTCTTGGCCGGTATCGTCGGCTACGTGGCGGGGGCTTTCTGTTTCGCACGCCGCCCGACCCGCGACTTCCTGAGCCTGGCGCGGCGTTTCCTGCGGCGCGACCCCCACGCCGACGACGCGGACACCGCCGGCCCGGAGCCGGGCGCGTGAGCCTGGGCGCCCCCCCAGCCGCCGAGCGCGCGCGCGAGCTGGATTTCGAGCACCGCAAACGCGAGCGCAGCGCCTGGCCGTTCGTGCTGTCGATGCGCTTCCTCACCACCGCGCTCGGCCGCCTGGGCGCCGGGACCACCCCGGTGCATGCCGCCGCCGTCCCCCGTCCGCCGGCCGGCTCGGTTTCGATCACCTTCGTGGGACACGCCACCACCATGATCACCACCCCCGGCACCCGGGTCCTGACCGACCCGCTGTTCGAGAACAGCTTCTACGGTTTGCGGCGCGCCAAGGCGGCCGGGATCGATCCCGACGATCTCGACGATGTCGGGCTGGTCCTCATCACGCACGCCCACCGCGATCACCTCTCGCCAGCCAGCCTGCGCAAGATCTCACGCGAAGCGGTGCTGGTGGTGCCGCCCCACTGCACGCGCCTCGTGCGCGCGCTGGGCTTCGCCGACGTCATCGAGCTCGATCCCGGGCGCAGCCACAGCTTCGCCGACCTCGAGGTGACCGCGGTGCCGGTACGCCATTCGGGCACCGGCGGCTTCGGCGACTACGTGCGCCGCGGCGCCTGCGGCTACGTGGTGCGGCTGCCGGGCATCTCGGCTTACGTGGCCGGCGACACCGGCTATTTCTCGGGTTTCAGCGAGATCGGCCGCCGGTTCCACCCGGACGTCGCGCTCTTGCCAATCGCCGGCTACGAGCCCGCCGCCTTGCGCGAGGAGCATCTCTCGCCGCTCGACGCGGTGTACGCCTTCGAGGATCTGGGCGCGCGGGTGCTCATCCCCACCAGCTACGGCTCGTTCCCCCTGAGCTACGAGCGGCTCGACGCGCCGCTGGCCTGGCTGCGCCGCCTGGCGCGCGAGCGGGACCTGAGCCGGCCCGACGCCGAGCGCCGCATTGCCGTCCTCGATCACGGCGAGAGCGTGCATTTTCGCTTGCGCGCTTGACCCATCTGACAACTTCGATGGAACGAGCTGGGCGCCCGCGATGCCGCCCGCGATTGCCGCGCTTGACCCGGGGTCCCTGCATGGCCACACTGCGCTCTTTAGTGGAGGTCACGAGATGAAGAAGCTGAACGGATGGTCTGTGGCGGTGATGTTGCTCTCGCTGGTCGGATGCAAAGGCGGCGGATCGGGCGGCCCCACGACCCCCGTCGACTTCTGCACGCAATACGCGGAAGCCGTCTGTCAGATCTCGACCTCTTGCGGCGCCACGGCCACGAGCTGCGAGACCTATCAACAAGGCCTCTGCACGGACAGCGCCGCCCAGGCCACGGCCAGTGGCACGCGGATGTACAGCGCGGCCAACGCCCAAGACTGCATCAACAAGGTGAAGGCGGCGTTCGGGGGTACCAGTCCGCTCATCACCCCGTCGACGAAGGCGACCATCGATCGCGTCTGCAATTACGTCTTTCAGGGCAAGGGCGTGCAGCTGACGGATACCTGTACGACGCCGTATGACTGCGCCGGACCGACCGACGGAACGATTATCTGCGACGCGGGCCAACACCTTTGCGCCAAGACGATCACCATCGCCGGTGGCCAACAATGCAGCGGCGTCGGCGACGTCTGCGCGCAGGATTATTACTGCGCCACCAACGCGTCCAGCGTCCAGATTTGCACCGCCGCGGCCACCAGCGGCAACGCCTGCAGCGACAGCATCCCCTGCGCCCACGGGCTCCGTTGCGCCGGTGGCGCCTGCTCATCTCCCATCCAGGCGGGCGTCGTCTGCTCGGCGGACAGCGACTGCGTGTCGACCGCTCCCTACTGCGATCCGTACAACGGATCCAAGTGCGATTCCGGGTTGCAGTTCGCGGGCGGTTCCCTTTCGTGCATGTGCTTCACGATGGGTGCGGGATGCGGCGGCAGCAACTCGACGGGAGACGGGGGTGCCGGGGGCACCAGCGGTTCGGGCGGCGCCGGCGGTTCGATCGGGACCGGTGCCGGTGGCACTACCGGAACGGCGGGCGCCGGAGGCGCGGGCGGCCTCGGCGGCAGCCTCGGCCTCGGTGGCAGCCTCGGTCTCGGTGGTAGCCTCGGTCTCGGTGGCAGCCTCGGTCTTGGCGGCGCCGCGTCGGGCGACACCCCTCCGTAAATGATCGATCGCGTGCGGGCGGCGGTGGGCCGCGTACCGACTTGGGCCTGGGCGCTGGCGTTTTCGCTGGCGCTCTGCCTGCCGCGCCTGGGCAGCTCGGGCTTCTGGGACCCTTCCGAGCTGAAGCTGGCCGAGCAGGCGCGGGAGATCTCCAAGTCGGCGAATCTCTTCGATCCCACCGTCGACGGTCGCTATCCCGGGCGTCCCCCGCTCGATCTGTCGTTGGTCGCGCTCGGCATCAAGCTCTTCGGCGCCAGCGAGCTCGGCGCGCGCCTCTTCTTCGCGCTCTCCGCCTTGGGTGCGCTGATGGCCGTGTACTGGGCCGGCGCCGGGTTGCTGCGCCGGCGCGCCGGGCTCCTCGGCACGCTGGTGCTCGGCACGACGCCGATCTTCGTGCTCGAGGCGCGGCAGCTCACCTCCGACGCGCCCCTCCTGGCCGGGTTGGCGCTGGCGATGGGCGGCCTCGGCCGCTACGCCTGGCCACCGAACGGTCGGCGACGGCCGCTCGACCTCGTGGTCGGCCTGATCGGCCTGGCGCTGGGGGCGTTGGCCGGCGGCGCGCTGTCGGGCGTGGTCCTGCCTTTGCTGGCTCTGGTGGCGGCGCTGGTGGTCGGGTACGGCCTCACCCCCATCGACGCCTCGCTCATCGACGACGGCACCGGCCCCCTGGCCGAAGCAGGGATCGGCCCCGACATCGGGGCCGGACGGCCGCTGGGCGCCAGCACTTGGCAGATCGGCGCGCGCGGGTTCTGGGTCTTCGCGGTCTTCGCGGTCTCCGCGCTGGTGCTGCTGGCGCTGGGCATGACCCGCGCCGTGGCCGGAAAATACTCCGCGCTTCTGGGCGGCGTCCCGCGCGCCGGCGCGCCCACGCACACCTTCGAGGCCTTGATCCGGGAGCTCGGATTCGGCCTCTTCCCCTGGAGCGCCGTGGCGGTCTTCGCGCTGGCGCGGCCGCTCATCCGGCTCGACGGCGACACGACGCCCGGCGCGCGCACCAACCCGCGCCTGGCCTTCGTCGGGCTCTACCTGCTCTTCTTCGCCGGCCTGGGCTACGCGTTCTCCAGCTACCGCGACATCGTCCTCGGCGAGGCCCGCTACGTCGCGCTGCCGGCCATCGCGCTGGCGGTCGGCGCCTTCCTCGACGAGGCGCTGGAGGGCCGACGGCTCGAACCGGTGGCCGGGCTCCTGATGGCCATCGGGACCATGATCGTCGCCCGCGACTTCTACATGGCCCCCGAGGATCTGGCCTCGGTGCACCTCTTCGATAAAATTCGGTGGCCGGCCAACGTGGTGGTCGGTAGCCTGATCCTGTGGGTCGGGCTCGTCGCCGCGCTGGGTGTCTACGCGGGCCTGGCTGGCCGCGGGCGTTGCGTCGGACGGGTCGATGTCGAGGTGGCTGCCCAGCCGACCCGCGCGGGACACATTCGACGCGGCGCCGCGCGGCTGTTCGGCGGCCTCGGTCGTTACGGCCTGCAAGGTTCGATCGCCTGCGCGATCTTTTTCGCGTTCTATCTGACGCAGGTGATCGTGCCGGCGCTGTCGATCAATCTGTCGTTCAAGCCGGTCCTCGAGTCGTATGCCAAGTTCGCGCGCGACGGCGAAAAGATCGGGCGCTACCGGGTCGAGGGGCACGGCTCGAGCTTCTACGGCAAGCAGACGCTGATCGATCTGCCGTCGCAGGATCGGGTGGTGTCGTTCCTGCGCGACCCGCAGCGGGTCTTCGCGCTGGTGGCCGCCGACGAGCTGGCCGCGCTGGACGCGGCATTCAAGCAGGCGGGCGTTCCTTATTACGCGGTCGACGCGTCGTCGTCGCGGTTCCTGCTGCTCTCCAACCAGCTGGCACCGGGCCAGCACGACGACAACCCGCTGCTGAAGAACGTCTGGACGCCGCCGGTGGCGGGCAACACGAACGCGACGGCCGGTAACGATAAGCCGCCCTGGACCTGGCGCGTCCCGGTCACCGCCACCTTCGGAGACAGCATTCAGCTGGTGGGCGCCGACTTCCCGCAGAGCGTGCGCCGGCCGGGGCGAATTCCACTCGATCTCTACTTCAAGGCCAAGACCCGCCCGCCCGGCGGCTACAAGATCTTCGTCCACTTCGACGGGCCGGCGGCGCCGCGGGTGATCGGCGACCACGATCCGGTCAACCGCGCCTTTCCGACCAGTTTCTGGCTGCCCGGCGAGTACGTGCGCGACCACTCGGAGACCGACGTGCCGCTCATGACGACGCCGGCCGGTACCTACACGGTCTACATCGGCTTCTGGCCCGGCGGCGAGGGGAAGCGGCTCAAGATCACCGACGGGCCCAACGACGGCGCGGATCGCGTTCGCCTCGGCACGCTCGAGATCAAGTAGACTCGGCCAACCTGGACGACATGACACGGCGAGGTAAAGACAGGCGGCGGCGCGAGGTGACGGTTCCGGCGGAACGCGATCGTCGGCGGATCGGCGCCGACCGCCGCGTCCACACCCGCGTGATGGTCGACTTGGAGGTCGACTACAAGAGCGCCGACAATTTCCTCTTCGCGTACATCACCGACATCAGCGCGATGGGGATCTTCATCCGCACCAATGCGCCCGAAGCGCCCGGCACCCGCCTCAACCTCAGCTTCACGCCGCCCGGCGGCCCGCAGCTGAATCTGGAGGGGCGCGTGATGTGGGTGAACCCGTTTCGCCCGGGCAGCTACGACAACATCAACCCCGGTATGGGCGTGCAATTCGTCGACCTGACGCCCCAGCAGCGCGAGCAGATCGTCAACCTGGTCCGCACCTTTGCCTATCTCTCCGACGACGAAGAGCCCAAGGGCAACAGCTAGGCACGATCGGGGCGGCGTGTTCGGGGTTGGCTGCTAGACTCGGCGGCGCCGTGAGTCGCAAGGGGTCGAGCAAGCAAGTCGTTCAGGAGACCGGTAAAGAGGCCAGCATCCTGAGCAAGATGCGGCGCGGGGCCGACGAGCCGGAGTTCATCGTCGTGCGGGGCGCCCGTGAGCACAACCTGGCCATCGACGAGCTGAAGATCCCCAAGCGCAAGCTGGTGGTCTTCACGGGCGTTTCGGGGTCGGGGAAGTCGTCGCTGGCGTTCGACACGCTCTACGCCGAGGGGCAGCGCCGCTACGTCGAGTCGCTGTCATCGTACGCGCGGCAGTTCCTGGGGCAGATGGAGAAGCCCAAGTACGAGCAACTCCGCGGCCTGTCACCCACCATCGCCATCGAGCAGAAGTCGGCTTCCTCGAACCCGCGCTCGACGGTCGGCACGGTGACCGAGATCTACGACTACCTGCGCGTGCTGTACGCGCGGGCCGGCGAGCAGCGCTGCCACCTGTGCGGCGGCGAGGTCTCGGCCCGTTCGGCCGCCGAGATCGTCGACGAGCTGCTCACGCTGCCGCCCAAGACGCGCGCGACGCTGATGGCGCGCAAGTCGGAGAACCGCAAGGGCGAGTTCCGCGAGGTGTTCGAGGACGCACGCAAGGCCGGCTTCGCGCGGGTGCGCATCAACGGCCTCATCCAGCGCCTGGAAGACGTCACCGCGCTCGACAAGAAGAAGAAGCACACCATCGAGATCGTGATCGATCGCCTCAGCATCGACCCCGCCGACCGCGCGCGCCTGACCGACTCGGTGGAGACCGCCGTCAAGGTCGGCGCCGGCTCGGTGCTGGTGGCCGTCGAGGGCGAGACCCGCGAGCGCGCCTACAGCGAGTCGCGCGCCTGCCCCGACTGCGGGGTCGGCCTGCCCGAGCTGTCGCCGCAATCGTTCTCGTTCAACAGCCCGCTCGGCATGTGCGTCGACTGCAACGGCCTCGGCTCGAAGCTGGAGATCGATCCCGACCTGATCGTCCCCGATCCGGACAAGTCGATCGGCGACGGCGCCATCGAGCCCTGGGGCGATCGCGCCGGCCGCGACCACGGCTGGACGGCCAACGTGGCGGCCGCCGTCTCGCGCGAGTTCGGCATCCCCCTCGACAAACCCTGGAAGAGCCTGACCCCGCGCCAGCGCGAGGTGATCCTCTACGGCGCCGGCGACAAGCGGGTCAAGGTGACCTGGAACGGCAAGCATGGCGGCGGCTCCTGGGCCATGCGCTTCGCGGGCGTGGTCAACACCATGACCAAGCGGATGCAAGAGACCACTTCCGAAGTCACGCGCCAATGGTACGGCCGCTACTTCCGCGATCAGATCTGCCGCGCCTGCGGCGGCCAGCGCCTGCGCCCCGAATCGCGCGCCGTCATGCTGGCGGGCAAGAGCCTGGTCGACGTCACGGCCATGACCGTGGCCGGCGCCTCGCAACACTTCGCCGGCCTGGGGCTCAAGGGGGCGCGCGCGCAGATCGCCGCCGAGATCCTCAAAGAGGTCAACGCGCGTCTCGGGTTCCTGCTCGACGTCGGGCTCGAATACCTGACGCTCGATCGCTCGGCGGCCACGCTGTCGGGCGGCGAGGCGCAGCGGATCCGTCTGGCCTCGCAGCTCGGCTCGGAGCTGTCGGGCGTCATGTACGTCCTCGACGAGCCGTCGATCGGCCTGCACCAGCGCGACAACCTGCGGCTCATCGCGACGCTGCAGCGCCTGCGGGATCTGGGCAACAGCGTGATCGTCGTCGAGCACGACGCCGAGACCATCGAATCGGCCGACTACGTGGTTGACTTCGGTCCCGGCGCAGGACGCCTGGGCGGCCGGGTGGTCGCCGAAGGCTCGGTCGCCGACCTCAAGGCCAGCCCCGAGTCGCTGACCGGCAAGTTCTTGGCCGGCATCGAGCGCATCGAGATCCCGCTCGAGCGGCGCAAGCCGAATGGATTCATCACCGTCAAAGGCGCGCGCGAGCACAACTTGAAGAACATCGACGTGGCGTTCCCGCTGGGCGTGCTGGTGGCGGTGACCGGCGTCTCGGGCGCCGGCAAGTCGTCGCTCATCAACGGCATCCTGCAGCCGGCCTTGCGGCGCCGGCTGCTCGGCAGCTTCGATCAGGTGGGGCGCCACGCCGGCCTGACCGGCATCGACGCCATCGACAAGGTCATCGACATCGACCAAAAGCCCATCGGCCGCACGCCGCGCTCGAACCCCGCCACCTACACCAAGGCCTTCGACGCCATCCGCGAGGTCTTCGCGCAGACGCCCGAGGCGCGCGCCTCCGGTTACCTGCCGGGACGCTTCTCGTTCAACGTGCGCGGCGGGCGTTGCGAGGCCTGCGAGGGCGACGGCGTGCGGCAGGTCGAGATGCACTTCCTGCCCGACGTCTACGTCACCTGCGAGGTCTGCCGCGGGCGCCGCTACAACGAGGCCACCCTGCGCGTGAAGTGGAAGGATCGCAGCATCGCCGACCTGCTCGAGACGCCGGTGTCGGAGGCGCTCGCGCTGTTCGAGAACCACCGGCAGCTGCGCGGGATCCTGCAGACCCTGGAGGACGTGGGCCTGGGTTACATCGCGCTCGGCCAGTCGGCGACGACGCTGTCGGGCGGCGAGGCGCAGCGGATCAAACTCTCGCGCGAGCTGGCCAAGCGCGACACCGGCCGCACGCTCTACCTGCTCGACGAGCCGACCACGGGCCTGCACTTCGAAGACGTGCGCAAGCTGCTGGCCGTCCTCGGGCGCCTGGTGGCCTCCGGCAACACCGTGCTGGTCATCGAGCACAACCTCGACGTCGTGAAGACCGCCGACTACGTGATCGATCTCGGCCCCGAAGGGGGCGCGCGCGGCGGCCAGGTGATCGCCGCCGGCACGCCCGAGGAGATCGCCCGGGTGTCCGGGTCGTACACCGGGCAGTTCCTGGCGCCGCTGCTCGGCATCCGTCGCGCCCGCGCCACGACCGCCGCCTGACCCTTCGCGTGGATCGTCTCCGGCGCGGACTTGCCGGTGTTATCACTAAATGTTATGGTGATAACATGGTTCGGACGCAGATATCGGTCGACGCGGATCTATACACGCGGGCGAAGATGGTCGCGCGGCGTGAGGGGATCTCGCTTGCCGAGCTCTGCCGCCGCAGCCTCGAAACGGCCGTCGCCGCCCAGCCGACCGGCAAACCCTGGATGAAATACGCTGGAATCGTCGAAGGCCGTCCGGATGACAGCGGCACGGTCGACGACGTGGTTTACGGACGCGATCGACCGTGATCGACCGGGTCTTCCTGGACTCCGGAATCTTCATCGCCTTCCTGAGCTCGCGCGATCAATGGCACGATCGAGCCCGGGCCCTGTTCGGCGGTCATAGGCCAGGTTGGGCTACTTCCTACCTGGTCGTATCGGAGGCGTACTCATGGTTTTTGCACAGACACGGTGAGGAGGCCGCGCGTTCCTTTCGGGCGTTTGTCGGCAACCTCGATGGCCTGACCCTGTTCGGGGTCGACGAAAAGCACGATCAGCAGATCGGACGAATGCTCGACCGGTTGTGCGGCGCCAAGCTGACCTACGTCGACGCTTCGAGCCTTTGCTTCATGGAACGCCTCAAGATCCGAAAGGTCTGGTCCACCGATCACCACCTCGGCCTCACCGGCGCCGAAGTGCTTCCGCGCTCCTAGAGATCCTCCATCGACGGCGCTGGGGCTGCTGCTCATCGCCGCGGAGGCGCCGGCTTGGCGCCGGTGCCGGCCCGCGCCGACGGGGGCTCATGCCCGAAATGACGACGCCGGCCCGGCACCTCGCGCCCCGGCTCAGCGCCCCATCAGGGCAATGAGAAGGTCGGGCCTGGACATACCATTCATTCGCGTTCGCCGTCCGTACTATGATGCGCATTGCAAAGTGGAAAACTGGTCATGGAAAGACTGGTATCGTGAAGGGGAGATCAACTTCACTTCTTCCCAACACCGAAGAGATTGATCTGGACGATCGGCAAGAAGATTGTCGCTACCACCGAGGCTTGGGGAGGAATTCGATCGATCGCTGGCCGCCGCTACCCAACAATGCGACCACAAGAGACGACCCCTGGCACGTATGTCATCTCCGGACATGGGCCTTACGTGACCCACACTTGGGAGTGGTCCAGAATCGCGTGGGGCACTCCTTTGCGTTTAAACGCGGACAGAACACACGTTCTCTACCAGACTGGTCACCTCGCCAATAGTTAGCGGCGCGTCGATGCGATCGTACCGGACGGGACGGTCGCGACGATTCACGAGCGATTTCACGACCTATTTCCCGATACCAGAAAATACGGCTCGAACGGCGACGGGATTCCCGACACTTGGGTTTTCAAATGATTTTGGTCCATTCGTCGTTCGATACTTTCGCGATCCCAATCGAAATCGTCGGCTTGATCGGAATGAATCTGTGATGGGCGAAATGATTCATACGACGCCAGATGACGAAGGCACGACTGCAGCCGGTCAGCCGGTGCACCTGGAACCAAGCCACGGCTGCATTCACATCAAGCCGGCGGAGCGTACGCGCTTCTTGAACGTCGGAGCGTTCACGTCGGGGAATCTCTTGGTCGTGCACTCACCAGGTGAGATCGTGCCTGATTTTCTCGAGCGCTGACGGCGATGCGGCTTTCGTATCTTGTGCTCGTCGGTGCTCTCGTGGGATCCGCCCAAGCCCGCGGTGCGCCTGAGGTCGATTCTATTGCCTGCATGCCCGACGGCGAAATAGTCGGTCGCGACCCTGGAAAAGGCGTCGTCATATGGCGTGACGGAACCTGGGCACTCACGGCAGATCGAGAACCGGACGACCTATGGAACGTCCCAGGAGCGAGCCCGCTCGTCTGCTGTCGCGACGGCGATCACGTGCAAACATTCTCAGCCAAGAAAAGCAGCTCCGACAGAGAATGGCCCCTCCCCCTTGGCCCCGGCCTGCTGCCGACATTTTCATACGTCGATGGACCGCTGGTGGCGAATCCCGAGCGTGTTTTTCGCTTGAATCCGAGCGGATCCTCCGTGGATCTCGGGGCCGTGCCGCCCCGGCCCGATGGGCTCAAGCATCATCGCGGGCCCGTAATGATGCGAGGCGCCGCGGGCTGGATAGCCTGTTATGGAGCGTCGACATTCGAACGTGACGCCACCCGCGGTGAGTGTGTCGGTTCAGCGCCGGGACTAGATTTTCGAGCGGACTTCGGCGACTACGCGGCGCCCGGTGAGATCAAACTGCTCACCAGACCGTTTGCGTGCGGTGACGTCGCGGTGGTGGCTGTGGGCGACGCGACCCTCGCCAGACGCCTCTCAGACGGCAAGTTGCTCGGAAGCGCGACAGGCCCCGCTCGTCGAGGCTCTCTCTGCCTGCCCGACGGCAGAGTTCTCCTGGTCGGCAAACGCACTTTGAATCTCTATCAGCTCCCTACTTTTCGTCTGCGCTGGAGCCGGGCAGTCGGTTCAGTGATTAGAGATGTTGTCTTGTGTGGCAAACAAGTCGTCGCTCTTCTCGCCAAGTCGGAGCTCGTCAGATTAGATTTGGACGAGCTCGGGCGACACTAGGGACCGGGCGTCTCCGTATGCCAAGGCGAGGGCAGCGCAGCTTCGCCGCGCTGCACGGGGGGACCGGGGGGCGCGAGCGGCAGCGGGCCGACCCCCGTAAAACGAAAATGCTTCTCGCCCGAGCCGTCCGTAAGCCGGGTTTTGTTCCGGCGTTGCCGCCGGTGGTGGTCATTCCTCTGGGCCGCCCGTTACCGAACGGCTCGTGCGACCAACTCGGGATCGAATCGACGCGGGCCACGCCGGCCAAGCGACCCTTGCGGGCTGCCTCGCGATCCCGGACCGGTCTTGCTCCAGGTGGGGTTTGCCTTGCCCCCCCCGTCACCGGGGGGGCGGTGCGCTCTTACCGCACCGTTTCACCCTTACCGGCCGCCTTGCGGCGTCCGGCGGTTTGTTTTCTGTTGCACTGTCCTTCGAGTCACCCCGACTGGCCGTTAGCCAGCACCCTGCCCTGCGGAGCCCGGACTTTCCTCGACGGGCGCGAAGCCCGCCGCGACCACCTGTCCAGCTCGAGCGAGAAGCGAAGCGACTATACCAGGTGTCGCCTCAGCCCGGGGGGCTGGCGGTCGGCTGATCCTTCATCAGATCCTCCCAATAGATGATCCGACGGCAGGAGGGGCAGGTCTCGATGGTCTGCCCGCGCTGCAGAACGTTGTAGAGCTGCGGCGGGATGTTCATGTTGCAGCCCTGGCAGGTCCCGTCGCGGACGCTGACCACCGCCAAACCTCGGCGGATCCGGATGGTCGCGTAGCGCTTGAGCACGTCGGGCTTCACCTCCGACGCCAGCTTGTCGCGCTCCACGCGAAGCGCCACGATCTGCGCCTCGATCTCGCCCATTCGCACCTGCGCGGCCTCGGCGTCCTTGGCGATCGAGGCCTTGAGCGCCTCGACGTCGCTCGACCGGTCCGACAGCAGCTTCTTCTTCGCGTCGACCGCGCCGACCAGCTTGGTGATCTCGCCTTCGCGCGAGGTCACACCCTCTCGGCGCTGCTCGATCTCCTTTTGCGCCGCCATGTACTCTTTCGAGTTCTTGGCCTGCGCCAGCTTGTGCTTGGCGCCCGCCACCTGGACCTCGTCGTCGGTCAGCAGGCCTTTCTGTTCGCCGTAGTACTTTTCGGCCTCCGAAAGCGCCTGCCGCTCAGTCCCCAGCAGCCCCTCCACGCGGGCAAGGTCGTTCTGGGTGGCCGCCAGCTTGAGCGGGATGGCCTTGAGCGAATTTTCCAGCTCTTGAATCTTTGCGTCGTGTGTCTGTAGCTCTTCGAGTCGCTTAAGCTGGTCGCGCAATGCGTGCCTCCATCTGAACCGGAAGATCGAACGTACCCGACGAGTCGGCAGTGGGCCCACCTGGATTCGAACCAGGGACCAGGCGGTTATGAGCCGCCAGCTCTGACCGCTGAGCTATGGGCCCAGCCTTGTACGGAGACGCCGTGTACAAAGAAAATTCAATCTACACCGCGCTCCGGCGACTGTCGAGCCGATCTCCGACGGTGAATCGGCGCCCCCGCGCGCCCCGGTACGGCAGGCCGCCGCCCGCGGGCGCGACCGCCGCCGGTACCCCACGGCCAAGGCCAGCGCTAGGACCAACAGCGACGCCATACCCGGGCGCTCATCGCCGGCCGCCGCGCAGTGACACCCGGACGACTTGGCCGGCGGCGGCGGCGCGGTGCCGGCGTCCAGTAGGGCCCCGGTGCATACATCGGTGTCCCAGACCGCCTGCATCTGCTCGTAGTTGCAAGTGTTGGCGCAGGTTTGCTGGGCGCAGGACTTGATGCCGCGAACCTGATCGTAGCTCATCAGGGGCGTGACCGTTACCCCTTCGTCGGCGGAGCTGGCCAGTGCCCAGCCGTCGACATAATTCTCGCCCGAGATGTAAAGCGTCGACTTGCCGCCCGAGACCCGCTCAGCCAGGCCCACGACGTGCGGCTGGGGGGTGAGCGACCAGGGGACGAAGGTCAGGCCACCGTCGGTCGAGCGGTAGCCGGCCCCACTGGCCCCGCCGCCGTCGGTCGCGAAGTTGATCCGTGCGCCCACCAGGACCGTCCCGCTGGCCAGACGGGCGAACGCGCTCACCGAGCCCCCGGTGATGGTGAGGGGCTCCGTAAAGGTCATCCCGCCGTCGCGCGTGATCGCCACGCTCTCCGAACCGTTGGCGATGAGCCGCAGGTACAGCAGATCCGGATTGGTCGGATCGACCGCGAAGATCCGCACCTGGTTGAGCCCCAGCGCCGCATGAACGTCGAGGGGCGTCCAGCTGGCTCCCCCATCGGAAGAGCCAACCAGCCACGGGTGAAGGCCGTCGGCCATCGGGATGTAGTACGAGATGTAGACGACGTTGGGATCGCTGCGGGCGATCTCGACGCCGACGATGGCGGCGGTGGCGGGGGCCGTGAAGAGGGGCGTGGCGCCGAAGGTCGTCCCCCCGTCCAACGAGGCGTAGAGCGACGCCGGTCCGACGTCGCCGGCGTCGTCGGTGGCCGCCGCGGCGGCCAGCACCCGGTTCGGGTTGCTGGGATCGACGAAGAAGTCGGTCGCACTCTGACCGGTGAGCGCGCCGCCGGCCGTCTGCCAGCTGCAGGTCCCGTCGTCGGAGAAGGCCAGACCGGCGATGGGCGACAGCGCATAGAACCGATCGCCCGGCGGGCCCCCGGCGACCGACGGCGGACCGACCGCGTAGATGTTCGCCATTGAGGTCGGCACCTGCTCACACGTCCACAGCCAGGTCGCGCCCGCGTCCTCCGACCAGATGAGGCCGAAGTTGGTGCCCAGGACAATCTGCTGCGGTTGGTCGGCCGGCAACAGGATCCCCAGCGAGCCGGGCAAGGCGCCATCGGCGTGGGCGTGACGACCCGCCGCCAGGGTCAGGGCCAGCGCCAGCGCAAATCCGACCGTACGGGCGGCCGCCCGCGGGCGGTTCTCTCGCCAGTGGTCCCCGGCCGGCCTCCGGGGCCCGGCGAGCTTTAGCTGGGGGTCGAGCACGGATTCGTGCCATGATGCCGCGCCCGACGGTGGTGCCACCTGCCGGGCCGTTCCGCTCCCCACGCGATGCTCAAGATACAGTTCGACACCTTCACGCTGTCCAACGGTCTGACGGTGATCCTCCATCCGGATCGCTCGAGCCCCTTGGTGGCGGTCGACCTATGGTACCACGTCGGTTCCAAGGACGAATCGCCCGGCCGCACCGGCTTCGCGCACCTCTTCGAGCACCTCATGTTCATGGGCTCGCGCAACGCCCCCTACCCGGCCTTCGACGCGATCATGGAGAGCTGGGGCGGTCACAACAACGGAACCACCAGCAACGATCGCACGAACTATTACGAGATCGGCCCGCGCAACCTGCTCGAGACCTTCCTCTGGCTGGAGGCCGATCGCCTGGCGACCCTACCCGACGTCATCACCGAAGAGGAGCTGGAGAAGCAGCGCAAGGTGGTGCTCAACGAGCGGCGGCAATCCTACGAGAACCGACCATATGGCCGCGCCGAGCTGGCCATCTCGGAGGCGATGTACCGCCCGGAGCACCCCTACCACTGGCCGACCATCGGCTCGCAGGCCGACATCGAGGCGGCCACGGTCGCCGACGTGCGCGCCTTCTTCGACCGCTACTATCGACCGTCGAACGCCAGCCTGGTGGTGGCCGGTGACTTCGATCTCGCCACCGGGCGCGCCCTGGTCGAGCGCTACTTCGGTTGGCTGCCCCAGCGCGAGCCGCCGCCGCGCGCCGCCCGCCCGCTGGCGCCGCACTTGGCCGAAGACATCGACATGACGCTCACCGATCGGGTGCAGCTGCCGCGCCTGCGGTTGGCCTGGCACGCGCCGGCGCTGTTCGCGCCCGACGACGCCGATCTGGATCTGGCCGCGCACATCCTGGGCGGCGGCAAGTCGAGCCGGCTCTACCGCGCGCTGGTGTTCGATCGCCGGATTGCCCAGGACGTCTTCGCCTACCAGGGCTCGCAGATCCTGAGCAGCCTGTTCCAGGCCGGCGCCACCGCCAAACCCGGATACGATCTCGACGAGATCGGGGCCGCGGTGGACGCCGAGCTGACCCGCTTCGCGGCCGCAGGCCCCACCGAGCCCGAGCTCGAACGGGCCCGCAACACGCACCTGGCCGACTTCTACAAGGGGCTCGACCACCTGCAGACCCGCGCCGATCTGCTCAACCACTATCAGTACCTGCTGGGCGATCCCGACGGCGTCGCGCGAGATCTCGAACGGTATCGCCACGCCACCCGCGAATCGGTGCGCGCGGCGTTCGCGCGTACGTTGGCAGGCAAGCGGCTGGCGCTGCGCACGATCCCCGAACCGGTGGCCGCATGATCGAGTCGCCCGCGCTGATGGAAACGGCGCCCGTGGTGGGCCCCCTGCCGACGGTGGTGCCCCCGGTGGCCGCGCGTTCGGCGCTGGCGAATGGGTTGGACGTGGTGCTGGTCCAGCGCCAGGTGGCGCCCATCGTCTCGGCCGCGCTCATGATCCGCAGCGGCGGCGGGGTCGATGCGCCGTCCAAGGCCGGCCTCGCCTCGCTGACCGCCGAGATGCTCGACGAGGGCGCCGGCGCCCGCGACGCCTTGGGTATCGCCGACGAGCTCGAGCGCCTGGGCGCCGATCTCTGGCTCGGCAGCGGGCGAGATGGATCGCAGCTCTCGTTGCAGGCGCCGCGAGAGACCTTCGCCGCGGCCCTCGACATCGCGGCCGACGTGCTCATCCGGCCGCGCCTATCGGACGGCGATTGGGAGCGGGTGCTCCACGATCGTCGGACCGCCTGCGTGCAGCGCCGCGATCAGCCGGAGGCGGTCGTGGGCGTGGTCTCCGATCGGGTGCTGTTCGGCGACGACCACCCGTACGGCCGGCCGACCGAGGGCCTGGAGCAGACCATCGCCCACCTGACCCTCGACGACGTGCGCGGGTTTCACAGCGGCTACTGGCGCCCCAATCATGCCTCGCTGGTGGTGGCGGGGGACTTCGACGAGGCGCAGCTCCGCGAACGGCTGGACGCCGTGTTCGCCGAGTGGAAGGCCGCCCCCGTGCCGGTCGCGCCGACGCCGCCGCCCTGGCCGCCGCGACCGCGCCTGGTGATCGTCGATCGGCCGGGTGCCTCCCAGAGCGTGGTGCGCCTGGTGGCGCCGGGCACCAACCGGCTGTCGGTCGATCGGTCGGGCCTGGCGATGTTGAACGCCATCCTCGGCGGCAGCTTCACGAGTCGCCTCAACTTCAATCTCCGCGAGAAGAACGGCTTCACCTACGGCGCCTCGTCGAGCTTCGCGTTCTTGCATCACCCGGGCAGCTTCGCGGTGCGGTCGGCGGTCTTCGCCGAGTCGACCGCGCCGGCGGTGCGCGAAATGCTGAGCGAGCTCAGCGGCCTGCGCGAACGGCCCGCCAGCGCCGAGGAGCACGCCAAGGCGCGCGCCACCCTGCTCATGCGGGTCGCCGAGAGCCTCTCCACCACCGGCGGGATCGCGGCCACCTTCGGCGAGATCGGCCTTTACGACCTACCCCTCGACGAGCCGCTTCGTTTCGCGGCGGCGCTCGAGCGGACCACGGCCGACGATCTCCGTACGCTCGCGGCCCGCTACATCGATCCCGACGCGGCCAGCATCGTGATCGTGGGCGACCGCGCCGTCATCGAGCCGGGGCTGCGCGAGCTCGGCCTACCAGCCGCCGTGGCCTACGACGCCGACGGCGAGCGTCTGCCCTAGCGACCTCAGCAAGCCGCCTGCTTCAAGAGCGTCTGGCGGAGCTTGTGGCGGGCGCGCATGAGGCGGGTGCCCACCGTCGAGCGCGGGATGGTCAAGCGGTCGGCGATCTCGTCGTAGCTGCAGTTGTCGATGAGGCGCAGCTCATAGACCTCGCGGAAGGGGTGCTCGAGACCGGCCAGCGCGGCGCTGATTTGCTCCTGGGTGATCGATTCCCAGGGCTCGGGCGCGTAGGGCTCGGGGCTGGCGATCTCGTGCTCGTCGAGACCGAGCGACCGCGGCTCGCGCCCCTGGCGCCGGCAGCGATCGAGGAACAAGTTGTACATGATCGTCATCAACCAGTGGCGCAGGTTGGTACCAGGCTGGAAGCTGGCCTTACCCCGCAACGCCCGCTCGTAGGTGTCTTGCACCAGATCCAGGGCGTCCGAACGGCTCCGCACGAGCCGCATGGCACGGGCATAGAGCACATTCTCATACCGCGAAGCCATCTCTTCCGTCTGCATGCCGCCCTCTATAGGCAACGGCTGTGCCACAGCTAACTAACTGTATTTAATAAGATCTGTTGGATCGTCCCGGCACAAGTTGTGCCGAGTTGCTCAAGTTGCGCAAGTGAGGCTTGCGGAGGCGGGGTTGAATTCCACATACTGCCCGGGAGCGATGCGAGGGAGGACCACCATCGTTGCGACCCAGGTCGAGGACGGGGAGGCGATCAGCGCCTTCCTGCTGGTGGTCGGGCGGGACGCCTATGCCACCTACAACCTGCCGGCTTCGGGCGCGCTGACCATCGGTCGCGGGGAGAGCAACGCGGTGCGGGTCGACGACCCCCTAGCTTCGCGTGCGCACGCCTGCCTGCACGTGGGCGACGAGATGTTCTTCGAAGACCTGGGGAGCGTGAACGGGACGCGTATCAAGGATCAGCCGGTCAAGCCGGGGGAACGGGTCCCCATCAACATCGGCGACACGGTGCAGATCGGTTCCACCGTGCTGATCGTGCAGCGCCGGATCACCAGCGGCGAGGTGACCCGCCCCGAGACGCTGCGCGACGAAAGGGCGGTGCTTCCAGATCCCCGACTGGTCGAGGGCGAAGCGATGCGGCGGGTGCATGCGCTGGCCGAGCGCGCCGCCGCCGGAACCATCAACGTGCTCATCGCGGGGGAAACCGGCGTGGGCAAGGAGCTCCTCGCGGAGTCGGTGCACCGCTCTTCGCCGCGGCGCGACGGACCGTACGTCTGCCTCAATTGCGCGGCGCTGTCCGAGACGTTGCTGGAGAGCGAGCTCTTCGGCCACGAGCGGGGCGCCTTCACGGGCTCGGTTCAGGCCAAGCCCGGCTTGCTGGAGACGGCCGCTGGCGGGACGCTGTTCCTGGATGAGGTGGGCGAGTTGCCGCTGGCGACGCAGGCCAAATTGCTGCGGGTCATCGAGACCCGGCAGGTGACGCGCCTCGGGAGCGTGCGTCCGCGCCACATCGACGTCCGGTTCATCGCGGCCACCAACCGCGACCTGGAAGCCGAGGTGAAGCGCGGGACCTTTCGGCAGGATCTCTACTTTCGATTCAACGGCATCACGCTGACGATCCCGCCGCTGCGGGTTCGGGTCGGCGAGATCCGACATCTGGTCGAGCTCTTCGCGCGGCAGATCTGCCGCGATCTCGGGCGGACCAAGCCGCTCATTCCGCTGCCGATTTTCGCGCTGCTCGAGTCTTACGCCTGGCCGGGAAACATCCGCGAACTCAAGAACATGGTCGAGCGCGCGGTCCTGCTGTGCGCGGGGCCGATCATCGGCGAAGAACACCTGCCCATGGACAAGCTGGTGCCGTCGGCGACCGCGACCGTTCCAGCGGGCGGAACCCCACCGCCCAGGCTCTCGACCGAAGAGATCACCGCGCCAACCGAGCGCGACCGCATCATGGCGGCGCTGGCCGCTTGCGCGGGCAATCAGAGTCGGGCCGCCCAGCTCCTCGGCATCCCACGCCGGACCTTCGTGTCGAAGCTCGACACCTACCAGATTCCGCGACCCAAAAAGGACTCGACGAAGGACTCCAAGAACTGAGCCGAGCGGGGCGTCGGCTCAGATCTTGAGGCGCAACGCGACGCCCAGATCGACGACCGGGTAGTCGTTGAGCACGGTGGTGTTCACCATCGAGGCGATCTCGCTGGCCAGGACCGGCGGCAATTCGAGGCGGAACTCGCCACCGATGTGGCCGTAGTGCACGCCCACGAACGCCTCGAACGACAGGTGTGTCAGTAGGGTCACCGAGTAGTCGAGGCGGGTGATGAACGAGCGGTCCGAGAGGTTGCCCAGCGTCGATAGCGTGAAGGTGGTGTAGTTCCACGAGTAGGGCGCCGGCAACGAGAGATAGACCGCCCCGTACTGCCGCCCGAGGTAGAAGAACGGCAACAGCTGGAACGGGTTCGCGGCCAGCGTCGGATTCAAGGTGGCGTGGTTGTCGAGCACGTACTGGATCGTCTGCGGATAGGGGGATGAGTTGGTGTAGCCCGGGTGGTTGTAGAAATATTCGGCGCCCACCGTCCACATGTCGTTGTCGTTGTACTTGCGCGAGTAGGTGGCTCCGCCGACCGCCTGCGTCTCGTAGCCGGAGAAGACGCCGATCACGTTCTGCGCGGGGTCGTAGTGCTCGAAGTCGTCGCCCGGCCGAACGGCGATGTCCGCGTAGACATCGAAGTCGCCGATCCCGGTCGACATGTCGAACCCGTAGCGCGCCTTCTGATCGCGGCGCAGGTAGGTGTCGATCCCCAGCTCGACCCCCGCCAGCACGACCTCGGCCCGGAAGGCGCCGGCGACCTGCCGCAGCGTCGGCGTCGCGGCGTCGGGATCCTCGGCGATCGCGAAGCCATAGAAGTTCCAGCCCTTCTCTTCCCAGGGGATGTTGAGCTTGAGCATCGTGGTGCCGGGCCGCGCATCGAACACGTCGAGCGGGTTGCGCCGCACCGGGTGCAGGTAATCGGTCGGCTGCCAGAAGTGCCCGGTCCCCCAGCGCACGTGCTGCTTGCCGGCGGTCACGAAGACGCGCTCGAGGATGTCGAAGCGGATCCACATCTGATCCAGCAGCGAGGTCGGGCCGCGCGTGTTGCTGAAGGTCGAAAAGCCGGTCGGGTTGCCGGCGGCCTCCGCGCCGCCGGTGGACGTACCGAAACCACCCGCCGTCGAGTTGGGCGGCAGCGTCGGATCGAAGCCCATGCGCCCGAGGATGAAGGCGCGCACGCGCGGATTGGGGCGCGCGTCGAGGTACACGTCGAGCAGGCTGGGCGCCGCGATCGACCAGGCGCTGGGGGACTGGCCGCCCGAGGCGGTCGACTGCGCGCGCAGGTAGAGTTGGCCGCCGATCTGCAGCGGGTTTTCGGGGGCCACGTAGTCGGCCAGGAACTTGGATTCGCCGCCGGTTCCGAGGAGATCCTGGTCGCGCTCGGTCCCGCCGCCGGCCGGGGCGCCCGTCGCGGCCGCCGCTGGGGGTACCGGCACACCGGCCACGGGGGCATTCGCCGGCGGCGCGGCCGGCGCGGGCGCGTTGCCGCCTCCGAACAGATCCTGCTCACTCGGTCGATCGCTGCCCACTTGCGCCCAGGCGGAGGACGCGGCGAAGGGCGCGAGCAGCAACGCCAACCCAATTGGGCCGGATCGAGCTCTCATCACCTACTCTTGCTCTCGAGCCAGGCCTTCGTGAAAAGGTTCTGCGGCAAGGGATTGGGGTCGACCGACTTGATGAGCACCAGCGTCTGGTTGGCCTTCTCGACCTCGTCGTAAAAGCGAATCTCCTCGGGGTACCAGACGTCGCCCTTCTTCGAGGGGCTATACATCTTCTTCCACTTCGGATAGTAGGCCGTGCGCAAGAGGCGCCCCGAAAGCGCGAATTCCTGCCGCTTGAGGACGTTCTTGGTGTCCTGGTCGATCCAGATGCGGATGATCGGGAAGGCCAGGTCCTGCCCCGGCTTCCCCTTGAGCAGCAGCTTCTGCGCGGTGTAGGCGCCCAGCTTCTCCACCCCTTCGTCGGTCGGATCGTACTCCTCGGCCAGCCGCGACTCGTCGAAGTCGGAGCGCCGCGAGTTGGTACCGCCGATCCGCTCGCGCTCGGTGCGGCGCTCCCATTTGCCGACCGACGGATCGTAGAACCACAGGTTCTTGTCGATGCGCAGATACCCCTGCCCCGCCGACGACTTGGGCTTGGTGAAGATGATCATGAACTTCTGATCGGCCGAGCGGCGGAAATACTCGGTCTCGTAGACGGTGTCGACCTTGTCCTTTTCCTTCTGTTCGAGATACGCGGCCGCACGCCAGTCGCCGTTGCTGTTCTGGCGGCTGTCGACGACCTTGAGAAGGTCGACCATCTCCGGGCCGCTCATGGCCGCGAAGGCCGGTCGCGCCGGACCCAGGCAGGGAATCAGGTTCAAGGTCAGGGCCGCCACCGAAGCCGCCCCCATCCGTCTTTGGGTCTGGTTGTTCATGCTCGATCCCTCATTCCCAGGTCTTTGCCTGGGGCTTGGCCAGGGGGCTTCATCCGAAGTGGGACATCGCGACGACCGGCCGCAAGCGCGCCGCCTTGAGCGACGGGTAGAAGGCCGCCACGCCCGTCACGATCGTGATGGTCACGACCGACTGAATCAGCAGCGATCCGTGCACCGACAGGTGCAGGTGTGGGGACATCAAGAAGAACTGCAGCCCGGTCGGCACCGGAACCTGCGCGGCGTTGATCGCGGCGGCGACGGCGGCGCCGATCAGCACGCCGGCGATGGTCGACAGCAGGCCCAACATCAGCGATTCCAGCAGGAACATCCAGAGCACCTCGCGCCGGTGCATGCCGATGGCCCGCAACGTACCGATCTCGCGGGTGCGTTCGCGGATCGCGATCCACATGGTGTTCATGATGCCAATGATGATGATCGCGACCAGGATGACGATCAGAACCGCCGACATCCCCTGCAGCGCCTTGAGCGTCCAGGTCATGAAGGAGATCTCGTCCTCCCATGTCGTGACGTCCAGCTTCTGTCCGGTCCAATCCTCGCGCGAGACCGATTGGAACTTCATCCAGAAGGCGCGCGGGTCGGGCTCCATCACCCGGTAGCCGGCCTGTTCGAGCGTCAGCCGGAGGCGCGCGGCGATGGCGGGGATATGGTCGAAGTCCTTCCGCTTGAGCATGATCTGGATGACGCCGGTCGAATCCTGATTCAGTTGGTAGAGGGCGCGGAGGCTCTCGATTGGGATGAAGCAGTTCCAGGTGCTGAGCAGGCCCAGGCTGTGCGCGATGGCCACGACCCGGACGTCGATCGTGTTGTTGGTGCCGCGGGTGGTGGGGGCCGAGATCGTGAGCGCGTCGCCCACCTTGACGCCCAGCTTCTCGGCCTGGTTGTCGAAGAGCAAGATTGTCCCAGGCTGCGCCAGATCTTCCAGCTTGCCGCTCTCGAGCTGCAACACCGAGGAGAACTTGGGCTCGCTCTTGATGTCGACGCCCGTGATTCCGGCCTGCATCGAGCCGGTGTCCGAGACCAACTTGGCCCAGCCGCGGCCGCGCTGGACCGCGAAGTCCATCTCCGGCACGGTCTTTTCGACTACCGCCAACACCTTCTTGTAGTCGGTGACCACCGGCGCGGCCTGACCGGCCGTCACCTTGTAGAAGCCGCCCACGTTGACATGCCCGGTCGACAGCGTCGTGGCCGTGTCGATCATCGTCTCGCGCACGCCGGTCGACAGGCCGTTCAGTAGCACGAGCAGCGCGGTGACCGCCGCGATGGCCGCGCCCAGAAACAGCGTGCGGCGCCGGTGTTGCACCAAGTTGCGGATGGCGATCGTCAGATCGACGAATAGCTTGGACATCGCGGGGCTCCTACTCTTCTTCCTGCATGGCTTGACGGGGCGTGACCCGCATGGCGATCCAGGCCGGGTAGAAGCTGGAGAAGGCGCTCACCACCAGCACGATGGCGAAGGCCGCGATGATGTTGCTGGTACCGATGAAGGGGTACAGCCGCGGGCCCGAGAAGAAAAAGAACCAGACGTCCGACCGGGCGGGGATCCCGATCTTGCCGACGATGCTCACGATCACCACGCCCAGGCCGGCGCCGAGGCCGCCGAAGATCAACCCCACCACGATCGACTCCACCACCAACATGGCCAGGATGAATCGCCGCTGGGCCCCGATGGCGCGCAGGGTGCCGATCTCCTTGACCCGCTCGAGAGTCGCCATCACGAGCGCGTTGTTGATGATGACCAGCGCGATCAGGAAGATGATCAGGATCGCCACGTAGAGGACGATTCGGATCACGTTGACGAACTGGCCGATGAGCCCGGCCGCCGCCTGCCAATCGATGGCCTTGAGGGTCAGGCCATCCGCCTTTCCCTGGGCCTCGATGGCGGCGATGGTCTCTTTGATCTTCTTGGGGTCCTTGAGGATGACCGCCGCGTTCAGCACCACGCCGCGCTCGACCTCGTCGGGCGGGAAGACCCGGCTGCGGGCCTCTTCGCGCTGCAGCTTGCCGCCCAGCGATTCGCCCAGGTCGCGCATGATCGGCGCGACGCCCGGGGTGGTGGTGGCCTCGATCCTTCGCGGGGACCTCGACAGGGTCCCCGCGCCCGCCCGCGACGGACTTCGCCCGGCGGAGCCGGGCTCCGTTCGCGCGATCGGCGGCTTGGTCTCGTCGCCGGCGGGGCTGTCGGATTTGCTGCCAAACAGCTCGGCCTCGGCGTTCTCGCGGCTCACGTCGTGGGCGCCGGCCTCCTTCTGCAGCGCCTGGATCTCGGCCAGCTTCTCGCCGCTCATGAAGCCGTAGAGCTCCCGGAACGACACCATGTCCATCAGGTTCAGCGCGCCCGCCAGCGTCGACTTCTCGAGCCCCTGGAACTCGAAGGTGCCGTAGACCGGCACGTTGACCGACTGCACATAGCCCGAGCGCGTGAAGGCCTTGATGGTCAGCACGTCGCCGATGCGCACCCGATACAGCTCCAGCGAAGGCGCCAGCTCCTTGTAGAAGAAGTCGTAACGGCCCCGGAAGTTCTGGTCGTCGGTCTGGAAAAAAGCCGCCAGCAACTTGCCGACGTCGGTCTCCTGGCTGCCGAGCTCGCGCTGGAGCTTGGCGCGAAAATCGGCGGTCTTGGCGGCGTCGAGCTGGAGCAGGATCTCGCGCACCTGCGAGCTGTTCTCGCGCACCATCCGCTTGAGATCGGGATCGGTCGCGATGGTCTCCCCTTGGGCTTCGATGCCTTCTTTGATCTGATCGAGCCGCCGCGCCGCCTTGAGCTTGAGCTGCTCTTCGTAGACGTGCTTGGCGAACAGGAAGCCGCGCTTGCCGGGCGGGACGATCGTCCCCTCGACGATCTTCATGCGGTCGAACGACTTCTGAAAGGCCTGAAAATCGGTGCCGACGTAGTTGAGAAACAACAGATCGGCGTCCGCGGCCTGGCTGGCGATTCGATTCTCGAGGAACTCGAGCCCGTCGAACGGGTTCTTGTCGAAGTCGGACCAGAACGCGTCGGAGGCCGCGCGGTTGACGGCCTCGACGTCCGCCGGATCGATGGTCTTCTCGTCCATCACGGCCTTGGCGTTCTTGAGATCGCCCTGCAGCACCGAGACGATCTGTCGAACGTGGCCCTTCTCGCCGGCTACCTGCGCCTCGGCCTTGGCGCGATCGGCGTCGGTCTTGGCCGCAACCCGCGCTTTGACCGCGTTGCGCAGCTTCTCGAGCGCCAGATCGATGGTGTTGCCCGACGTGACCAGCGCGCCGCTGATCCCCATCGGCACCACCGACTTGATGTTGGGCACCTTGAGCAGCGAGGCCCGCACCTTGGCGAAGTCGTCGAGCTGCGACAGATCGGGATCGCCCATCATCATCCGCCCCATCACCTCCAACTTGTCCTTGGACTGGGCGTTGTAGACCTGGATGTGGCCCGCGACGCTGCCGATCACGCTGCGGCTCATCGAAGCGACCAAGCTGTCGAGCAGCGAGTTGCCGACCACCACCAGCAAGCCGCCGAAGAAGATGATGCCGCCGACGATGATGGTCTTGAGGCGGCTGGCGAACAGGTTCCGGAACGCCATCTGCGCGACGACGCCCAGCGTGGCGAACCAACCTTTCACACCCGTGCTCCGTGCGCGGCGGCCATTTCAGCCGGCGTCACCCGATCGACCAGCTTGCCGTCGGCCAGCCGCACGATGGCGTTGGCGTGCGCCATCACCTGCTGATCGTGCGTCGAGAAGATGAAGGTCGTCTTCTCGGTGCGATTGAGCTCCTTCATGAGATCCAGGATGGTCTGCCCGGTGACCGAGTCGAGGTTGGCGGTCGGCTCGTCGGCCAGCACCAGTTGCGGCCGCGTGACGAGCGCGCGCGCGATCGCGACGCGCTGCCGCTGCCCGCCCGACAGCTCGCTCGGCCGATGTTTGGCGTACTCACGAATGCCCACCTTCTCGAGGAGTCCGAGCACGCGCGCCTTGCGTTCCGGCCCGGAGAGTTGGCGCTGCAGCAGCAGCGGCAACTCGATGTTTTGAAACACCGTCAGCACCGCCACCAGGTTGAAGCTCTGAAAGATGAAGCCAATCGTGCGCAACCGCAGGTCGGTCAATTCGCGCTCGGACAGTTGGCGGGTGTCCTTGCCCGTCACCTCGACCACCCCCGAGGTCGGCGTGTCGACGCAACCGATCAGATTGAGCAACGTGGTCTTGCCGCTCCCCGACGGTCCGGCAATGGAAATGAAATCACCCGCCTCCACGTCCAACGTGACGCCCCGAAGCGCCGGAACGACGACGTTGCCGAGCGTGTAGTTCTTTACCGCCTCCCGAACCGAAACGATGGCTTTCATGGCGTCCTTTCCAACTGTCCTGACACTCCAAGGGTCCCGGACAGGGCTACGTCGACACCGGGTCGATAGTCGACGCCCCTCCCCCTGTCAAGGCGCAAGGCGGTTTCGCTTGCGCCGACCGCGTGGCGATCGACTACATTGGCGGCGGTTTCCATTTCGCCACCAGGAGAGACACCATGAAGAAGCTCAGGTTCCCGCTCGCCTTTTCGTTGGCGCTGGCACTCTCGTCGGGCGCGTTCGCGGCCGACAAACCCGCCGTCGCCCCGGGGGCGAAGCCGGTTGCGGGCGCTCCCGCCCCAGGCGTCACCGTCGCGACCTGGTGGGGACACTCCGCCTTCATCATCACGACCCCGGCGGGCGCCGTCATCGCCATCGATCCCTGGCTCGACAATCCGAGCGCGCCGAAGATCGAGCACCCCAAGGCGCTCGACGCCATCCTCGTCACGCACGGCCATTTCGATCACGTCGGCAACACCGCCGAGCTGGCCAAGCTGACCGGCGCCAAGGTCATCACCTCGTACGAGCTGGCCAGCCTGATCGGCGCGCAGAACACCGAGGGGATGAACATGGGCGGGACCACCGTGGTCAAGGACGCCACCATCCACGTCGTCGAGGCGCTTCATTCGGGCGGCTTCGGACAGGACAAGGCGGGCCCCAAGTACAGCGGTCCGGCACTGGGCTTCGTGATCGAGATTGCGAAGGGGCCGACCATCTACCACGCGGGCGACACCGACGTGTTCCCGGGGATGTCGCTGATCGCCGAGCGCTATCACCCCACCATCGCGATGCTCCCCATCGGGGGACATTTCACGATGGATCCCACCGGCGCCGCGCTGGCCGCCAAGCTGCTCAAGGTCAAGACCGTCATCCCGATGCACTTCGGCACCTTCCCCGCGCTGGCCGGGACCCCCGACGAGCTGCGGGCCGCCCTCAAGAAGGAGAAGGTGAACGCCAAAGTCGTCGAGCTCAAGCCGGGAGATTCGCTCCCGCTCAAGTAGGTGCCGGGCGCTCGTCACGGCCTAGGCGCTTTCACGGTGGAACGTCCGCGTGCCGGCGGCGACGCCGGCGACGGCCAGCAGCAGGGTGGCGATGAAGCCGACCGCGACTGAGCCCGAGCCGAAGTCGCCGCGCACGGCGGCCCGTGCGGTCGGCGCCAGCAGCGTGGAAAGCATCCGCTGGGTGGTGGTCTTCCCGGCCCCGTTGGGCCCCAGGGACCCGCCGATCTCGCGCACGCCAATCGCGAAGTCGACCCCGGCCACCGCCTCGACGGCGCCGGCGCGGGTCCGGAAGGTTCGCGCCGGCCCGCGCGCCTCGACCATCGTCTGATTCGTCTCGCCCACCACCTTGCTCCGGCGTGGATTATTCAAATTTGACTAATACCCGTCAAGCGGATTTTTTGGGGGTCCCGCGCTTGGTCGGCTTGCCGGTCCCGCCGGAGGGCGGTCCCCGCTCCCCCCGCGCGCGCCGGCCGTTCTGGGCCAGCTGCCCCGGCGTCTTCTTGTGGTCCGCGTACTCCCCACGCGCGAGCCGTTCGAGGAGCGTCTTAGCCCAGGGGATCTCGGACGCCAGACGCGCGCTCATCAGATCGTGGAGCTCCTTGACGTGCTCCGGCGTCTCCGGTGGTCGGATCTCCTTGCGCGCGAAGGCGATGTGTTTGAGCGCCCCTTCGACCTGACCGATGCGATGCTCGAGCGCGGCGACCAGCTCTTCGCGATTCAACGCTGGCATGAAGCAGAGGGCCGCCATCAGCGCGTCGACCGGCGGGGCGACGTTCCACCAGGTCGAGCGCAGGAGCGCCTGGTATTCCCTCTCGCCGTCGGCCGTCAGGCTGTACTGGGTGCGCTCCGGGCGGCCGCCGATCTGCCCGGTCCCGGCCACCTTGAGGAACTTGTCCTTGGTCAGCGACTTGAGCGCGTTGTAGATCGACCCGGGCGCCACGTTGGCCCATTGATCGACCTTCCAGGACAGCAGCTCGCGCCGTACGTCGTAGCCGTGCACCGGCTGGAAGATCCGCACGGCGCCCAGGACCAAGAGCCGCGTCGACGACATGACGGGATCAGCCCGCGCGCCGGTCGGCGCCCAGAACCGTCAGCTTGACCTCGACCACCAGATCGCTGGCCAGGCGTTCGAGCTCGGCGCGCAGGCGTGCGACGTCGGTCGTCGGCGGGACCAGCACGTGCGCCCGCGCCTCGAACAGCATCTCGCCCGACATCGGGGCGCTGCTTCGGTTGGTGGTCAGATCCTCGACGTTGACGCCGCTGTTGGCGAGGAGCTGGGAGATCTCGCGGACGATCCCCGGACGATCGAGCCCCACCAACTCGAACTCCATGCGCCGTTCCGCGGGGGTCGATTCGGCCTGCGCGGCCGTCTCGGCGGTCACCTTGAGCCCGCGCGTTTCGAGGGCCGCCAGCGCCAGCAGCGCCGCGCCCACCCGGTCGGCCGGCAGCTCGGCGCGCAGGATCCCGGCGAACTTGCCAGCCAAGCGGCTCATCCGGCTCTCCAGCCAGTTGCCGCCGTGGGCGGAGATCACCCCCGCCACCAGCTCGACGATTCCCGGCCGATCCGGCCCCAACAAGGTGAGGACCAAGTCCGTCATGCGGGGAATACTCCCAGGACGGCGGCGGGAATCAAGCCGGGACCGCCGAACGCGGTCCCGGACCTTCAGATGGCGCGCGCTTTAGGGCGTCGCGCTGGCGTGCGGCGCGCCGGCCCGCGGCCGCACGTTGCGATCCCGCTGCTCCGGCTTGGCGGTCTTCTCCACGCTGCGCGTCGAGCAGACCGCGTCCACCAGAAATCGCCCGCAGGTGCCCGATCGCGTCGCGCGTCGTTTGCCCGGCCAGCTGGCCTCGACGCTCTTTTCGCGGCAATCGGCGACCGCCGTGTAGATGATGCCGTCGGCCTGTGGCGCCGCGCCGGCGACCGGCGCCCAGCGGAACAACGTCGCGCCGCCCAGCTCGCGCACCGAGTCGCGGTCGAACATCAGACGATTGCCTTCTCCGCGCTCGCAGGCCACGTCCCAGTCACCCGGCGCGATCGACTGCTCGCCCGGATCGGCGCTGGTCAGCGACGCGCTCGCGGCGCCAACCGCGTCGGCCGTCCCGATGGGCGGCCCGGCCACCACGATCACGGTCGAGTCGACCTCGGTTCCGGCCGCGGCTTGCGGCATCGCCGACTCGATCTGCTGCGCCTCGCGCGCCCGCTCCATCTCCCGCCGCCACCCAAAATCATCGAATCCCTGTCCCTTCTCTCGGACCACCGACCCCGCCAACATCATCAACCCCGTCACAACGCTTCTCATGCTCTTACGCTCGTCCTTTCCTTCATTCGATTTTCAAAGATGCCGACCCGTTCATCGGTTCGGTCCCACGAATGTTGAGCGCCGAACGCCGCCCGCGCAACATTGAGCACGAAGTTTTACCGGCGCTTCGCGAGACCGAAACAAAGTGCGACACGACCGTGACGTGAACGCGAAAAAGTGCGCCGCCGACAACGGTTTTCTTGCCGTTTGTCGCGGCGCGCCGAGCAATTCCGCGTGACGGAATCTTGACGTCCTCGCCGTCGCGATCCTGCGGAGACAAAAACCTAGTCCCGGCAGACGTTGCGCAAATTGATTTGATCGCAGCTCACTGTTGCTATTTCTGCAATACTCGACAGACCCGTGGACTACGACGCGCTCCGGCTCTTCCTGCACCTGTCGCAGACGCTGCACTTCCTGCGCACCAGTCGGGCTTGCCACCTCAGCCCTTCGGCGCTTTCGCGCACCATCCAGCGCCTCGAGCGCCAGACGGGGTGGCCGCTCTTCGAACGCGATCGCCGATCGGTGCGGCTGACGCCGGCCGGGATCCGCTTCGCCGAGCACGCGCGCGAGACCCTCGAGCGCTGGGAGGGGTTGCAGCGCGCATTGCGAGATCCACGGGGCGCACTGTCCGGGACCATCGTCGTGTTCGCGTCGGTCACCGCCTGCCAGACGTTTCTTCCCGAGCTGTTGAGCGACTTCCGGCGGCGGCACCCAGACATCCACATCCAGCTCGAGACCGGCTATGCCGCCGACGCGCTGGAGCGCCTGGCCGAAGGGCACGTCGACGTGAGCGTGGCCGCGATCCCGTCGCGGGTCCCGCGGGCGCTGGTCGCGCGGGTGCTGCTCCACACGCCGCTGGTATTCGCGGCACCGCGCGCCGCCTGCGAGGTCGAGCGCCTCTGCCACCGCCGCCCCATCCCCTGGGCGGAGCTGCCGCTGGTCCTGCCGTCGTCCGGCCAGGCGCGCGAGAGCGCCGATCGCTGGTTCCGCCGCCGGCGGGTCACCCCCCAGGTCTACGGCGAGATCGCAGGGAGCGAGGCGATCTTGGCGCTGGTCAGCCTGGGCTGCGGCGTCGGCATCGTGCCGCGCATCGTGCTCGAGGAGAGCCCGCTCGCCTCCAAGGTGCGGGTGCTCGAGCCGGACGCCGGCGGTGAAGCGCTGGGCGAGTTCCGGGTCGGCGTCTGCACCCAGCGCAAGAAGCTCACCTCGCCCCTGGTGCGCGCGCTGTGGGAGTCGTTTCGTACCGCGCCGGGCTGAGCGCGGTCGGCGGACAACCGTCAGCGCTCGACGGGCAGCGTGATGGCGCCTTCGGCGGCTGACGAGACGGCGGCGGCGTATTTGGCCATCACGCCCTTGCGGAAACGCGGCGCGGGGGGCTGCCAGCCGGGCCGGCGCGACTCGACGTCGAAGTCGATGTCGATGCGGCGCGTGTCGACGTCGAGCGTGATCGGGTCGCCGTCGCGCACGAAGGCGATCGGACCGCCCACCTGGGCCTCGGGCGCGACGTGGCCGACCATGAAGCCGTGGGTGGCGCCCGAGAACCGCCCGTCGGTGAGGAGCACTACGCTGTCGTCCAGCTTCTGCCCGACCAGCGCACCGGTCACGGCCAGCATCTCGCGCATGCCGGGGCCCCCCTTGGGGCCCTCGTAACGGATCACGATCACGTCGCCGGCCTTGATCTCGCCCCGCTGCACCGCCGCGAAGCAGGCCTCCTCGGAGTCGAACACGCGCGCCGGACCGGTGTGCCGGCGGCGATCGTGCCCGGCCAGCTTGACCACCGCCCCCTCGGGCGCCAGGGATCCTTTCAAGATCGCGAACCCGCCGCGTGGGCTGAGCGGCCTATCGAGCGGGCGCACCACCTGCTGCCCGGGGGTCTCGACGGCGCCCTCCGCCTCCTCGACGATGGTGTTGCCACCGACGGTCAGGTTCTCCTTGAGCAGCCCCGCCTCGAGGAGACGCTTGGCGACCAAGCGAACGCCACCCGCCCGCTCGAGATCGACCGCGAAGAAACGGCCCCCGGGTTTGAGGTCGGCCAGTGTCGGCGTGCGGGCCGAGATCTGATCGAAGTCCTCCAGCGTGAGAGGCACGCCCGCTTCCCTGGCCAACGCCAGCAGGTGCAACACGGCGTTGGTCGAGCCAGCCGTGGTGGCGACGGCGGTGATGGCGTTCTCGAACGCCGCCCGGGTCAGGATCTTGCTCGGGCGCAGGTCCTCGGTGCAGAGACGCATGACGATCTTTCCGGCGCGCACGGCGGCCGCATTCTTGCGCGGGTCGACGGCCGGGATGTCGTTGAGGCCCATCGGTGACAGGCCCAGCATCTCGCCGGCCATCGACATGGTGTTGGCGGTGAACTGCCCACCACAGGCGCCGGCCCCCGGACAGGCCACGTCCTCGAGCGCGCGCAGCTCGGTCTCGGTGATGCGGCCGGCCGCGCAGGCCCCGACCGCCTCGAACATGTCCTGCACGGTGACCAGCTTGCCGCGGTAGTTGCCGGGCATGATCGATCCGCCGTAGAGCATGAGCCCCGGCACGTCGAGCCGCGCCAGCGCCATCATCGTTCCCGGGAGGGTCTTGTCGCAGCCCGAGAGCGCCACGACGCCGTCGCACATCGCGCCGCGCACGGCCAGCTCGATCGAGTCGGCGATCACCTCGCGCGAGACCAGGGACGCGCGCATCCCCTCGGTCCCCATGCTGATCCCGTCGGAGACCACGATGGTGTTGAACTCGATCGGGGTGCCGCCGGCGGCGCGGATCCCCTCTTTGACGTGCACCGCCAGATCGCGCAGGTGCATGTTGCAGGGCGTGGCGTCGGTCCAGGTATTGGCCACCGCGATGAGCGGCTTGTCCAGGTCGGCGTTGGTGAGGCCGGTGGCCTTCAACATGGCCCGCGCCGGCGCGCGGTTGATCCCCTTTTTCAGAGCGTCGCTTATCAAAGCAGTCGACTTATACCACCCAGCCCGGCGCGCGCCCGGGCCGACTGTCGGCCGCTATGGTGGTCAGACGATCAGCGCCGCACCACCGGCGCTTGCCCATGGGACGCTCAGGCGGCGGCGTGGGGCGCAAGGCGGCGGATCTTGAGGCCGTACCAGGCGATGTAGACGTAGCAGAGCGCCGCCACGATGAAGCAGTGGTGAATGCCGATCGCGTCGGCCAGCGCGCCCTGCGCCACCGGCACGATGGCGCCGCCCACGATGGCCATGCACAGGATCCCCGAGCCTTGGCTGGTGTGCTCGCCGAGGCCGTCGATCGCCAGCGTGAAGATGGTCGGGAACATGATCGAGTTGAAGAAGCCGACCGCGATGATCGACCAGGTGGCCAGCGAGCCGTGCGTCCCCATCGTCAAGAGCACCAGGGCGAGCGCCGCCAGCGCGTGTCCCGTGAGCACCTTGGCCGGCTTCCACATCCGCAGCGTCATCGTGCCGATGAAGCGGCCCACCATGGCGCCGCCCCAATAATAGACGACCAGCTTGGCGCCCTCGGATTCGGTCAGCCCACGGATGGTCGGCTCCTTGAAGTAGTTGACCAAGAAGCTGCCGATCGAGACCTCGCCGCCGACGTACAGAAAGATGGCGATCGCGCCCAGCACCAGCTGCGGGTAGCTCCAGGCGCTGCGGTGGATGCCGCGGGCGCTCGGATCGGCCATCGGCGTGACGTCCTCGATCTTGGGCAGCTTGAAGAGCGCGATCGCGATCGCCAGCAGCACCAGGGTGGCCGCCAGCCCCAGGTAGGGGTGCTGCACCGAGGAGGCCTCGGCCAGCCGATAGGCGTCGGCGGCGGCCGGGGTCATGTGCGCGATCTCCGACGACGACTTGGCGACGGTCGACAGAATCAGCAACGCCCCGAACTGCGGCGCGATGGTGGTCCCCAGCGAGTTGAAGGCCTGCGTGAGCGTCAGCCGCGACGACGCCGTCTCGGGCCTGCCGAGCGCGGCCACGAAGGGGTTGGCCGCCACCTGGAGCAGCGTGATCCCGGAGGCCAGCACGAAGAGCGCCAGCAGGAACAGGTTGTACGAACGCACCGCGGCGGCCGGGTAGAACAACAGGCAGCCCAGCGCCGCGCCACCGAGACCGA
>DASRLC010000142.1:0-2356 GCA_035648655.1 Polyangia bacterium
GTGTGACATCTATCAGGCCGCTGGCACCCCGTGCGTGGCTGCGCACAGCACGGTCCGCGGGCTCTACGCTGCCTACAGCGGAAAGCTCTACCAGCTGCGGCGAGCTTCGGACAACTCCACCAAGGATGTCCCGGCGCTCACTGGCGGAGGATACGCTGACATATCCGTCCAAACCGCGTTCTGCTCCGGCACGACGTGTACGATTTCGATCCTCTACGATCAGTCCCCGAATCACAACGATCTCGTCAAGTCGCCGGTGGCGCACTGGTTATCGAATGGGGGAACCGAAGCCAATGCCGCATCCGGGCTGATCACGCTGAACGGTCACACCGTCCACGGAATTTATGTCACGGGTTACTCGACGAACGTCGCCTACCGGAACAACGCCACGACCGGCGTCGCGAAAGGCGACCAGCCGGAGGCGATGTACATGGTCGTCGATGGAAAGCGCTATAGCAACCAGTGCTGCTTCGATTATGGGAACGCAGAGACGACCGGGGTGGACGACGGCAACGGGACGATGGAAGCCGTTTACTGGGGATCCGACACGACGTGGGGGGGACAGGGGCAGGGCAGCGGCCCTTGGATTGCGGCCGACCTCGAAAACGGAATGTTCAAGAGCAATCAGGGCGGGTGGCAAACCACCTCGACGTCGCCGAACGACAAGTCGGTGATCGCCAACTTCGCGACCGCCATGTTGAAAGGTCCATCCGGCAACCACTTCACGCTCAAGGCGAGCGATGCGCAGTCCGGCACGTTGAGCACGATGTGGGACGGCACACGTCCTTCGCCCGGCTACAGCCCGAAGAAATTGGAAGGTGCAATCATCTTGGGGACCGGGGGAGATGGAAGCAACGGCGGCACGGGAACCTTCTTCGAAGGCGCCATGACCAACGGCAACCCTTCAGACGCGACCGATGACGCGATTCAGGCCAACATCGTGGCGGCAGGATACGGGCACTGACAGCTGGCTGAGATGACGAGGGCGGTTAGCAGATGGCTGCCACGGAACGTGTTTCGGCGCCAGCGCCGTCTGCTTCGGCGCTCTCGTGGAGCGAGGCCTCCGTCCGGAAGAGGTTTGCGACTCCCGGTCGTGGCCGGATCAGAACTGAGTGAGGAAGGTCCAGACGTTCTGATACTCCCAGCTGGTCTTCTGCCCGGGATCCGTGGGGTCGGGGGTGTGGGGACCAACGAAGGAGCAAAATTCCACCGGATACCCTCCCGAGCAGCCCGTGAAGTCAGTGCAGACATGATTGCCGGTCGCCTGCGTAGGGGTCTCTGCTGTGCAGCCGTCGGCCGCGGCCCAGGTTTGGGCAATGGACACCCCCCCGCTGTAGGGCAGCACGGTATCGTTCGTCCCGTGGGAGGCGTAGTAGGCAACGGGTTTGCTAGAGCTGGCCTTACAGTTGTCGGTGTTGCTGAGATAGGCGACGGAGTAGACCGCGATGGCGCGAACCCCCCATCCATGTGTTTCTCCGCTAAGCGGCCTCTCGCAGGCGGTTTGCTCGGACATACTCGCACCGTAACTCCAGCCGGTGGCGAAGATGCGGTTCGTATCGACGCAGAAGTTCTGCTCGATCTGGCTCTCGACGGCGTCGGCGAAGAGCATGTCCGAATCATTCGGGTTGGGCCATCCGCACCCCGAGGCTTGCGTGCAGTTCGCACCATTTTGCTGCCCGTTGGGGGCCACGAAGATCGTCGTGTTGTTGGAGAGAGGAAGGAGATGGTAGTAGCTATTCCGATACATCTCGTCGTCGTTGCCATTGAGCTCGTGATAGGCGATGACGAACTTGTAAGGGTGGGTGTTGTCGTAGTTGGTCGGTACATTGAGGATATACTCGCGCGCCATGCTGCCGACCGTGATCGCGATGTGGTGGCCGTTGTTGTAGTTGCTGCTCGCGATGGTGGGCGCCTTGCCGCAGCCGGCGCTCATGCCGGCAGCCGCGCCACCGGCGCCCGAGCCGCCGGTGCCCGCCCCACCGGTGCCACCGCCGCCCGTAGCCGTGCCGCCCGAGCCTCCCCGGCCGGTCGTTTCGCCGCCTGCGCCACCGTGTCCGGCCGAGGCACCGCCCATGCCCGTGACGATGCCTGACCCACCGAAACCGGCCGCGCCGCCGCTACCAGTTCCAGCGCCCCCCGTCCCGGTACCGCCCTTTCCAGCGCCACCGCTCCCTGTGACGCCGCCCGAACCGCTCCCACCCCTGCCAGTGGCGCCGCCCGACGCCGATCCGCCTGTTCCCGTCAGACCTCCGCTGCCGCTGGCTCCTGCGCCACCCGAGCCGGTGCCCGTAGTTCCCCCTGAGCCTCCGGTCGTCCCGTTCGTCCCTCCGGTTCCTTCGCCTCCGCTCGATCCTCC
>DASRLC010000143.1:0-63367 GCA_035648655.1 Polyangia bacterium
CGCGCCAGCGTCGTGCGGCGGACGCTGCGGGCCGGGCACGACCTTTTCCGCGCGCACCTCGTTCCCCTGCGGCCCGAGGTCCCCTTCGCCATCCCCCCCCTGGCCGAGGCGGCCTGAGGGCTCGATTGCCGGCCTACGGGAGCCGCAAGAGTGGCTCGCCCATCTTGACGGCCTTCCCCTGCACGACGCCGTCGGCGAGCGCGAACCCATCCGGCGCGAATACGATGATGGTCGATCCGAGCTCGAACCACCCCATCTCGTCCCCTTTCTCGAACGCGGCGTCGCAAGCAATCGCGCGCGGCCCGTCGTACGCCAGGTGCAGCGGTACGTCGATGAAATGGAGGCGAATGCTCGCGACCAAGATCGACGCCACCGGCACCAGGGTGACGACGTGACCGGCCGCGAGCTTGGTCTGGATGACCGCGTGCTCGTTCCTGCAATACAGCTTTTCCACCCGGTTGACCGCGATCGGGTTGGTGTTCCAGGTGTCGCCCGAGAAGTAGTTGAGGTGGACGACCCGGCAATCGTACGGCGCGTGAAACCGGTGGTACATGCTCGACGTCAGCCGCAGCGTCACGTAGCGACCGCCGCGGTAGAGGCGCTCGAGCTCGGGATCGTCGAGGAGATCGTGCAGCGTGTAGAAGAGCCCTTTGGCCTGGATGACCACGTCGCCGTCCACCGTCCCCGAGGCGCCCACGATGGCGTCGCAGGGGCTGGTGAGCGCGCCAGGGTCGCGATCGATGGGGCGCACGCCCGGCTTGAGCTCGCGGATGAAGCAGTCGTGCAAGCTCTCGAAGGCCGGTTTGGCCGCCTCGTCGAGGCGGGGATCGGCGAACAGGCGCCAAAGCCCGATCGAAAGGTCACGCACCAGCGGCTGTCTCACCTTGCTGATCCAGCCAATGAACTGTGTCGCCAGCCGGCGCGGGATGCGGTTGGTCAGCAGAAAGTTGAGCTCTTCTTGCTGGCCAAAGCGGGCCAAGATGCTTCGGGCGCTCAGGGTACTGAAAGGAGAAGACAATGACATTGGCCCTCTATGCGTTGGGTGCCGTGGGCACCGTCGGATTGACGGCGACGCTGCGTCGGGTAACCACGCGACTGACGTTGTCCAAGGCGAAGCACCCGTCGCTGCGCGGCCACGCCAGGATCTCGCGCTTCGTCGCGAAGCTGGTGCCGTTTTACGAATACGATGAGGCGAGCTTCTTCCACTCCGACGACGCGCCCCGGGAGGTCGCCGAGCGACGCCGCTCCGGCTTCCTGCGCCTCTCCGAGACCTACAAGACCCGCTACGCCGAGACGGAGAAGCTGACGCGGGAGGTGGAGTCGGACGTCTCGGATCTGCAGTTCACCGCCTCCTACCGGGTGCCGTTTCAGTACCGCCGATTTGTGCGCAAGAACCTGGCGGCCGGCGCCTTCGTCGCTTCGTCCGCCGGTGTGAAGGTGACAGATCTCGATGGGAACGAGGCCTACGACCTGACCGGATCTTACGGCGTCAACGTGTTCGGATACGACTTCTATAAGCAATGCCTCGACCGCGCGTTCGAGCGCGCCCGAACGCTCGGGCCGGTGCTCGGTCCCTTTCACCCGGTCGTCGCCGACAATGTCAAACGGCTGCGCGAGATCTCGGGCCTCGACGAAGTGTCGTTCCACATGTCGGGAACCGAGGCAGTCATGCAGGCGGTGCGGCTCGCGCGCTACCACACGCGCCGCTCGCACCTCGTTCGCTTCTGTGGCGCCTACCACGGTTGGTGGGGAGACGTGCAGCCAGGCGTGGGCAATCCGGCGCCGGCCCATGAAACCTACACGCTCAAGGAGATGGACGACGACTCGCTGCGTGTGCTGCGCAATCGGCGCGACGTCGCCTGCGTGCTGGTGAACCCCCTGCAGTCGCTGCACCCCAACGCCAACGCGCCCAGCGATTCGACCTTGCTCGGCAGCGACCGCGTCGCCCGCTTCGATCGCTTGGGCTACGCCGACTGGCTCAAGCGGCTGCGGGTGGTCTGCCGCGAGCGTGGCATCGTGCTGATCTTCGACGAGGTGTTCGTCGGCTTTCGGTTGGCGCCCCGCGGGGCGCAGGAATACTTCGGCGTCCAAGCCGACCTGGTCACCTACGGCAAGACTTTGGGGGGCGGGCTGCCGATCGGCGTCCTGTGCGGACGGAAGGACCTGATGAAGCGGTTCCGCGACGACCACCCCGCCGACATCTGCTTCGCGCGCGGCACGTTCAACGCCCACCCCTACGTCATGACGGCGATGAACGAGTTCCTGCACCGCTTGGAGACGCCGGAGGTCCGCGCCCTTTACAGGAACCTCGACGACACCTGGAACGGTCGCGCCGAGCGGCTCAACCGACGCCTCGTCGACGATGGGCTGCCGGTGCGCCTGGAGAACCTGCAGACGATCTGGACCGTTCTCTACACGCAGCCGGGCCGATACAACTGGATGCTTCAATTCTATCTGCGTGCTCAGGGGTTGGCGCTCTCGTGGGTGGGGACCGGACGCTTCATCTTCAGTCTCAACTACAGCGACGCCGACTTCGACGCCGTGGCCGACAAGTTCCTGTCGGCCGCGCGGGCCATGCAGGCGGACGGCTTCTGGTGGTCGGACCCGGCGCTCACCGACAAGGCGATCAAGCGCAGGGTCCTCCGGGAGATGGTCGCCGCAGCCTTCGGCAAGGGCGATTAGGCGGGCTGCTTGGCGGGCTCGATCAACTCACCGCGCCACAGGTAGAGCGGCGCGCGGTGGTAAAGGTAGATGTCGTGAAACGGGTCGGTGAGGATCTTGGTGAACCAGACCAGCCCCGTCTTCACGCCGCGCAGGAAGAACAGGTGGATGGTCCGAAACAACAGCGCGCCGGCCGCCAGGCCAATCCAGAGGCGCGCCAAGTGCGCGAGATAGGTCGATAGGTTCGTCCATGGCACCGTAAAAGCCCCCAACGCTGTCGGCGCAAAATAGAGCGCGATGGGCACCAGCGCCCAGAGGCTGTGCAGGATCACCTTGCGGCGCAGGTTGTACCCGACCTTTACCCTCTCTTTGTATTCGTGGGTGGCCTGGTTCTCCACGTCGTAGCCCTTGGGCTCGAAGAAGAAGTGGCCCACCTGCCGAATGCACATGGCGAACGTCCAACCGAACAGCGCTGCGACCACCGGGTGCTTGAACAAAAGCACGTAGGTGACGCAGAAGCTGATCGCGCTCACCAGGTGCAGCGACTGGTTGATGCGGCTGTGATGGTAGAAACGGTGGTCGTCCCAGCGTTGCTCTTTCAATTCCTCGAAAAAGCCGTTCATGAGCTCTCCTTTGCTCGTTGACGAGCCAAACAACATTGGCTCAATTAGCCGTCAACTTCGCGCCTTGGAAAGCGAACTTTGGGTGACGTTCTCGTCACCGAGTGTCACGGAACCCTTGCGGGCGGGGGCGGCGCGAATTAGCCATAAGCTGACCCAGACGCCGGTGCTGAAGTAGAGCGACATCCAGGGCACTTCCTCGCGCCAGGGCTCCCAGGCGCGCGTCACGACGCGGCGGGACCCGACGTCGCGGACCCCCTCCGCGAAAGAAAGATACGGGCGCCGGCTCTGCTCGTCGGCCCGCCAGCGACGGAGGTACATCGGAACGTCGACCATCGACATGAACACGATATACGCGCCGATGAGGGCCGTCGCGATCCCCACGAAGCGCTGCCGCGCGCCGCGTTCGCGCGACAGCAGGCCAACGATCACCAGCACCGAAGCGAACGTCCAGATCGATTGCTCGATCGCGTTGCCGAGGAAATTCGTCGACACGACCGCGTACCAGGAGCAGATCTCGGCGACCGCGATGATTGGGACCAGGACCCGGGAAACGATCTTGGCGACGTCGCGCTGCCCGTCGCCGGCCGACTCACCGAGCAGCAACGCCCATTGGGTCATGAACGCCAGCTCGGCGATCGTCGCCACCGCGCGTCCGACGAGCACGACCGAGAGCCAGTTGTCGTAGAGGCAGATGCGCTGCACGTCGGCCCGGGGAAAGATCGACCGGAAGGCGCACCCGCCCACGAACAGCGCCGAGAGAATCAGCTGACGACGGCGGTAGCGGCGGCGCTCGAGGCCCTGCAGCGCGCGATCCCGTTGCAGCGCCACCGCGACCCGCAACCAGATCGCCACGTTGACGGCGGCGACCACCCGCAGAAACCAGATCCAGCCGACGATCCCGAGCGACGCGTTGTCCATTGGGGACTTTGACCATACGGCGGCACTTCCGTGACGGTCCAGTTACAGTTACGCAACAACCGCTCGCCGAGCGCCCAGTCGGTCGCGCGCGCCCAGCCAGTCAATCGCCAGCTCCTCCGCCCAGTAGCGCGGGCGCCAGGGCCAGCGCCCGGAGACGAACCCCGTGTGGCCGCCCCAGGGCGTGACCTGGAAGGTGACCGCCGGCGACGCCACCGCCCGCGCGCGCGCCACCGCCTCGCGCGGAAAAAACGGATCGTCCTCGCTGCTGATGCAAAGGGTCGGCACGGCAATACGTCCGAGGTAACCGAGCGAGCTCGCGCGGCGGTAATAGTCCTCTGCGTTGGCGAATCCGTGCATCGGCGCCGTGACCCGCTCGTCGAACTCGGCGAAGGTCCGCGCTGCGCCGATGCGCGCAGCGTCGAGGTGCGCCGTTTCGAGCGGAAACCGTGTCAGCACGTCGAGCGCCTTCGGCTTGAGCCGCCGCAAGAAGTGATAGGTGTAGAGGCGCGCCCCGGGCCGTTCGAGGAATCGCGAGGCGGCCGCCAGATCGTACGGGACGGAGATGGTGGCGGCGGCGCGGATGGCGCTGGCGGCGCCCGACTCGCCCAGCCATTTGAGCAGCACGTTTCCACCCAGCGAAAACCCGACGGCGTAGATCGGCACATTGGGCTCGCGCGCCGCCAGAGTTCTCACCACGAAGTCGAGATCGCCCGTGTCACCCGAGTGATAGAGGCGAGGCTGTCGGTTTTTCAACCGGCGCGTCATCTGCAGCGGATCGCGCGCGCAGGAGCGGAAGTTGAGCACCGAGCACCGCCAGCCCACGCGCGCCGCCTGCACCGCCAGCCCCTGCGTGTGCAGCGAGTGCGCGCTTCCTTCGAGGCCGTGAAGCAGCAGCAGGCGCGACGAGCCCGCGGGGCCGACGGCATGGTCGAGGACCAGGTCGTCGTCGTCCGTGGTCGTCAGCACCTCGCGCGCAAACCGCACCAAACGCCGCGAGCGCGCCACCCGCGCCCACAGCGTCTGGCCGGTCGCTCCCCGCAGCCACCAGGCGACCGCCACCTCTCCGGATTCTGGCATCGCTCTCATATATGACGATCGGGAGTTTTGGCGCACCCCGATTCCGGTCGCTCAAAGGAGCGCCGGCGTCCCCCACGTCGCCAGTTGTAACAGAACCGTCGCTCGACGGCGTGCCCGTCCAAAGCAAAAGTGCGGACCGACTTCGCAGAAATGTCGTTCCGCACCGCAGACAGAAACCTTGGAGGCACACGTGAAGCGATCTGTTTTTCGTTGGGGGTTCGTCGCGTCGCTGGCAACCGCCGGGCTGATCGGCGCCTGCGACGGCTCGGGCAAGGCGCCCGGTGGACCGGCAGCTGACGGCACCGGCTCCCTTCGGATCGCCCTGCAGCTCGCCAACGGCACCGCGGTGTCGAGCGCGAGCTACTCCATCACCGGCCCGGGCGGCTTTACTCTGGCGGGGAGCCTGGATGTCTCGAACAGCGCGACCATTTCGGCGGTAATCGGCGGCCTCCCGGCCGGCAGCGGCTACGCCATTGCAATCTCAGCCACCTCCACCGACGGGACGACCAACTGCGGCGGGTCGGCCAGCTTCAACGTGACCGCCGGGGTCACCAACGCGGTCGCCGTCCACCTCAGCTGTCACGAGGCACCCGCCACCGGGTCGATCTCGGTGAACGGCACGATCAACGTGTGCCCGAATATCGAGTCGGTCAGCGCAAATCCGGCCGTGGGGAACGTCATCGCGATCGCGAGCGCCGCCGACGATCCGGACAGCGGCCCGCAGCCCATCTCCTACCAATGGACGACGACCTCCGGCACGTTGAGCAGCGCCAGCGCTCAGAACCCGACGCTGACCTGCGCGGCCCCCGGCGTCGCGTCGCTGACCCTCACCGTCTCCGACGGCGATCCGGGATGCAAGGCAACCTTTAACGTGCAGGTGACCTGCCCGGACGATTCGGCGCTCGCCGAGACGGCCTGGGTCGAGGTCGGGGCGAACAACCAGGCCATCGCCCGGCTCATCACCCCATACACGGTCTGCCCCACGATCTCCGTGGATGGTGTTTCGAGCCCCATGACGGTCCGGGCGCTGCCGGCCACCCTCCCCCTCCGGACGACCAGCACCGATACGACCTTGGCCGCGGCGATGACGTCGGGAAACTCGAAGCCGTCGGCCTTCACGACGACGACCTGTGAGTTCCTCGTTCCCGCGGGGGCGATCGCGGCCACCGTGGCCGGCATCAATCTGCCGCTGCCGAAGCCGGCCGTCAACCGGGTGGTGATCGTCGGCGACACCGGGTGCCGCATCTCGATTGGAAATGTCTACCAAGCCTGTGGCGATCCGACGCAGTGGCCCTTCTCCGTCATCGCGAAGGCGGCGGCCGCCATGCAGCCCGATCTCGTCCTGCACGTGGGAGACTACGAGTACCGCGACAATCCCTGTCCTCCGGGCAACACGGCCTGCGCCGGACAACCCTGGGGTTACGGTTCCGACGCCTGGGCGGCGGACTTCTTCACACCGGCGGCACCCCTGCTGCGAGCGGCTCCCTGGGTGATGGTCCGCGGGAACCACGAGGTCTGCAACCGCGCCGGTCAGGGCTGGTACCGGTACCTCGACCCGAACCCCTTCGACGGCACCGACGTCAAGACCTGCGACGATCCGGCGAACGACAACGCGGGAAATTACAACGACCCGTGGGCGGTCTCCTTTGGCGACACACAGTTCATCGCGTTCGACTCGTCGAACGCCGCGAAGACCGCCTACTCGCCCCCCGCGTTTCAACCCTACACGACCGAGCTGGCGGAGGCTGCCGGCCTGTCGAGCAACCCGAACCTTCTGAACATCTTCGCCGTCCACCACCCGGTTCTCGGTTACACGGCCGCCAACCCGCCCACGGTCGGCAACGCGGCTCTCCAATCGGTCATGAACGCCGCCTTCCCGGGCAACTATTACCCGCCCAACACCGCGATCGCCATCCACGGTCACGTGCACGACTTCCAGGCCCTCAGCTTCGGCAGCAACCACCCGGCGACCTTCGTGGCCGGGAACGGCGGCGACAACCTGGACTCGGCGCTCCCGGCGGTGTTCAACCCCAACGGCGACCTGCCGGCGCCGAACACGGTGGTCAACGCGTTTGCTTACTCGCAGGAATTCGGCTTCATGGTCATGGACCGCGTGGGCGCCGTGGGCGCAAAGAATTGGAAGTTCTGGTCCTATCGAACGGACGGTACGCTCATCGCCGTGTGCGACATGGCTCCCCCTGTCGCCTGCAGCGGCGTGTGCGACAGCACCCCGGGCAGCCAAATCACTTGCACCGACGGCAGCGGCAACGTCGTCGGTACCTACGACAACATCCCGTAGGCGGGAGCTCGCCTGAAAACCGACGCAGGACCCTGGCGGCGTCTGGCGACGGGCGCCGCGGTCGCGTTGGCGCTGGGCGCCTGCCGGAAAAGCGCGCCTCCGCCCGCGCCGCAGCCGACCATCGCGCAGGCGTGGGCCGCGGCGAAGATCCCGAAGCTGCCCCGCTCACAGGTGATCCCGGCCCGGCGAACGAACGTCCTTCCGATTCCGCCCCGGCAGGGGCCGCCGGACAATCCCGTGCTGGTGGCGCTGGGCAAGAAGATCTTCTTCGACGAGCGTCTGTCGGAGCCGGCCGGGACGAGCTGCGCGAGCTGCCACGATCCGACGCGCGCCTTTTCGGGAGGCCACGGCTCCCACATTGGCGCTCCGCTGGGGAGCCGCCCCGGGCACTTCGCCCGGCGTTCGACGCCGTCCGTTCTCTACATGAGGTACGTGCCCAAGTTTCACTATTTCGAGGACGACGAGGCCCCGGCGCCGGAGCCGCGCGGCGGCTTCTTCTGGGACGGGCGCTCCGACAGCCTCGTCGAGCTGGTGCGGCAGCCCCTCTTCAACCCCGACGAGATGAACGCCGGAACCCCGCGGCGTCTCGCCGCCAAGATCGTGCGCGGACCTTACGCCGAGGAGCTCCGTGCGACCATCGGCCCCTCTTCGGCTCCGGAGGCCGTTCTGCGCGGGGTAGGCGTGGCACTGGAAGCCTATTTGAAGAGCGACGAGATGACGCCGGCGAGCTCGAAGTTCGACGCCTACGCGCGCGGCCAGGCGACCCTCACCGAGCAGGAGCGGCGAGGTCTGGAGATCTTCAAGGACCGCCGCCGCGGCGCCTGTTCGGGCTGCCACCGGGTGGCCGAGACCTCGACCAACCCGGCGGAATCGATGTTCACCGACTATGGGTACGACGCGGTCGCCCTTCCCCGAAACCGCGACCTGCCCGGCAATCGCAACGCCGCCTCCTTCGATCTCGGCCTCTGCGAGCGCCAGAACAAGCAGACCCCGTCCGCCGACGAGAAATGGTGCTCGAATTTCCGCACCCCGTCGCTGCGAAACGTCGCGGTTCGTGAAAGCTTCGGCCATAACGGCGCATACAAGCGCCTGCGCGACGTCGTGAAGTTCTATGCCTTGCGCGCCGTCGCGCCCGGCCGCATCTACCCGCCGGGGCGAACGTTCGACGACGTGCCGCCGAAATACCGCGGCAACGTCAACATCTACGCCCCCATCTACAACCGGCGGGAGGGTACTCCCGCGCCGCTGACCGACGATGACATCGACGCGGTGGTGGCGTTCCTGGAGACGTTGACCGACGCGCCGTATGCGGCGACGGACCGAGCGACGGTCGCGCAGTCGCCGTCGCCATGAGAAATCGGCCGCCCAAGAAGCCCATCGGCCGACGGCTCCGCGACCCCGCGGTCCTCTTGGCGGCCGCCATCGGCCTCGCCGCGATCGCGCCCGAGCGCCCCGCCTTCGCCCATGCGGTCGGCGTCTCCAGCGGCGAATACCGCCTCGACGGCCAGGTGCTCTACGGCGATATTGGCATGGCCGGTCGGGAGCTTGCCCGCTGGCTGCCGGAGATCGACACGGACCACGACGGGGCGATCGCCCCCGAGGAGCTGGCCGCGGGCCGCACGGCCGTGGCGCGCGCGCTGGTAGGGGGGCTGACCGTCGAGGCCGACGACAAGGCCTGCACCGGATCGCTCGACCGGGCGTGGGTACTGGAGGGTGAGGGCGGCGTCGTCTTCCAGGTCCGTTACAGCTGCCCCACGGTTCCCCGTCCCCTCACGCTCGGCATGCCGCTGCTCGACGCGCTGGCCCCGCGGCATCGCCACCTGGCGCGGGTGTTCCGCGCCGGCAAGGCCCAAACCAAGGTACTGGATCGCGCCCACGCCACCTGGACCCTCGACGACGCGCGCGGGACCTCGAGCGCGGCCGTGATGGCCTGGTCGATGCTGAAGCTCGGGATCGAGCATATCCTCACCGGCGCCGATCACCTGGCCTTCTTGGTAGGTCTCATCCTGGTGGGCGGCAGGCTCCGATCGCTGATCGGCGTGGTGAGCGCCTTCACGCTCGCGCATTCGATCACGCTGGCGCTCGCCGCGCTCTCGATCTTCGCGCCCAGCCCGCGCCTCGTCGAGCCCGCGATCGCGCTCTCGATCGCGTACGTCGGCGTCGAAAACCTCTTCGTCAAGGACACCCGCCACCGCTGGCGAATCAGCTTCGTGTTCGGCCTCATCCACGGGTTCGGCTTCGCGGGCGCGCTGCGGGAGATCGGGCTGCCGCACGGACAGGTGCCGATCGCCCTCGTCTCGTTCAACCTGGGCGTCGAGATCGGGCAGCTCGGCGTCCTCTCGGTCGCTTTACCCCTCACGCTGGCCGCGCGCCGCGCCCCTTGGTTCGGAGACCGGGGAGTAAAGGCGCTGAGCTTGGCCATCGCCATCGGTGGCGGCATGTTGTTTGTGGTTCGGCTCGTCGCCCGATAATCGGTTGACGATCGGTCGAGGGCCGGGCGATCAGCCCTTGGCGACCACCTGCAGGGCGTGGCGGATGGCTCGTTCGAGGACCTCGAGCTGCGCGCCGCGGGCGGGCTCGCCCTCGGGGGCAACACGCCGGACATAGGTGCCGTCGGAGCTCATGTCATGGGCGAAGGCGTTGTCGACCAGTCCGGGCTCCAGGGTCTCCTTGCGGATCTGCTCGCGCAGCGCCTCCGAATGGACTGGGAACAGCAGCTCGACGCGACGGTGAAGGTTGCGCGGCATCCAGTCGGCGGACGACAAGAAGAACTCCTCCTCGCCCGGTGGGCCAAACACGCTCACCCGCTCGTGCTCCAGAAACCGGCCGAGGATCGAAAAGACGCGGATATTCTCGGAGACGCCGGTGACGCCGGGCCGCAGGCAGCAGATCCCCCGCACGCACAGCGTGATTCGGACCCCCGCCCCGGACGCCCGGTAAAGAGCCTGGATCACTTCCAGGTCCACGAGCGCGTTCATCTTGGCGAAGATCGCCGCCGGCTTTCCGGCGCGCGCCCGCTCCGCCTGGGCCTCGATCTTGGTCAACAGGGCGTCCGCCAGCGCGGTCGGCGCGACCACCAGCTTGCGGTAGCGGTCCTTCTTCGTGAACCCCGAGAGCGAGTTGAAGAACTCCGACACATCCTCGCCGAACTCGGGATCGGCCGTCAGGATGCCGAGATCGGTGTAGAGCCGTGACGTTGCTTCGTTGTAGTTGCCGGTCGAAAGGTGGACGTAGCGCCGCAGCCCTTCGCCCTCGCGCCGCACCACCAAGGCCGCCTTGGCGTGGGTCTTCAGCTCGGCGTGGCCGAAGAAGACGTGCGCGCCGGCCCGCTCCAGCGCGCGCGCCCACGCGATGTTGTTCTCCTCGTCGAAGCGGGCTTTGATCTCGACCGAGACCGCGACCTGCTTGTGGTTCTCCGCGGCGCGGATCAAGAGCCGCACCACCTCGGCGTCGGCGCCGGTACGGTAAAGGGTCATCTTGATCGCCAGGACGTCGGGGTCCTCGGCGGCCAGACGCAGGAAGGAAAGCACCGGGCCGAACGAGTCGTAAGGATGATGCAGGAGCACGTCGCCCTTGCGGATCACGCCGAACAGATCGGCGCTCTCAGCGAGCTCGACCGGGATGCGCCCAACAAAGGGGGGATCGCGTAGGTCGGCGTGGGCGATGGTCGCAATGGACAGTAGGGCGCGCTGGCCGAGCGGCCCGGTCGACTCGTACACCTCCGCCTCGTCGATGGACAGCTTCTCGATCAAGAGCTGACGCACCCGCTGGGGGATGCCAGCGGTGACCTCGAGGCGCACGCAGGCGCCGAACCGGCGCCGTCGGATCTCGCGGTCGACGATTGCGAGGAGATCGTGCGCCTCCTCCTCGAGAATGTCGTAGTCCATGTCGCGCGTGACCCGGAACGGATAGGTTCCGAGGATCTCCATCCCCGGAAAAAGCTGGTCGAGGTTGGCGGCCAGGAGCTGTTCGAGCGGCAGAAATTCGTGGCTCCCCTCGGCGCTGCCAGCGCGCGCCGGGTCGAAGCTCTCGAGCGGCACGAAGCGGGGGAGGATCTCGGGGACCTTGATGCGGGCGAATTTCCGCTCCTTGGTCTCCGGATCACGCGCCTCGACGGCCAGCGAGATCGACAGGTTGGACAGGAACGGAAACGGGTGCCCGGGATCGACGGCCAGCGGCGTCACGACGGGGAACACCGAGCGCCGGAAGTACTTGCGAGCCAGGCGTCGGCTGTCGGCGTCGAGCGAATCCCAGTCGCGGATCCGAATCCCGCGCGCAGCCAGCGACGGGAGCAGGTCGTCGGCCAGCAGCGCGGCCGCGGTATCGAGCTGGGCGCGGATGATCTGGCCGAGACGGGCCAGCTGCTCGCGGTCGCCGAGCCCATCGGGGTTGGTCTCGACCAACGCCGCGGCCTCGACCTGTTCGCGCAGCCCCGAGACGCGAATCATGAAGAACTCGTCCAAGTTCGAGGCGTAGATGGCCAGGAACTTGAGGCGTTCGAGCAGAGGCAGACGCGCATCGAGCGCTTGGGCGAGCACCCGCCCGTTGAATGCCAGCCAAGATGTCTCCCGATTGATGTAGAGCGCCGGGTCCGTTAGGTCGGCGCGCGGGACGGCCACGGCTGCGCGGGCGGCGACCTCGTCCTCGTCCTTCTTCTCGGCCTGGGTCTGCTGCATGATCTTCCGGGCACGTGTACCGCGGCCCGCCCCACACTTCTGTCTCGTTTGCGTGACATTTTGTGGCATCGACCGCACCAGCGCGCTTACGGCCGGCAGCACTCGTGCCAACGATGTTTCGCCGTCGGCACGGGTTTGAAGCGGCGGGTTCACCGCGCCCCCTTAGCCTGGTCGCATGAAACAGGCCGCGCGATTCGCACACATCTCAGACCTCCACCTCGGACGAAGCGCCGAGACCGATGCCAACGCCGCCCTGCTGTGCGCCGCCCTGATGGAGTCCGGAATCGATCAGGTGATCGCCACCGGCGATCTGACCCACCGCGGGTTGCGCCGCGAGCTCGCGCTGTTCGAGTCGACCTTCGCACCGCTGTTCGCGCAGGGGCGACTGATCGTGGTCCCCGGGAACCACGATTGCCTGGGCGATGACGTGTCGGCCGACTTGATGGGCGGCCCGCGCGTGCAGACCACGACGCGTCCCGGTCTTTATGTGGTGCGCGTCAATTCGACCGCGCCGCACAACCGATCCTGGATCAACGGTCACGGCAGTCTCGACGACGCCGATCTGGACGCCATCGATGCCGCGCTGGACGCGGCGCCGGCCGGAGTCCTGGTCGTCATAGCGCTTCACCACCACGTGCTCCCGATGCCAGATGAGCACGTGGCGGAGCGCCTGTCGTCGTGGCTGGGTTTCGTCTTCACCTCCGAGCTCGCGCGCGGACGCGACCTTTTGACCCGGGTCCGCGGTCGTTGCGATCTCGTGATACACGGTCACCGCCACGTACCCCGTCGGGCGCGCCTTTTCGGGCCGCCGCGCCCGATGCACGTCTTCAACGCGGGCTCGTCGACCGAGCTCGGCCGCGTGCGGGTGTTCGCGCACGACGGGCGCGGGCTGCTGCTCGGCGCTCCGCTCTGGCTCGACGTCCCGACCCCTTGGGATGACGCGGCCGAAGCCTTCGGGGCCGATTCCAGCTTTCCGGCACGTCTGGCGATCTGACTTCGGCTGCGGCAGGCTTCTGAGTCGAACGACGAGCGGCTGAATCCGAGCGGGCAACGCCCGCTCCTCGCTTTGGTCAGTCGCCTCACGTAGGATCGGTCTAGTACATTGAAGGGATTCTTGCTGCTGCTCGTCCTGGCCGCCGCGGGCCTCGCCGGCGTCCTCTACTGGCGGCGGTCCCTCCAGGCGCCGAGCCCGCCGGCCGTCGGTGCCACCGACAGGCCCGCCAAGCAGGGCAAGGAGCGGCGGCGGCGGCGGCGCGGCGTCCGGCGCCTAGCGCGCAATGGGATCTTCGCCGCGTCGGCGCCGTCGAGCGAAGCGCCTATGGGCGAGGGCTCGTCCCCGGCCTTCGCCCCACCGCCGCCGCCGCCCGAAGACAGCGCCCCTCTTGCGCCGGGCGGCGCCTCGACCACCGAGGTGCCGCCTTCGGATGTCTTCGGTGCGCTCACGTCACCGACGCCGGCCCCGAGCGGCGTGCGGCATCAGCCCATCGACGAGCCGGAACCCGTCAAGCTGCGCGCCGCCGACCTCAAGATCATATGGCAGGGCGAGGATCTGTCGCGGCCCGAGACCATGAGCCTGGACTTCTCGAAGGACTCCGGCGGGCGCGAGCTGTCGCAGGACGAGATCGACGCGCGCTTCCACACGAAGGAGGACGCCGTGCTCGGGTGCGTCACGCGCGCGCGGCCCGACGAATACACCTTCGTCCCGGGCCGGGTCACCGTGAGGTTCCGCATCCAGCGCACGGGCGCCGTGAAGGGCGTACAGGTCGAGGCGCCCGTCATCTTGCAAAAGGGTGGGCTCACCGGCTGTATCAAGGGCGTCGTGGGAGGCCTGCGGTTCCCGGCGTCGAACATGAGCCAGGTGATCACATATCCGTTTTCCCTTTTGTAGGGGAGCCGTTGTTGCAGCCGGACAGTTAACGCGTCGGCTAGCCGGCTAGAACGTGAACGTCGTGATCGTCGTGCCCGCGCCCTCGCTGCCGTTGTCGCCCGCATCACTGGCGGCGAACGAACCGGTGAAGGTCTGGAGCGCGTGGCCGGCCACCTCCACGGTCACGACGTAGTTGGCGGCGGCGCTCTGGCAATTGGACCAGTTGTCCACCCGAACGGTGTAGGTACCCCGCGGCGCCTTGCCGGTCGGCCAGACGACGTGCTCGGCGTCCACGCCGTCGATGGAGCAACCTGCATTGGAGTCCAGGTCGAGAAGCTGGATGGTGTCGTCCGTCGTGAGATAATCGTTGCCGTAGTAGACCTCGTTGCCGGTCGGGTCTACCACGTGCAGGTCGAGATCGTTGTCGACGTCCCATGTGAGCGCCACTTCGACGTCACCCGTGCCCACGATCATGATGGAGGTGGGCGTCGTCTGCGGCGCGCTGACGTCGCCCGCCGAGTCGGCGACCTCGAAGATGATACCCAGCTGGACGCTCGCCGCGCCGCCCTGAGCCGCCGCCAGCTGCTGGGCAAACGTGAGCAGCACGTCGGCCGCGGTGGTGCCGGTCGGAATCGGGATCTCCCAGTAGCCGCTCTGCCCCTGCACGGCGACGTACACCGTCACGATCTCGCTGGTCGCCGAGATCTCGAAACTCGTCGAGCCGCCGTTGATACCCATTCCCGTCGTCGGCACGGTCACGGTGATGGTTCCCTGCGGCGACGGCAGCGATCCGGTGTGAAACAACGCCGCAGCGCCCCCACCGCTGGCGCCGCTGACGATCTGCTGGGCGTTGTTCCCGCCGCCGCTCGATCCGCCGCAAGCCGCCATGGCGCACATTGCCAACATCCCGCTCCACCAAGCCATCGTTCGCATCCCGAAATTTTAATGTAGTTGGGGACCCAATGGAATCCCCAAGAATCCCGGACCCCGCGAGGTGAGCTGCGCCTCGCTACGGCGTGATTCCGTAGCGGGGTCTTGAGCGCGGCGCTCGTCGCCGTCCGCTTGCGGCCTGCTTCCGCCGCCGCTACGCTGCCAAGCCGGTGGTCGCCGAGAAAGGGCTGTTCGTCGCTTCGTGCTCTATTACGACGACGCGGCGGCGGCGATTCATGTGGGTCGCCTGGTGGACCGCGCCGCCCGCGCGTGCGCCCTTTCGCAAACCCGACGCGTCTTCCGGCGGCGCGCGCAGCCACGAAGAAGCTCTGGCGGAGGCGCGCCGCGCCGTGGGCGGGCCGCTGGTCGAGATCGAGCCGTACTGGGCCCGGGCCTGGGCGCGCGTGCTCCTCGGTCGCCCGCCGTGGGGCGTCCGCGCGGAGGGGGCCGCCAGCGGCAGCGCCCACGGGCGATCGAGCGGCCGGTCGACCACGGCGATGACGAACGCCGCCCAGGTCACCACGACCTCGATCTGGGAGACGCTCGGCATCACCGCGCGCGCAACGGCCGACGACCTGAAGCGCGCATTTCGTCAGCGCGCTCTCGCCACCCACCCCGATCGGGGCGGCGATGCGGAGGCCTTCCGCCAGGTACAGCGGGCGTTCAAGGAGGCCCAGCGCCGGATCGCCCGCCGCCGTCCTACGCGCATCCGGGCGCGGTGATGGCGATGTTGTTGCTCGAGACGCTCTCCGGTGACGCGCGGCGCATCGGATCGAGCCCAGTCTCGCGCCCGCGGGCCATTCATTTGACCGCATCCATCAATGCCCGGAAGGTTTTGACCGCCTCTTTCTTCTCCCTTACAGTATCGCTCCCATTCCCAGGGCGTTGGAGGTTGGACCGATGAAACGAGCGCTGATGTGGTCGTTCCTGTTGGTTGGGTCATTTTCTAGCCGGAGCGTCTGGGCGCAAGAGCCCCGATTCGGCGACCCAGGGCACGTCGCGATCTCGGCCGAGCGGCTGTTCGGTTTCATACACACCGAGGAGAGCGAAAATGGCGCGAGCGCTTCCGCCGACTCTTTCAATCTGTTGTCCGCTCCGAGCGCGTTAATCGGGACGGGCTATTCGTGGCCGCGGATCGGTGCCGATGTCTTCGTCGCGCCCTCCATGAGCGTGGGGATCGCCGCGTCGTACTTCAATGTGTCGCCGAGTGCCGGTTCGATCAGCGGTTTTCAACTCGCGCCTCGTTTTGGTTATGGCGCAAATGTAACTCCGAAGCTGGCGATCTGGCCGCGTGGTGGAATCACCTATGAGAGGGTCTCCACGGACGTCGGAACGGAATCCACGGGTACGCAATCGTTCCTTGCGCTCACGCTCGAAGTACCCTTCGCGATTTTGGTCGTTCCCCGCGCCGCCATCCTGATCGGGCCCACCCTGGATGTCGGCCTCGTCGGAAGCGCCTCATCCGGCGGTGTCAGCACCGACCAAACGTTCACAGACTTTGGCATTCAAGCCGGGCTGCTCCTGTTCATCTGACGCGATGAGCGGGCTCGCGCCGATTCGCGGGTAAGAGTGGCCACCGCAACTTCCTATATTTGCTCCGTGAAAAATGAGCATCTCGAGCAGGTCGAGGAGCCCACGGCCCCCAGGGCGACGGCCGATCCCAATGCCGATGGTCAACTACTCGGTCCGCCTGCTTTCCAATCTGGGCCGCGTCGGCGTGCTCGTCATCGACGGGTGGATAGCCAAGCGAACGTACGCGCATTACGGTAAAAGAGATCTGCGTACTGCTTTCAGCGCCTCACGGCGCTGCGCGCTGCTGCTGGGATAAGTCATTTTTAGAGATTTGAAGGCGTCGAGGATGATGGCCGACACGATCAGCCGCGCATTCTCTTTGTCGTCGGCGGGTACGACAAACCACGGTGCGTGTTTCGTGCTGGTCGCAGTTAGACAGGCCTCATACGCCTTGGCATATTGCTTCCAGAACTTTCTCTCTCGAATGTCGCTCTGGCTGACTTTCCAGTTCTTGTCTGGGTCATCGATGCGATCGAGAAAGCGTTTTCGCTGCTCCTCCTTCGAGAGATGAAGGAAGAACTTGACGATCCGTGTTCCGTTGCGGTGGAGATGACTCTCGAGGTCCACGATAGAACGATATCTCCCCTCCCAGATGTCTTCCCCGATTGCTTTGGTGGGCAGCCCCTCTCCGCGCAGGACCTCAGGATGGACCCGGGCTATCAACACCTCCTCGTAATAGGATCGATTGAAGATCCCTATTCGGCCGCGCTCCGGGAGATCGCGGGTGGTGCGCCATAGAAAGTCATGCTCCAATTCGCCGGCGCTTGGATGTTTGAAGCTGAACACCTGACAGCCTTGCGGATTGACCCCGGACATCACGTGTCTGATGGCCCCGTCCTTCCCCGCCGCGTCCATCGCCTGAAAGATGATCAACAGAGCGTAGCGGTGCGAAGCGTAGTGAAGCTCCTGATGGGCGCTCAGCTGCGCGATATGCTTGGCCAGAATGCTCTTGTACTGTTCCGATGATTCGTAGAAGGGCTCGACCTTCGTCGGCCACTTGTCGAGATTGACCTGGTCTCCCGCCCCGACCCGGAACGCCTTGGGATGTATTTTCATTGGGTGCGATTCAGGCCGACGCCGGGCTGTGGGCCTCCGTCTTCACGCGAACGCTCTGGGGCTGTGGCCCACTTTTGGCGTCAGCCTTCGGCCCGACTTTGTGCCGATCGAGAACCCAATAGGCGAGCAGCTTCACGCGATCATTCACGAGGGCCCACGCGACTGCATAGCCCCACACGAAGAGCGCCCATCCCCAGCCGATCGGCGCCATAAAGAGGCCGTACACGGCGATAAAGGTCGCCGCGAGCTGCGTGCCCAGCACCGCCAGCCACAGGACCCGCGCCGGTCGTATCGACCAGAATGGGCCGCGTGTCCGCGTCAAGAAGATGGTCAAGTGGCCGGCCACCGACAGCTTCAAATACATCAGCGTCTGGATGCGCGCGTGGTCGAGATGAAAGACCCGCATGCCTAGAAAAAATAGCCCGAAGGCGGCAACGACCCCGATGAGACCCAGCACCGTGGAGATCCCCAGGACCACGCGCATGTTCCAAGCCTCGGGCTGATCCCGGTAGTGAACGTTGTCGTAGGCGATGGACAGGATTGCGCCGTCGTTGAGCAACGCCAGCATCACGATCATCACGGCGGTCACCGGATAGAAGTTGAACACCAAGATCGCCAGCGTCATGAAGAACAGCACGCGCAAGGTCTCGGCGATGCGGTAGATCGCGTAGCTGTTCATTCGCTGGAAAATTCGGCGGCTCTCCTTGATGGCGTCGATGATCACCGACAGACCCGGCGTCGTGAGCACGATGGACGCCGCCGCGCGCGCCGCGTCCGTCGCGCCCGACACGGCGATGCCGCAGTCGGATTTCTTCAGCGCCGGGGCGTCATTGACCCCGTCTCCCGTCATGCCGACCATGTGACGGTGCTTCTGCAAGACGTCCACGATGTGGAACTTGTGCTCGGGGAACACCTGGGCGAAGCCGTCTGCCTTCTCGATCAAATCGGCGGCCGCCGCGGTCTCCAGTTGCTTGGCATCGCCGAGGCTGCTGGCATCCAGAATGTTCGCGCCCATTCCCAGCTTTCTGGCCGTCTCCTGGGCGATGGCCAGTTGGTCCCCGGTCACCATCTTGACCTTCACGCCCATCTGGAGCGCGGTCGCGATGGTCGCCTTGGCGTCCTCCCGCGGCGGGTCAAATAGAGGCAACACGCCGAGAAGCTGCCAGGGGCCATCCCCCTCGGCGCGCGCGACACCCAACGAGCGAAAGCCGCGGGCCGCGAAGTCGTTGACCGCCTTTTCCGTGGGAGCCTTCACCTGCTCGGCGTTGGCCGCCAAGGCCAAGATCACCTGCGGGGCGCCCTTGGTCACCTTGAAGGTCTTTCCGTCTTTCCCTTTCAGGGAGGCCTCGGTGCGCTTGTGCACCGGATCGAACGGTTGAAAATGAACCACGTCATAGGCTCTGAGGGACTCCTTGTCTTTCACTCCGGCCAACACCGCCAGGTCGATTGTGTCGTTGTTTTCCGCGCGGGACGCCAACGCGCCGTTGAGGATCACTTGATCGGCGGGGATGTTGTTCACGCTGAACGGATCGCCGAGCGTCAGCTTGTTCTGGGTCAGGGTCCCGGTCTTGTCCGCACACAGGAGGTCGACACCGGCCAATTCTTCGATGGCCACCAGGCGGCTGACGATCGCCTTCTTCTTGGCAAGAAGACGCGCGCCGACCGCCATCGTGACAGAGAGCACCGTCGGCATGGCTACCGGGATCGCAGCCACGGTCAGTACCAGCGCGAACTGCAAGGTTCCGAGGACTGAATCGCCCCGAAAGATTGCCACGGTGACAATCACCGCGACCAGAGCGACCGCCAGGATGATCAGATAGTTTCCGATCTTCAACACCGCCTTTTGAAAGTGGCTGACGGTATGAGCTTCCTGAACCAGTTGTGCGGTCTTGCCAAAGTACGTGTTTCCGCCGGTGGCATAAACCAACCCCTCGATTTCACCCTGACGGATGATCGATCCGGAAAACACGGCCTCACCAGGTTTGCGTGTGGCTGGCAGCGATTCCCCGGTGAGGGCCGATTGATCGACCTCCACCGGATCGCCCGCCAGCAACCGCGCATCCGCCGGAACGATGTCGCCGAGCCGCATGCGAATGACGTCACCGGGCACCAGATCGCGCGCCTCCGGGTTGATCCACTTGCCATCCCGCTTCACCCGAGCCTTGATCGCAAGCCTGGCTTTGAGAGCGGCGATGGCGTCGCTCGCCTGACGCTCCTCCCAGAAGCCGACGACCGCGTTGGCCGCCAGAAGCAGGAGGATGATGCCGAAATCCGGCCAATGCCGGACCACCGCCGACAGGATCACCGCCACCTCGATCATCCACGGGATGGGGCCCCAAAAATAGCTGAGAAATTTCAAGAGGGCGTTGGTCTTCTTTTCGACGATCTCATTTGCTCCGTATTGAGTCAGCCGTTTCTTCGCCTCGGCGTCGCTGAGGCCGTCGGGCGACGACTCCAACCGCTTCTCCACCTCCGGGAGGGGTAAAGACTTGAGATCGTCCTTAGGGTCGGGCTTGGCTCCCGGCTTCGGTCCGGAAGCAGGCGGCTTGGCGGCGGTGGCTTGCATGGTGGCGTTCCTTCTGTTGTGCTGAGCTATAGATGTCGGGGGCCCTCAAACGCTTTTTGTGGCCCTGACGCCGGCGCGAACGATGTCGAGGAACTGGTCGGCGACGAGGCTGGCGCCGCCGATCAGAGCGCCGTCGATACCCGGCCGGGCAAGGAGCGCGCCCGCATTGTCCGGTTTGACGCTGCCGCCGTACTGTATGGCGAGCTCTCGAGCCGACGTCTCTCCGAACATCCGACCGAAGAGTCGACGAATGACTGCGTGCGCCTCCTGAGCCTGCTCGGGGGTGGCCTGATGTCCCGTGCTGCCGATTGCCCAGACCGGTTCGTATGCGACGATCAGCCGCTTCACGGCGTCGGCCGAAAGGTGGGCCAATCCTCGGCTGATTTGGCGGTCCAGAACGGCGTCGGTCTGGTTTGCCTCGCGCTCCTCGAGGGTCTCGCCGACGCAAAAGACCACGTCGAGCCCGGCCGCCAAAGCGAACTCTATCTTGTGGTTGATGAATTCGTCGGTTTCGCCCAACCTGTGCCGACGTTCGCTGTGGCCGAGGACGACGTACTTGCAGCCGAGGTCGAGGAGCATCGTGGGGCTGACCTCGCCGGTGAAGGCGCCGTCCTTCTCGGGATAGAGGTTCTGTGCGCCGAGCGCGACATGACTGTCCTTGAGAATCTCCCCGACCAGCGCCAAATACGGAAAGGGCGGACAGATCGCCACCACGACTTGGTCGTCCCCACACTCTCCATCTACGATCGCTTGCGCCAACCGCCGGGCCTCGGTTGCGGTCGTGTTCATCTTCCAGTTGCCGATGACGACCTTGCGGCGCGTCGCAGGTCTCATGAGATCCCTACCGACCTCGTGACGGACGACTCGCCACCGGGGACGATCTCTTGATCGCCGCGCTCGAACGCGGCGTCGTATTCGCCTCGGCGCGCAGCTGCGTCGCACTCGGCTCGGTGAAACAGAGCCTTCTGCGCCGCCGACACGTTGGACTCCGCGCCCCGCCAGATCTCCAGCGCCGGTTGCTGGATGGCGCGGGCAAAGGAAAAGGTCAGCGCCCACGGCAACCGCGATTTGAATCGCACGGTCATCGCATTCAGACGGGCGGAAGCCGTTGCGCCGGATTGGCCCCCTGACAGGAAGGCAATCCCCGGGACGGCGGCGGGAACGGCTCGCAGGAGGCAATTCACTGTGGCGTCGGCCACCTGCTCCACGGTCTCCTGCTTCGGGCAGGTCGCGCCCGGAAGGACCATGTTCGGCTTCAGGATCATGCCCTCCGGAATGACCCCCTGGGCGAAGAGGTGGGTGAACACGGCGCGGAGAACCTCCTCGGTGACCTCGGAACAGCGCTGCAGCGTGTGGTCGCCGGCCATCAGCACCTCCGGCTCGACGATAGGGACCAACCCCGCTTCCTGGCACAGGGCGGCGTACCGAGCCAGCGCCTGCGCGTTTGCTTCGATACAGGCGCGACTCGGTCTGCGATCGTCCACCGCAATCACGCCGCGCCACTTGGCAAACCGGGCGCCCAGGCCTGAATATTCAGCCAGCCGTTCACGCAGGCCGTCGAGACCCTCGGTCACCTTTTCGCCGGGATGACCTGCCATGTCCTTTGCCCCGGTGTCGACTTTGATACCGGGAATGATTCCTGCGTCTCCGAGCACCTCGACGAACGAGGTGCCGTCCGCCTTGCTCTGCCGAATCGTCTCGTCGAATAGAATCGCGCCACTGATGCAGCGGCCGAGCTGCGGCGTCGTCACGAGCAGCTCCCGATAAGCGCGCCGGGTCTCTTCATCCTGGGGAATGCCGAGCCGCGCGAACCGCTTGTTACAGGTTCGGGTGCTCTCGTCCATCGCGAGCAGGCCCTTGTCGCCGCTTACGATCGCCCGCGCCGTCTCAGCTAACTCGTCTGCGTTCATGTGTGTCTCGCCTTTCTGCCTTCGAGCTCTTCGGTCTTCGCGAGACGGCGCTCGAACCGTGCGTCCCCCTCGAACCGCGCGTCGAGAAACACCTGGACCAGCTCGCGAGCCAACTCGCCTCCCGTGACCCGACCACCCAGGCACATGACGTTCATGTCGCCACCTACCGCCCCACCCTCGGCTCTAGTCGCGACTCCACTTCCAGTCTCGGATCTCTGGCAAGTCTTGCCCGTGCTCATCGATGTAGTGCTTGTGCTCGATGAGCTTGTCGCGCATCTGTTGCTTCAGGTAGGCGCCCTTGGCACCCACCTCTGGTACCCGGTCGACCACGTCCTCCACCAGGTGGAACCGATCCAGCTCGTTCTGCACCCTCATGTCGAAGGCCGTCGTGATGGTGCCCTCTTCCTTGTAACCCCGGACGTGAAGGTTGTGGTTGGTGCGACGGTAGGTGAGACGGTGAACCAACCACGGATATCCATGGAACCCGAAGATGATGTGCTTGTCTTTCGTAAAGAGCGAGTCGTAGTCCTGGTCGCTCAATCCATGTGGGTGCTCGGTCTTGGGCTGAAGCTTCATGAGATCGACCACGTTGATGACCCGGATCTTCAGCTCCGGCAGATGTTTCCGGAGAATGGTCACCGCGGCCAAAATTTCGAGCGTGGGCGTGTCCCCACAACAGGCCATGACGACGTCGGGCTCCGCGCCCTGATCATTGCTGGCCCACTGCCAGATGCCGAGCCCTTCGGTGCAATGCACGATAGCGGCGTCCATTGTCAACCACTGCGGCAGGGCGTGCTTACCCGCCACGACGACGTTGACGTAGTGCCGGCTCCGCAGACAGTGATCGAACACGGACAGCAGACAGTTCGCGTCGGGTGGCAGATAGACCCGAACGATGTCGGCCTTTTTATTGATGACATGGTCGAGAAAGCCTGGATCCTGATGGGTAAAACCATTGTGGTCCTGCTGCCAGACGTGCGACGCGAGTAAGTAGTTCAACGACGCGATCTTCCGTCGCCAGGGAAGCTCCAAGGTCACCTTCAACCACTTGGCGTGCTGGCTGAACATCGAATCGACAATTCGAATGAAGGCCTCGTAGCTGTTGAAGAGGCCGTGACGCCCCGTCAGGAGATACCCTTCCAGCCAGCCCTCACACTGGTGCTCGCTGAGCATGGAGTCGAGCACGCCGCCAGACGGCGCGAGAAACTCGTCATTGGTCTCTTTTCTGGCGTCCCATTGACGGCTGGTGGTTTCGAAGACCGCGCCCAGGAGATTCGACAGCGTCTCATCGGGACCGAAGACGCGGAAATTGCGGGGTTCCTGATTCAACGTCGCGACGTCACGCAGAAACTTACCCAGGACCATGGTGTCTTGGGCAGCGACGGCACCCGGCGAAGGTACGTTCACCGCGTGAGCGCCGAAGTCCGGCATGCGCAGTTCGTGCAACAAAAGGCCCCCGTTCGCGTGTGGGTTGGCACCCATCCGGCGGTCCCCCTTGGGCGCCAGCTCGGCCAGCTCCGGCATCAACCGACCGGTGTTGTCAAAGAGCTCTTCGGCCTTGTAGCTCTTCATCCAACTCTCGAGCTGCTTGACGTGGTCGGGGTGCTCGGAATCGACCAGCAGCGGAACCTGATGCGCGCGGAACGTGCCCTCGACCTGCAGGCCGTCGACGACCTTGGGTCCCGTCCAGCCCTTGGGAGATCTGAGGACAATCATTGGCCAGCGCGGGCGCATGTCGTCGTTTTTGCTCCGCGCCTTGTTTTGAATTTGCCGGATTTCGTCGACCACCTTGTCCAGTGTCGCTGCCATGAGCTGGTGCATCTTTCCCGGATCATCACCTTCCACGAAATGGGGCGTCCAACCACAGCCCCGAAAGAAGTGCTCCAACTCCTCGCGTTCGATGCGAGCAAGGACGGTCGGGTTGCTGATCTTGTAGCCGTTCAAGTGCAAGATCGGCAGCACGACGCCGTCGGTGATCGGATTGAGGAGCTTATTGGAATGCCAGGCGGTCGCCAACGGGCCCGTCTCCGCCTCGCCGTCGCCGACGACGCAGGCCACGACGAGATCGGGATTGTCGAATGCGGCGCCGAACGCATGACTGAGCGAGTACCCGAGCTCGCCGCCTTCGTGAATCGAGCCCGGCGTGGTGGGCGCCACATGGCTGGAGATGCCGCCGGGGAATGAGAACTGTGTGAAGAGCTTCTTCAGCCCGGCCTCGTCTTGCGTGACGTTCGGATACACGTCGCTCCAGGTACCCTCGAGGTAGACGTTTCCGACAATCGCGGGACCGCCGTGACCCGGCCCCGCGATGTAGAACATGTCCAGGTCGTACTTCTTGATGATTCGGTTGAGGTGGACGTAGATGAAGTTCTGACCAGGCGTCGTGCCCCAGTGGCCGACCACCAGGGGCTTCACGTGGGACAGCTTCAGCGGCTCCTTCAGGAGTGGGTTGTCGTAGAGATAGATTTGCCCCACAGACAGATAGTTGGCCGCGCGCCAGTAGGCGTCCATCTTGCGGAGAAGCTCGGGCGTGACGGTGGTGGTATCGGTGGTCATGGTTCTTCCTCGTTGTGAATCACAGACTGGCCCTTCGTAACCGCAGGGCATTGGTGATGACCGAAACGGAGCTGACGCTCATCGCGGCGCCGGCGATGACCGGGCTGAGCAGCAAGCCGAGAAACGGATAAAGCGCCCCCGCGGCCAAGGGAATGCCGAGCGCGTTGTAAAGGAAGGCGAAGAACAGGTTTTGGCGGATGTTCCGCATGGTGGCGCGGCTGAGCTGGATGGCTTTGGCAATCCCGCGGAGATCTCCTTTCAGGAGAATGATGCCGGCACTTTGCATGGCAACATCGGTGCCGGTGCCCATGGCGATGCCGACGTCAGATGCGGTCAGCGCGGGAGCATCGTTGATGCCGTCACCGGCCATCGCGACATGCCTGCCCTCAGCACGTAAGGCCGTAACCAGGGCGGCTTTCCCCGCCGGCTCGACCTCGGCGTGCACCGCGTCTAGGGCGAGCTGCTTCGCGACCACGTCGGCGGTGCGACGATTGTCACCGGTTAACATGACGAGCTTGATCCCCAGTGCGTGGAGGCGCTCGACTGCCTCGCGGGTTGTGGCCTTGATGGGATCAGCCACGGCCAAAAGGCCAGCCGCCTTGCCGTCGATGGCCACGAAGATTGCGATTTTTCCCCCGTCTTGATGCGTGACGGCCGAGGCTTCAACCGGTTCCAAGGCCGTTATCCCTTCGCTCCGCAGAAGACCCACCTTGCCGACGATGACCGCGCGGCCGGCCACGGTGCCGAGAACTCCGCCGCCCGTCACCGACCTGAAGTCCTGAACGTCCTCGAGGCCGAGGCCGCGCTCCTTGGCACCGGCGACAATGGCGGCACCGAGTGGGTGTTCGCTCTTTTGTTCCAGCGAGGCGACGAGGCGGAGAAGGTCAGCCACATCGACACCGTCGGCCGGCAGGGCATCCACGAGCTTGGGTTTGCCTTCGGTCAGAGTGCCCGTCTTGTCAACGACGAGGGTGTTGACCTTTTCTAACCGCTCGAGCGCTTCAGCGTTCTTGACGAGGACGCCTTCTCGAGCGCCGCGACCGACCCCCACCATGATGGACATCGGTGTAGCCAGTCCGAGCGCGCAGGGGCAGGCAATGATGAGAACTGCAACGGCGTTGACCATCGCGTACGCGAGCCTTGGCTCCGGCCCCAGCCATATCCACAAGATGAAGGTGAGCACCGACACCGCCAGCACTACGGGCACGAAAATACCCGCGACCCGATCGGCGAGACCTTGAATGGGGGCTCGGCTGCGCTGGGCTTCGGCAACCATGTTCACGATCTGCCCCAGCAACGTGTCGCTGCCCACCCGTTCGGCGCGCATGACGAAGCTACCGGATCCGTTGACGGTGCCCGCCGTTACCTTCCCGCCGACCGTCTTTTCCACGGGCAGCGGCTCGCCGGTGATCATGGACTCTTCGACAGTCGAGTGACCTTCGAGAAGCGTGCCGTCAACGGGCACCTTGTCACCCGGAACCACGCGCAACCAGTCGCCGACGTTCACCCGATCGAGCGGAACTTCATGGTCGCCCCCCGGCGCGACTTGCCGCGCCGTGGGCGGCGCGAGGCCGAGCAGAGATGCTATCGCGCTGCCCGTGCGGCTCCGGGCGCGGAGCTCGAGCACCTGACCGAGGAGGACTAAGACCACCACCACCGCCGCCGCCTCGAAGTAGATCGGGACTTTACCGTGGTGTTGCATCGTGGGCGGGAACAGTCCAGGCACGAGCATCGCCAAAACGCTGAAAGCGAACGCCGCGCCCACGCCGATGGCGATCAATGTGAACATGTTCAAGTGCCGCGACACGACGGAGCGCCAGCCGCGGGAGAAAAACGGCCAACCCGCCCACCAGACCACAGGCGTGCTGAGCGCAAATTGCATCCAGCGTGAAGCCTGACCGTCCACCCAGGACTGTCTGGCCATTGGCGGGACGAGGTGGGCCATCGCCGCGACGAAGACCGGGAGTGCCAGACCGGCACCGATCCAGAAGCGCCTCGTCATGTTGCGCAGCTCGGCGTGGTCGTCGCTGTCCGTGCCGGCGGTCCTGGTCTTCGGCTCCAGCGTCATGCCGCACTTGGGGCACTCCCCGCGATGGTCTTGCTCCACCTCGGGGTGCATCGGGCAGGTGTAGATCGTGCGACGTGCGGGAGCCGGGCCGGTCCTTCGGGCGGGCACGACCGCGCCGGCGGCGATCGCCTCAACGCCCATCGGAGCTACTTTTGGGGGGGGCGACCAGCGACGGAGACGACTGCACGACCGAGCGCGCGATCATCAGCTCCTCATCCGTGTGGATCACGCGAACGGTGACCCGACTCGACTCGGCGGAGATCGTGCCCGCGCTCTCCCTGTTGAGCGACCCGCTCAGCTCGACGCCCAGGAAGCCTAGCCCTTCGCAGATACGCGCCCGGACGGGCGGCGCATGTTCGCCGATGCCGCCCGCGAAGACGAGGGTGTCGAGTCCACCCAACGCCGCGGCGAAAGCGCCGGTCCATTTTTTGGCCTGATAACAAAACAGCCCGATGGCCTCCGCGGCTCGTACGTCGCCGGCTTCCCGTTGCAGCAGGTCCTGCATGTCGGAGCTGATCTCCGATACGCCGAGCAGACCCGATTCGTGGTTCACGAGACGCTGAAATCGCGCTGCGGTCATGTGCTCGGTGTGCTGTAGGTAGTAGACGAGGCCTGGATCCAGGTCTCCTGTTCTGGTACCCATGACCAATCCCGCGGCCGGCGTGAATCCCATGCTGGTGTCGATGCTCTTGCCATCACGCACCGCCGCCAGGCTCGCGCCGCTTCCGAGATGGGCCAAGATCACCCGACCGGTCGCTGCGGTCGGATCGCCGAGGCGCGCAAGCTCTTCCATCAGGAAGGCATACGAGAGCCCATGAAATCCGTAGCGACGTATCCCCTGTGCTTGGTAGCGGCGCGGAATTGGCAACGTCCTGGCCACCTGGGGAAGATCGTGGTGAAACGCCGTATCGAAGCAGGCGAACTGCGGCAGATCGGGAAACCGGCGATGCAGCGCCTCGACCAGCAGGATCTCCTCCGGCAGGTGCTCGGGGTCGAACGGACTGAGTCGGCGCAGCTCCTCGATCATCTCCGGGGTGATTCGCTGGGGCCGGCTGTATTTCGGGCCGCCATGGACCACCCGATGCCCCACAGCGGCCAAAGCGCTGCTGTGCTCGCCCAGCCAGTCCATCAGGACATTGGCGGCAGCGGCGTGATTCGCCGCCTCCACGGTCCGCGACACACTGTGCTGCGGGTTTACGTCCTCCACCTTCAGCGCGGCCTGGGGCAGCCCGATCCGCGAAATCTCGCCCTTCGCGAGCCGTCGCAGTGTGGCGCCCGCCTCGAACAGCGCGAACTTGATGCTCGACGAGCCCCCATTGATCGCGAGAATCAAGGGGATGGCGGGCTTCATGCCGCCACCGTGTCGCCGCTCTGCAACCCAAGGGCCGTCAGTTGTGCACACGTGGACGAATAGTCCGTGTGATGAATGCTTCGAATCCCCAACCCCTGGGCGATTTCGACGAACATCGGGGTATTGTCTATGAAGACCACCTTTGGCGCCGGGGCCTGAGCGACATCCAGCGCCAACCGAAAGATCTCGGCGTCGGGCTTGCGGATCTGGACGAAACACGAGGAAATGAAGGCATCCACCAGCGCAGTCAATTTGAACCGCCGAATACGATAGGCGTTCAGCTCCCGTGCTTCGTTGCTAACCACCACGATTTTCAGCCCGTATCGATCCTTGAGGCGCGCGACGAGCGCGATCATCTGCGGGTGAGGCTTCGATTGTGAATGCATGAACCGCCGAAATTGAGACCGAGTAAAATCTCGTTTCTGACAGAACACGACCAGGTCCAGATAGTCGTCGAGGGTGAGCTTTCCTTCCTCATAGGTCTCGAAGGTCATGTGGTGCCGCTCCTCCATCTCGGCACCGTCCAACTTGAAGGTCTTCGCGGCTCGTCTCCGAGCGTGACGATCCCAGCCATCGGTGAGCAGCACGCCACCGATATCGAGAAACAACGTCGTTACTGCCGGTGCCCGTCGCATTTGACCCTAGGGCGCAACTGCCGCTCGTATGGTCGTCATCGTTGCCACAGAATGTGAGCCGACTCTAAGGGGACGGCGACGCCGGACCGCTGTGGCACGACCCGCGTTGTGTAATCGCTCGCCGGACGTACGGCGGGCACCCTCGCACGGTAGACCCTGCCACCGGACGCGCTCGGCCGTGTTTGGGTGGAGGTCATCTCCTCCCGGACAGGATTGCCGCCGTTGATCCCGTTGGCGTAAAGCTCGACCCGGACCGACGTCGGGTCGACAGTACCCAGGAAGAGATCGACTTCGACCTCACGGTAGTCGGAGTGGGTGTCGACCCGGACCTCACCGAAGCGCACTTGCCCCCACTGTTGGTCCACGGCCCGCAGCCACCCCACAACCTGCTTGCCTCCTTCGCCTTTGTTCGCGGCGCGCTCACGGTAGGCGGCGGCGGCGGGGAGATAACGTTGCTCGGTATATTCGCGGACCGTTCGGTTTGCGGAGAATCGCGGTGTCAGGCGCGCCATGCTTTGTCGCATCCGCTTGACCCATCGGGTGGGAACGCCACTTTTGTCTCGCGCGTAGAACTCTGGGATCACTTCGCGTTCGAGCAGGTCGTAGAGGGCTCCGGCTTCGACGGCGTCCCAGGCCGGATCGTCGCCATGCACCTGCCCGTCGCCCAAGGCCCACCCGACCTCGGGTGTGTAGGCCTCGGCCCACCAGCCGTCCAATTCGGAGAGGTTGATGCCTCCGTTGACCAGCACCTTCATGCCGCTCGTGCCGCTCGCCTCCCAGGGGCGCCGCGGGGTATTGATCCAGACGTCGACCCCCTGGACCAGACGCTCCGTCAGCAGCATGTCGTAGTCGCTGAGGAAGATCGCGTGAGGCCGGACCTCCGGCCGCCGAATGAACTGGATCCATTTTTGAATCAAGGCCTGCCCACCCTGGTCTGCCGGGTGAGCCTTCCCCGCCAGAATGAGCTGCACCGGACGGTCGGAATTGGACAAGAGGCGCAGCAGCCGCGCCGGATCCTCCAGGAGTAGGTCGGGCCTCTTGTAGGTCGCGAAACGTCGTGCAAAGCCCAGAGTCAACGCCTTGGGATCAAACAGGTGCTTGGCTCTGTCGACGTCCTCGGGAGATGCCCCCGAGGACGTCAGCTCCCGCGAGAATCGGTCTCGGGCGTAGTCAACCAGAGACGCCCGTGCTGTGGCGCGAAAATCCCAAAGGCGAGCATCGGAGACAGCTTGAATCTTCTCTTCCAGCGTCTCCGTCGTCCCCAGCCAGCGATCCTTTCCACAAGCTTCGGTCCACAGCTCATCGGCCGGGGCCGAGTCCCAATTCGGCATGTGGACTCCGTTGGTGACGTGTCCGATCGGCACCTCGCTCTCGGGCCAATGCGGAAACAGCGGCTCGAAGATGTGCCGGCTCACCTCCCCGTGCAGGCGGCTCACGCCATTGACCGCCCCACTGCCCCGAAGGGCCAGATAGGCCATGTTGAAGCTCTCGGACGCGTCGTTCGGGTTCTGGCGGCCGAGGGCCAGCAAACGCTGGACCGTGATTCCGAGCTTCTGCTCCGCATAACCGCCGAGGTATTGTTCGACCAGGGCGGGAGAGAAGCGGTCGAATCCCGCCGCCACTGCCGTGTGGGTCGTGAAGAGGTTCCCGGCCCGTGTGACGGCCAGGGCGACTTCGAAAGACTGCCCGCTCCACGCCATGAAGGTCCGAGCGCGCTCGAGAATCGCGAAGGCCGCATGCCCTTCGTTCAGATGGCAGACCTCCGGGTCGAGTCCCAGCGCGGCGAGCAGCCGCCAGCCGCCGATACCGAGCAGCAGCTCCTGCTCGAGACGAAGCTCGGGGCCGCCCCCATAGAGCTCGCTGGTGATTCCTCGATGCGCGGCGAGGTTCGCGGCGTCATTGCTGTCCAGGAGATAGAGCTTCGCTCGGCCGACCCGTACCTCCCAGGCACGAAGCCAAACGGCATAGCCGGGCAAGGACACCTCCAGCCTCAACCATTCTCCGTTCGCCTGACGCACGGGCGCGATGGGCAGCTGCCCAGGGTCATTGTAAGGAAAGAGAGCCTGCTGGGCTCCGTCCTTGTCGATGACCTGACGAAAGTAACCCTGCTGGTACAACAGCCCCACGCCGACCACCGGTATGCCCAAATCGCTGTTGGCCTTGAGCTGATCGCCGGCCACATTGCCGAGGCCGCCCGAATAGATCGGCAGAGCTTCGCTCAGCATGAATTCCATGCTGAAGTAGGCGGCGCAGGTGAGGGCGCTTCGAGGATGCGTCTTCTGAAACCAACCGGGTGATTCCAAGGCGGCCCGCCTCTTTCGGATCAGGGAATCAACGTTTTTCCTGAAAACGGGTTCGGCCAATACGGACCTTAGCTTGTCGCGCGACACCGTCTGCAGGACGACCCAGGGATTGTGCGTGAACCCCCACAGCGCGGGATCGAGGTCTCGCCACACCCCGTCGGTCGCGTGGTTCCACGACCAGCGCAAGTCCAAGGCCAGCTCGGCCAGAGAATCGAATCCCTCGATATCTCTCGGCAGGAGTCCGTATGCCGGGTGGTCGACGCGCGGTTGTGTGCTCATGGCGTCTGCTCCGAGAGGGCCGATGGCGGTCGCCCTCTGCCCCGCCGCGAGGCCGTCCCCGTCGCCAACACGTCGCCGACGATCTGTTGCGCCTCTTCGAGAAGGCGCCGGAGATGCTCCGGGTCCTGGAAGCTCTCGGCATAGATCTTGTAGATGCTCTCGGTTCCCGACGGCCGCGCGGCGAACCACCCACTCTTGGTCACCACCTTCAACCCGCCGATGGGAGCGTTGTTGCCAGGCGCGCGCGTGAGAACGGCCTCGATCTTTTCGCCCGCCAGCTGGGTGAGCTTGACCTTCTCCGGTGAGAGCGTCGCCAGCAGCTTCTTCTCCTCCGGCGTCGCCGACGCCTCGACCCGGTCGTAGACAGGGTCGCCGAGCTCCCGCGTCAGCTCACGGTAGATCTCGCCCGGATCGCGATCCGTCCGGGCCGTGATCTCCGCCGCCAACAAGGCCGGGACGATTCCGTCCTTGTCGGTCGTCCAGACGCGACCATCCATGCGGCTGAAAGAAGCGCCCGCGCTCTCTTCGCCGCCGAAACCCAGCGAGCCGTCGAGGAGGCCGTCGACGAACCACTTGAAGCCCACCGGCGCCTCAAAAAGCTTTTGGCCAAGCTTGGCCGCGACGCGGTCGATCATCTGACTGCTCACCACGGTCTTGCCGATGGCGGCGTCTTTCTTCCACTTGGGCCGATGTTGATAGAGGTAGAAAATTGCGGCGCAGAGGTAGTGGTTGGGCGGTAATAGCCCCGAGCTGCGGGTCACGATGCCATGCCGGTCGTGGTCCGTGTCGCAGGCGAAGGAAAGGTCGAAGCGGTCCTTCATCGCTATCAGCCGCTGCATCGCATACACCGATGAGGGATCCATGCGAATCTGACCGTCCCAATCGACGGTCATGAAGCGAAAGGTTGGGTCGACCACCTGGTTGACCACGGTGAGATGCAAACCGTAACGCTCGCCGATTCGTCCCCAGTAATGAACGCCGGCGCCGCCAAGCGGGTCGACGCCGAGGTTGAGCTTGGCGCCGCGAATGGCATCCATGTCGATCACGCTGGCGAGATCGGCGACGTAAGTCTCGAGATAATCGTACCGGTGTGTCGTGGAGGCGCCGAGAGCCCGCTGGAAGGGAATCCTCTTCACGCCCAGCAGGCCAGCTTCGAGTAGGCCGTTCGCTTTCGCCTGGATCCAGTCGGTGACGGCCGATGGGGCCGGTCCACCGCTGGGGGGGTTGTATTTGAAACCGCCGTCGCGCGGTGGATTGTGCGACGGCGTAATGACGATGCCGTCGGCCAGCTCTGACTTGCGCCCGCGGTTGTAGGTGAGGATCGCGTGCGAGATGACGGGGGTCGGGGTGTACTCGTCCCCCTCGGCGATCATGACCTCCACGCCGTTCGCCGCCAGCACCTCCAAGGCGCTGGCGAAGGCCGGAACCGACAGCGCGTGCGTGTCCATGCCGAGGAAAAGTCGTCCGTCGATCCCGTGCTCGCCGCGATAAAGGCAAATGGCCTGGGAGATGGCCAGGATGTGCCACTCGTTGAACGCGTTATCGAAGGCAGACCCCCGATGTCCCGAAGTCCCAAAGGCAACCCGTTGCTCTGGCACGGAAGGGTCAGGCCTTTCCGTGTAGTACGCCGAGATGAGCCGGGGCACGTTCACCAGCATCGACGCGTCGGCGGGCTTTCCCGCGAAAGGACTTACCTTCATGACTCTTTCGCCGGCAGTGCCCGTTCGATCGCCTTCGACAGGGCGTCGAGTCCGCTTCGGACATCTGCGCCGAGATGAACGCGCAACGCCCGCCGGTCGCGCTGCACCAGGACCCGGAAGTCCCCCAGCGCCTGCGCCGCCTTCACGACGCCAAAGCTGAAGCGATGACCGGGGATCTGGAGATCCTGCGCATCGTCGCAGGTCAGCTGCAGGAAGACCCCGCTCGGAGGTCCGCCCTTGTAGGCCTGCCCCGTTGAATGAAGGAACCGGGGACCAAAGCCAACACAGGTGGCGACCCGACGGGAATCCCGGACCGTGCCCCGAATCGCCTGGAGCTGGCGATCATGCCGGTCGTTGCGCTCAATGTAGGCGAGCAACGCGAAGTAGTCGTCGGGTCCCAAGCGCTGGAGGTGGGTCCGCAAGTATCCATGCAGCGTCCTATCAGACCCGGCCGCCCGATCGAGCGCCAGCTTGTTCTTCTCGTCGGCGAATAGCGTGAGCGGGCCATCTTCGCAGAACGGGATCTCCCGCGGGAGCGCGCCGGTCTTCTCGTAGGCTTTGGTCAGCGTACGTGCCGCGACCTTGCTCGCCTCGACGTCGGGCTGGTTGAAAGGGTCGATGCCGATGATCGCGCCCGCCACCGCCACCGCGATTTCCCAGCGGAAGAACTCCTGTCCGAGATCGTGGGGATCGGCGAGCGCAATGCGCACGACCGGCTGTCCGGCATTCTCGAGCGCGTCGACCGCGGCATCCTGCGCAGCGTCCGGTGCAGCATCGAGCCGAAGGTACGCGAACAGCCGATCGTTGCCGTAGACTTCGGGCGCGCCGAGGGGCTCACGATCGACGGGGATTATTCCCTTGCCCACCTTGCCGGTCGATTCGGCGAGGAGCTGCTCGAGCCACGCGCCGAGCTGCGCAATGCCTGGAGAGGCAATGAGGGTGACTTTGTCGCGGCCGGATCCGACCGACGTCCCGAGGATCGCGCCGAGCAGGACGCCCGGATTCTGCTCGGGCGGAACGCATGACGCGCACGCGTGCGCCATGATCGCGGTGCGGTCGAGGAAGCGACCCACGTCGACACCCATGACCGCCGCCGGCACCATGCCGAAGTTGGAGAGCGCGGAATAGCGTCCGCCGATGCCGGGCACCCCGGAGAAGACCCTTTCGAACCGTTTCTCCTCGGCGATCTTTTGCAGGGCGGAGCCCGGGTCGGTGACCACGATGAAGTGCTTCGGTGCCCTCCCGTCGCCGACGATCTGGCGAACGCGATCGTAGAAGTAGTCCTTGAGAATATTGGGCTCCAGTGTCGTGCCGGACTTGCTAGAGACGATAAAGAGTGTCTTCGGAAGGTCGATGCGGGCTTCCATGGTCCGGATCTGCGCGGGATCGGTCGAATCGAGGACCAAGAACTCCGGATAACCGCCGATGGGTCCGAACGTTCGCGCCAGGACATCGGGACAGAGGCTCGATCCGCCCATCCCCAGCACGACCGCGTATTTGAAGTTGCTCTGGCCCTCCTTGGCGAACGCCGCCAGGCCTCGAGCCAGAGTTTGCTCCCCGTCGGTACTGTCCAGCCAATCGAGCCACTGGTTCTCGTCGTGCCCCGTCCAGAGCGTCGCGTCGCGCGCCCAAAGCCGCCGCACCTTCCCGCCGGTGCGCCAGTCCTCGATCGTCGCCTTGACCTCCTCATCGAGCGAGGTCGGCAGTCGATAGCTCATCCGGTCGATAGCCGACCTGAGCACGCCGGCACGTTTCTTCTCGATCGATCCCAGGAGAGCATCGAACGCCGCGGAGAACCCGCTGACACCCTCGTCGAGGAGGCGCGCGGTCAGGTCGTCGATCGAGATCCCAGTACCGGCGAGCGTGGCCAAGACCTGTCTGGCGTCGTCTATGTGTTGGTCGAGCTGGTTCCCTGCTTTGCCATGGTCACGGAAGGCGTCGAGCGTCGACGGTGGGATCGTGTCGACGGTGTGGGGCCCGATCAGCGATTCGACGTAGATCACGTCGCGAAAGCGCGGATCCTTGCTGCTCGTGCTCGCCCACAAAAGCCGTTGTGGGTGAGCGCCGGACGCGGCCAGCGACGTCCAGCGCGGGCTGCCGCAGACTTCCTTCCAGTCCTGGTAGGCGAGCTTGGCGTTGGCGATGGCCACCTTGCCGACGAGATCGCGCAGCGTGGCCTGCTCCGTGGCCGGCGCCGATCTGGCCCGAGCCTCCAGGATCGGATCGACGAGAACGTCGAGACGACTGACGAACATACTGGCCACGCTGGCGACGCGGCTCAGATCTCCCCCGCCCGCGCGGAACGCCTCGAGGCCGTCCATGTAAGCTTCGGCGACCTGGCGACACACGGCGCGTGAGAAGAGCAGCGTCACGTTGACGTTGATCCCCTGGCCGATGAGCTGTTGAATCGCCGGAATTCCCTCGGGCGTCGCCGGAACCTTGATCATGAGGTTGTCGCGACGAACGGTGCTCCACAGGCGAACGGCCTCATCGATGGTCGCCTGGGTGTTGTGCGCGAGATAGGGCGAGACCTCCATGCTGACGAACCCGTCGCGTCTGACGAACTCGAGGTAAACGGAATGGAGGATGTCCGCCGCCTGCTGAATGTCCTCGACGGCTAGCTTTTCGTAGATGGTCGAGGCCGTTTCGTCGTGGCGATTCTCATAACGCTCCAGAGCTGGACCGTAGTCCGTGCTGCCGGCGATGGCCTTTTCGAAGATGGACGGATTCGAGGTCACGCCGCGGATGCCGTCCTCCTTCACCAATCGCGCGAGCTCACCGCTTTGAAGGAGGTGGCGTCGGATGTAGTCGAGCCAGACCGACTGGCCGCACTCCTGAATCTCATTTATTCCCACGCAAACCTCCTCGCCCCTCGATCACCTTTGCCGGCCTCACGACGGGCTCTTCGCCGGCGTCACCCAGGAGCCGCTCGTAGCCTGCAGCGCCGGAAAGATCTTCTTGTGCGCGAGATCTCCGGTCGCGCCGAAAAAGATCAAGGCGTCCGACGAATCCCCCGTCATTAGTGCTTCTCTTCGTGTCCGCCGAACTGATATCGCAGCGCGGAGAGCACCTTGTCGGCGAAGTCTTCTTCGCCCCGCGACGCGAACCTTTGTGCCAGCGCCGTGCTCAGGACCGGAGCGGGGACACCCTCGTCGATGGCCGCCTTGAGAGTCCACCGGCCCTCTCCCGAATCGGACACGTGGCCCGCGAACCCGCTCAAGTCGGGGCTCTTCTTCAGCGCGGCGGCGGTGAGATCTAGGAGCCATGAACCGATCACGCTGCCGTGCCGCCAGGCTTCGACGATATCGGGAAGGTTCAGGTCGTATTGATAGAGCTCGGGGTGACGAAGCGGCGCCGTCTCGGCGTCGACGACCCGCTTGGCATTCCCAGCGTTGGCGTGCCGAAGAATGTTGAGCCCTTCGGCGTACGCCGCCATGACCCCGTATTCGATCCCGTTGTGAACCATCTTGACGAAGTGCCCGGCTCCGGACGGTCCGCAATGGATGTACCCCCGTTGCGGCGGCCGACCCTCATCTCGGCGCCCCTTGGTCGCGTCGTCCCCGGGTGCCAGGGCGGCAAAGATGCCATCGAGCCGCTTGACGACGGCGGGGCTGCCCCCGATCATCTGGCAGTAACCGCGCTCGAACCCCCAAACGCCGCCCGAAGTGCCGACGTCGACATAGTGGACTCCGCGCTCGCCGAGCGTCTTCGCGCGGCGAATGTCATCGTGATAGTACGAGTTCCCCCCATCGATGACGGCATCGTCCGCGGTAAGGTGCGGCACCAGCTCCCCGAGGGTGGCCTCTACAACCGCGGCAGGCACCATGATCCAAATCGCCCGCGGTGTCTCCAGCTTGGCGACCAGATCAACAAGCGAGCTGGCGGCGACCGCACCCGCCTTGACCAGATCCAGCCCCGCCTCTGGATGAACGTCGAACACCACGCACCCGTGGCCGGCTCCGAGCAGACGCCGGACCATGTTCGAGCCCATTCGACCGAGCCCAACCATTCCAAGTTTCATACTGTTCCCCCGTTCGTCGCCGCTCCGCGTCCGCACACCGTGGATCGCCTTCGTGACGTTGGGCGTTCATTGCGCTGTAGCCTCAACGCCCTCGCCCAACTGCACCGCAATCTCCCAGACAATCTCCTGTCGCTGGCGCCCAGCAACTCTCCCTACAGATACGCACCTCCGAGCATTGGGGCCATTCGGGTCTCCCCCGTGTCGGTTGTAAGGGGTTCCGCGAGGGAGGGCATTTTCTTCAAAGATTTCGATGTGCTCGACGTCACGAAGGCTACCCAGATCGCCGGGGCCTGGTCTGATGGCTGTCTACGAGCGACGGGGATTGGCCGACCGACGCGTTCGTGTACCGCCTGCACCCGTCGGACCACACCCGGATACCGTTCGCGCACAGGGCGAAGCATGACGGCGCCGTGAACGACCTCGCCGATTCCACGACCGGCGAGGCCTCGAATCGTCGGATCTACTTTTTCTCGGGCTCGGCCGCGACGGTGCCGCCCTTGGCGGTGCACTTCTTCTCGGTCATCGACATCCAGCCCTTCCCCTTGCAGCTGTTCTTTCCCTTGCAGTCGTTGTCGGCGCCCTTACAACCGCTCTTGCCCTTGCACGCGTTCACGCCCGCGCAGTGAACCTTGGCATCCTTGGCGGACGCGACCAGCGGCGCCCCCATGGTGAAGAGTCCGGCCACCGCCGCTGCGACTAATGCTCCCTTGGTCGTCATGCTCGTCTCCTGTTTCCCTGCGTTTGTGAGGACCTCGCCTCATGCGAGATGGTCCGGCCAGCCGATGCCGCGTCGCGGGTGCCGCCCCTCGGGGTGACAGCGCTTCGGGTCCGATTTGGATCTCGGCAACGTAGGGGTTCAGACGGAATTGGCAAGGCCGCGAAGGTCCGCCCGATTCAGATGAGCTTTTGCAGCACGAAGAGGACTTCGCCCAGCGACCAGGCCTGCGCGAAACAACCGCGCGGCGCGTGCGGCGCGGCGCCGTCGAATATCTCCGACAGGTGGCCCAAGCAGCCCTCGGTGAGCAGATGCTTCTCGAGCCCCTCGAAAAAAGACAGCGCCTCGGCGTGTGCCGTATCGCTCTGGCCGTGAAAGCGGAGCCAGGCGGTCACGAACGGGGCCAGTAAGAAGGGCCACACGGTCCCCTGATGATAGGCGGCGTCCCGGCGCGGGCGCGCGCCGGCGTAGTGGGCGTGGTAGCGCGCATCGTCCTCGGCGAGCGTACGCAGGCCGACCGGCGTGAGGAGCTTCTGGCGTGTCAGTTCCAGCACCCGGCGGCCCTGCTCCGCAGACACCAACTCGGCGTCGAACGAGAGCGCGAAGAGCTGGTTGGGGCCGAACGTGAAATCGTCACCCGCGGGCCCGTCGACGACGTCGAAGAGGTAGCCGCCGTCTTCGTACCAGAAGCGGCGCCGAAACGAGTCGATCGCCCGCGCGCGCGATTCGTCGAGGGGAGCCACCTCGGCGTGGCGACCGAGGCGGGCCGCCAGGGCGCTGGCTACCCCGAGCGCTTGCACCCACAGCGCCTGGATCTCTACCGGCTTGCCGCGCCGGGGGGTCATCACGTCGTCCCCACACTTCGCGTCCATCCAAGTGAGCGGTGCCTGATCGTCGGACGCGCGCAGAAGGCCGTCCCCGTCGGCGCGGATCGACACGTGCCGCGTGCCGCCGGCGTACCCGTCGATGATGGCTCGCACCGCTGGCCAGACCGCCTCGAGGACGGTCCGATCCGGCGATGCCTTCTCGTACCGACCTACGGCAACGATGAACCAGAGCGAAGCGTCGACCGAGTCCCAGCGCGGCGCCGTGTGCGCGTCGGGCAGATTATTCGGAAGCAGACCACCGTCGACCAGCGGAGCGAAGGTCTTCAAGATCTGCCCGGCCAGGTTCAGATGGCCGGTGACGAGCAACAGTCCTCCGAAAGAGGTGAAGGTGTCCCGGGTCCACACGTCGAACCAGGGGAACCCGGCCAACAGCGCCGGGCGTTCGCCGCCCTCGACGAGGTAGGTCTCCGCGCCGAGGACGAGCTGATCGTAGAGCTTGCTCCCACTGGAACGAAGGCTCCGTCGGCTGGCCTGCCGCCGTTCGAGCTCATCGTCGAAAGCGCGGCCTCCGTCGACGGCCGATTTTGGCTCGGTCGTGAGTGTGAGAAAGGCCGGTTTCTCCGGCGTGACTTCGAACGACAACGTGCCGGGAGACCACCAGTCCTCTCGACAGGGCTCGCCACGCTCGCGATCGAGCGCGTATTCGATCCCGCGCCGCCAGACGGGCTGGTGCTGGTAGCCAGCTGCGCCGCGGGCATGGACGCGGGGAAAATCGGGTCGTGGCTGCCAACTCGCGCCGTCCTCTTCGGTGCGTGCATCCGTCGAAAGCGGAGCGTCGGCGCTCACGACCGCGTGATCGGCCCGCACCGTCAGCATGGGCCTCACGAGCAGACGCACGGCGCTGGCCCCATCCCCCACGATCTGCCAGCGCACGACGACGGCCTCCCGTCCCCGGGGGCAAAGAATCGACCGAACGATCGTGACGCCCGCGACCTCGTAGGTCCATTCGGCCATTGGGCGGGCCGAGAATCCGCGACAACGGCGGTAACCGTCTTCCTCAGGATCGGCGCCAGCCGACGTGGAGAGGGTCACCGCGCCGTGCGGAGTCTCCACCCACTCGGTCAGATGATTGACCAGCATCACGCGATGGTGTGGCGGGTGCGTCGCCACCAGCAAAAGGCCGTGATACCGGCGGGTCGGCAAACCGCTCACCGTGCCCGCCGCATAGCCTCCCCGGCCGTTCGCGTCGATCCATTCCAGCGCACTGGATCGCTCGAGATCCCGATACACGGAGCCGTTGGCCCCGACTTCGCTGGCCGTCGAGGCCCTCACAGCAACGCCCACGCCATCCGCGCCATTCACACTCCCGTCGTCGAGCCGGTCCGTCCGCCGATTGGATCTCCACCAGCACTCTGGGAGCAGCCGCGACATAGTCAACGGGCGGCGAAGACGTTTGTGAGCGAATGTCGGGAGCGGCACTCTCGGTCCCGCGTGAGCTCAGGCAACCGCCCGATGTCGTGGCCGACGCGCCGGCTCGACGGCCTCGACCGGGGGATCGCCGTCGATAAATTTTACGCTGTGGTCCGAAGTGGATGAACCGCATACGGCTCCGCATATCTACGGTACGTGTCATCGCCGGATCGCGCGGCACAGGGCATGCATTTTTAGCAACCATGGACGAGCACCGGATGATGACGGCGCCAGCGTTTCTCGAGATCATGACCGGTTGGCACCCGGGCCTCGCTTTGGTCGACGATGGCCCGACCGCTCGCCCTACGAGAGAAGAACGGCGGCCGTCCCGCGAGCGGCTCTGGGCGGTCCGGGAGTTCCTCGGTGCGCTCGACGAAACGGCCGTCCCCACGCGAGACCAGCTGATGCAGCAAGTGCTCGAGGTTCTCCAGGCCGATGTTCTGCGGCCGACCCTTCGGCTGCGCCAACGACAGCTCGACACCGTGATGACGACCCTCGCAGAGCTGGCTCACGAAACGACGCGAGCAACGCCCGATGTCGGGCTGTTTTGCCGACGTGCGCAGATCGTCGTCGACATCCTTTTGTTGGGATGAGTCTCGCCCTTGTTCGGCGCGGGTGATCTGGTTCGCGCGATCCCATGCACCCCGGAGGAACATGACCATCAGAATCATTGCCGAAGACGAAGCGCTCACAGAATCGGAACGCCAAAGGCTGCAACAGGCGTCCGGCCACATTCCTCGGTATTTCCGGAGGATCGTCAGCATCGAGTGGCGGGTGTCGCGGCAGGGGCACGATCGCCGGGTGTCGTGCATGGTCCATGCCGCCAGCGGATACTATCAGGTCGGCGTGGGATCCGACGTCACCGAAGAATCGATTGGTCAGGCTCTCGACGGGATCGTCCGGCAGCGTCGGCGTCGCAAGGCCATCCGAGAGACGGCGCGCAGACACCTGCCGCACGACGCGGCCTAGTCCAAGCGTCCGGCGTGTGCCCGTCTCGACGGAGGGCGAACAAAAGGAACCGGCGGTCTCAGGAGCTCCCCGACGCGCGATTGGGTCGCGCGACTTTGCCAGCTCGAGCGCCGCACGCGCGGTGTGGAACCAGGCCTCCGGACGCGCGCGGTGGGCCCGGGCAACCATCGGTCGCAGACCAACAAATCGACATTACATAGATGAAATGGTGGTGAAAGGTCCCTGAAGGCGCGGGTGGGCATGCTGTCTCCGTAGGCAAATCCCAGGAGAAACAGCCCATGCAAACCACCGATCGCAAGCTTTCCCCCGTCGTCGCGCCGCCGGCGCCCAGCCCGCTCTTCACCGATCCCCTGCCGCGCCAACCCATCGGCGCCCCACCCCCGCGGCTCGAAGCGGTCGAGCGCTCGGTCCACGAGCACGCGGGCTGGGTCGAGGCGGTGCGGCACGAGCTCGCGCAGGTCATCGTCGGTCAGACCGCGCTGGTCGATCGGCTGCTGGTCGCCCTCCTGGCAGGCGGCCACGTTCTTCTCGAAGGTGTCCCCGGGCTGGCGAAGACGCTTTCCCTCAAGACCCTGAGCGGGGCGATCGCTGGAACGTTCCAGCGAATCCAGTTCACGCCCGACATGCTCCCGGCGGACATCGTCGGCACGCTCATCTACAACCCCCAAAAGGGGACCTTCGAGACGAAGAAGGGCCCCGTCTTCGCGAACTTCATCCTCGCCGACGAGATCAACCGGGCGCCCGCCAAGGTGCAGAGCGCGCTGCTCGAGGCGATGCAAGAACGGCAGGTCACGCTGGGGAACGAGACCCATTTGCTGCCGACGCCTTTTCTGGTGATGGCCACCCAGAACCCCATCGAGCAGGAAGGCACCTACCCGCTGCCCGAGGCCCAGATCGATCGCTTTCTCCTCAAGGTCAACGTCGGATACCCGAGTCCGGACGAGGAGCTTCGGATCCTGGAGGCCATGTCCACCAGCGCGCCGCGACTGGAGGTACGACCGGTCGTGTCGTTGGAGGAGATCTCGGCGGCGCGCAGCCTCATCGACGCGATCTATGTCGACGAGAAGATCAAACGCTACATCGTGAGCTTGGTCGTCGCGACGCGGGATCCGCGCGCGCTCGGGTTGTCGCTCGACGGGCTGATTCGGTACGGAGCTTCTCCGCGCGCCACCATCGGCATCACGCTGGCGGCCAAGGCGTGGGCCTTTCTGCGCGGGCGCGGCTACGTCACGCCGCAGGACGTGAAGGCCATCGCCCCCGACGTGCTGCGCCACCGCGTGGCGGTCACGTACGAGGCCGAAGCCGAGCGTGTCACCTCCGAGGGGATCGTGACCTCCATTCTGGATCACATCCCCATTCCGTAAGCCCGTCAGCCGACTTCGAAATCCGATCGCCCACAAAAAGATCGCCCACGGAAGGTCAACCAGATGAACACCCACGACAAACCGTCCGAACCGAGCGAAACCGAGCGCATCCGCTCGGTGATGGAAAGGGTTCGACAGATCGAGATTCGGACGCGGCGCCTGGTCGACGAGAGCCTGGCCGGGCATTACCACTCGGTGTTTCGCGGACGCGGGATCGACTTCGACAGCGTCCGCGAATACGTGGCGGGCGACGAGGTGCGAACCATCGACTGGAACGTCACGGCCCGCGCCGGCCGGCCGTTCGTCAAGCAGTTCCACGAGGAGCGCGAGCTGGTGGTCTGGATCCTGGTGGACGTTTCGGCGTCGGGAGACTTCGGGTCGGGGTCCACCACCAAGCGTGAGCTGGCGGCCGAGCTGGCCTGCGTGCTGGCGCTCTCCGCGGTGCGGAACAACGACAAGGTGGGCCTCCTCATGTTCAGCGACCGCATCGAAGCGCAGGTCGCGCCCGCCAAGGGGCGCGCCCACGTCCTGCGGGTGGTGCGTGAGATTCTAACCTGCCAGCCGACCGGCCGCGGCACCGACATCGCCGCGGCGCTGGATGTCGTACGCCAGCGGGCGCTTCGACGCTCGGTGGTCTTCCTGATCTCCGACTTCGAGCTGCCCAACGATGGCGGCGCCGCGCTGTCTGCCTTGGAGCGGGCCGCCCGCCCGGTCGGCGCCCGTCACGACGTGGTGGCCTTCGAGGTGCGCGACCCGCGCGAGCGGACGCTGCCCAACCTGGGCCTCGTGACGGTGGAGGACGCCGAGAGCGGTGACGTCGTCACGCTCGACACCGGGCGGCGGGCGGTCCGCGAGCGATTCGCGGCGCTGGCCGCCAAGCGCGACGCCGAGATGCGGCGCGCGTTGCGCCGCCTTCGCGTCGAGACCTTGCCCCTCGACACCGCGCGGCCTTATCTGCCGGAGTTGCTCGCCTTCTTCGAGAAGCGTGAAAGGAGGATGGCGTGATCCCGCGGGTTTTGGCCTCGCTCGGACTGGGGTTCTTGATCCTGGGCGGCGTCGGACTCTCGACGGCCCGCTCCGCGATTCCGGCGCCGCCGGCCGCAGTGACCCGATCGGCCGGACCGTCGCTCGGCGCACCTTCGGGGCCCGCCCGAGATGTCCCCAGCGCCGATACCGGGCAGGACATTCGCGACATCCACGGTCCGATCGCGATCGCGGCCCGACCATCGCCCTGGTGGTACGTCGGCGCGGGTGCGGCCGCCGCCGGCCTACTCGCCGGGCTGGTCCTTTACAGACGCCGGCGCAGGCCGATCGCGCCGCCGCACGAGCGCGCGTTGCGGGCCCTGACGGAAGCCGGGGCGATGTTCGAAAGCGATCCGCGAGAGTTCTCGTTTGCCGTCTCCGAGATCGTACGGCAGTACGTCGAAGAGGCGTTCCGGGTGCGCGCCGCCCACCGAACCACCGAGGAGCTGTTGGCCGACCTGATGCTCGACCGGAGTCCGGTCGCGCTCCATCGCACGGCGCTGGGCGAATTCCTGCGCTACTGCGACCTCGCCAAGTTCGCGGGCTGGTCGCTCTCGCCGAACGACCGGGCGGCGATGTTGGCCAGCGCCGAAACCTTCGTCCTCGCCACCTCCGCGCCGCCCTCTCCCGAACATATCCGCATAGCCGCGATCCGCGGCGAAGGAATCGCATGATCACTTTGGCGCATCCCGCTCTCCTCTGGCTGTTGCTCGCTTTGCCGGCAGTCGCCTTCCTGCGCTCGCGCAAGGGTCCACGCGCGGCGGTTCGCTACGCCAGCGTCGCCACCGCGCGGGCGGTGGCGCGCACCAGCCGCGCCCGGCTGGGTCGGCTCCTGCCGTATCTGAGACTGCCGGCGGCGGCCTTGCTGATCGTGGCGCTGGCGCGGCCCCAGATCACCCATTCAAAAAGTAAGATCGAAGCCAGCGGTGTCGACATGATGTTGGCGTTGGACGTTTCGGGATCGATGCAGGCGCTGGATCTTCGGCTGGACGGCCAGCGGGCGGATCGCTTGACGGTCGTGAGATCGGTGGTCTCCAAGTTCATCGCCGCGCGGCCCAACGATCGGATCGGCATCATCGCGTTCGCCGGACAGCCCTTCCTGGTAAGCCCGCTCACGCTCGATCACGACTGGCTCGAGAAGAGCCTCTCGCGGGTGACCGTCGGAACAGGCGAAGACGGCACCGCGATCGGCTCCGCGCTCGCGGCCTCGGTCAACCGGCTGCGCCAGAGCGACGCCAAGTCGAAGATCGTGGTGCTCTTGACCGACGGCATGAACAACGCCGGGAGCGTACAGCCCGCGCTGGCGGCCAAGGCGGCCGCGGCGCTCGGGATCAAGGTCTACACCATCGCGGTCGGCGCCGAAGGACGCGCCCCCATCCCCGTCGTCGACGACGCCGGCCGCAAGCGCATCGTCATGGGCGAGGTCGAGGTCGACGAACAGACGCTGCGCGGAATCGCCGACACCACCGGGGGCGCCTTCTTCCGCGCCACCGACACCGACTCCCTGGTGGCGATCTATGCGCGCATCGACAGCCTCGAAAAGACGGTGCGCACCATGAACAGGTTCGAACGTCATGAAGAACGCTTCGCCTGGGCTGCGTTCCCAGCCGTCGCGCTGCTCCTCGCCGAGATCGGCCTCGGCGCTACCGCTCTTCGGCGAGCCCCCTGAGGGCAGAAAGTCTAAACACGATGGCACACCTTCAATTCGCTCAACCGCACTGGCTCTGGATCGGCGCAATCTGCTGCGCGATCGCAGTGGTCCTCCTCGCTCGGGCGGGGCGCCTGCGCCGGCGCGCCGTCGCCACCTTGGCGGGTGGGCGGTTCGTGACGACCGTCGGCCGCGGGCGCCGTCTGGCCAAACAGGCGTTGGTAATGGCGGGCCTGGCGGCCACCTTCGTGGCGCTGGCCCGGCCCCTGGTCGGGTTTCGCTGGGAAGAGGAACGTCGCGAAGGGATCGACCTGATGTTCGCCGTCGACACCTCGAAGAGCATGCTCGCCACCGACCTGCGTCCCGACCGCCTGACACGCGCCAAGCTGGCCGTGAGTGACCTCCTGCGCAAGTTTCCCGGCGAGCGCGTGGGGCTCATCGCCTTTGCCGGCGAAGCATTCGTGCAGGCGCCCATGACGATCGACCACGCGGTGTTCGGCGAGGCGCTCGACGCGCTCGACACCAGCATCATCCCCCGCGGCGGCACCGATATCGCGTCGGCAATCCGCGCGGCCGTCGAAGCCATGGCCACCGAGCCCGACCGACGGAAGTTGCTGGTCATCCTCAGCGACGGCGAGGATCTCCAGGGCGAGGCGGTAGCGGCCGCGAAAGAGGCGGCGCATGCCGGTCTGGTCATCTACACCGTCGGGGTCGGCACGCGATCCGGGGATTTGATTCCCATCGAGCACGACGGAAAGCGGGAAATCCTGCGCGACGCCGAGGGACACTTCGTGACCTCGCACCTGGACGAACAGACGTTGCGGCAGCTGGCCCAGATCACGGGCGGCGCCTACGCGCCCTTGGGAGCGTCGGGACAGGGACTGGAGACGCTCTATCGCCAGCACTTGGCCCAGCTCCCCCGGCGGACCGTCGAGGAGCGCATGCACAAGGTCTACACGGAGCGCTTTCAGATCCCGCTGGCGGTGGCGCTCGGCTGCCTGATGCTCGAGCTGGCGCTGGGAGAGCGCCGGCGGCGCGGCCGCGGCGCGGGTCGCCCGCAGCAGACCAACCCGCCCGAGCGCCAGGCGCACACCGAATCCCGATCGGATCGGTCGAGGGCATCTTCGGGGATCGGTGTGGCGGCGGCGGTCATGCTCATGGTGGCCGGAGCGTCGCGTCCGGTGTCGGCCGCCACCGCGCCGGCGCCACACCCGGCGGCGGCAGCCACCGGCACTTCGACCTACAACGACGGCACCGCCGCTTACCGCAAGAAGGACTTCGCGGCAGCGCGCGATCGTTTTCAGGTTGCCACCCACACCACCGACCTGCCGATGCAGGAGAATGCGTACTACGATCTCGGCAATACGCGCTACCGGCTGGGGCAAGCGACGTTGTCCAAGGATCGGCCGGCGACGATCGAGGCCTGGAAGACCGCGGTCGCCTCTTATGACGGGGCGCTGGCATTGCAACCCAAGGACGCCGATGCGCGATTCAACCGCGATCTGGTGGCGCGGCGTCTGGCCGCTTTGGAAGAGCAGGAGCGTCGGGACCAACAGCAAAAGAATCAGCAAGGTCAAAAGAACCAGCCAAAGAACCAACAAGACCAGAAGCAGGGTCAGGGATCGCAGCCGCAAGCTTCATCCGGTCAAGGCCAGCCGGGCCAAAAAGGTCAAAGCTCGCCGCAGAGCGGAAATGGACAGCCCCAAAATGGGCAAGCGTCTTCGCCCCCGCAGGGCAGCGCCGGAAAGCAAGCATCGGGGGCACCGGGCAGCCAGGGAGAGCCTAAGGCGGGTGAACCGAAGCAGGATCAAGCCGGAAACCAAGGCGGCCAACAGGCCCAGGGCGATCAGCCACCGGCTGGCAGCGGCGAGCCAAAGCAGGATCGGCAGAGCCAAGCCTCCGCGAATTCGGCGGGCGCACAACCCGACCACGCACAACCCGACCACGCGCAAGCCGACCACCCGCAAGCCAATCAAAAGAACGGACCGCAACCTGGGTCCGCCCAACCGGCGCAGGCCGCCCAGCAGGAAAAGCCTACGCCGCAAGGCCCCGGTGTCGTTTCGGGGCAACCGGGTCAGTCGACCGGCCAAGGGCAACCCGCGGTGGCACGGCGCGATCCGGGCGCGCTGACCCCGAGCGAAGCGGCGCAGTTGCTCGATTCGGTTTCCGGTGAGCTGCACCGTTTGCCCGTCGCCGACGCCCGCCGCCGGCCATCCAACAACAGCGACGACACGCCTGCCAAGGACTGGTAACCCCATGACGAACATCCGACGAATCTCGATTGCGCTCGCGAGCGCGCTGGTCCTCACCGGTGGCGCGCGGGCTTGGGCCCGACCAACGCAGCCTGCCGTTTCGGTCGCGGCGGGGAGCACGCGCGATCCGTCTCGCGCCTTCATCAAGCTCGACGTTCGGACCGAGCCGGGCGCGCGCGGCCTCTACGTCGGCCAGGCTCTGCCCGTGACCATCCGCGCCTATTTCCTGGGCGGCACTGGGGTGTCCATGAACGGGCTCCCGCGGGTCACGTCCGACGCGTTCGTGCTCTCGGATTTGCCGGAGAAGCCGCGCCAGACGGCGATCCAGGCCCGCGGGCTGCCGTACACCTCGGTCACCTGGAGCGGCGTCCTGACCGCCGTCAAGGCCGGCGACGCCAAGATCGGGATCGAGCTTCCGGTCTCGCTGACCTACCGCGAAGCGGCCCGGCCACGGCACGTCGCCCGCCCCGATCAGGCGGACGGCAACGACGGCAGTGACCAGGGCTCCGCGGATCCATTCGCGTCGCTCTTGCAGCAGAGCCCCTTCGCCGGCGATCCGTTCTTCGCTCAGATGTTCAACGGCCGCGATCCCTTTCAAGGGATGTTGGACGGTCTCGCCGGCAGCGTCAAACAGCGGGAGGTCACACTGCGAGATCAAAGCGGGACGTTGCGTGTCCTGGACTTACCTCCCGGAGCACCGGCGGGGTTCACGGGCGCGGTCGGAACCTTCGAGATCGCCGCCACATTGGCCAACAACACCGTCCGCGTTGGTGAGCCCACCTCGCTCGAGCTCCGCGCCCGGGGACGCGGAAGCTTTTCTCGATTGTCGGTGAGCGGGCTTTCGCCGACCGACGACCTCAACACCTATGGCGTCACGTCGACCTTCAAGTCTGGGGCCGCACCGACCGCCGGCGAAAAGGTGTTCTCCCAAACCATCGCGCCACGCCGGGCGGGAGCGCTGACCATTCCCGCAATCGCTTTGACGTATTTCGACCCCCACGAAAGGAAGTATGTGACCCGCCGTACGGCGCCCATGCCCATCGTCGTTGCGGCCGGCGGCACCGACCTCGATGCGGCGCAATCGGCGCCTGGGCCATCGCCTTCAGAGATCGCCAACAACAACCCGACGGTCGCGCCGAAGACGACGATTGCCCCGGTGCCAGAAGCCGTGCACACCACGCTCACGCCGAACTTTCGCGCCCTATGGTTCCGGTGGCTGGCGGCGGCGATCGGACTTGCCGCCGTCGCGTTCGCGTTCCTGGGCCGAACGTATCGCAACGGCGCGCTGGGGCGTTTCGTCGCGGTCCGTCGGGTCGGCCGCGAGGTCGCGCGGCAGCGCCGGACCATCGCAGCCGCAGCCGCCAGCGGCGACGCGGCCGGATTATTCGGCGCCGCGCGCAAGGCGTTTCAGGCTCGCTTAGGCGCCGCGTGGGGAATTCCTTCCGAAGCCATCGCGGCCGCCGACGTGGCGACGCGACTGGGAGCGCCCGGCGAACGGATTCATGAGGTCTTCGAGCGAGCCGATCGATTGAGCTACTCCGGAGGCAACTCGGCTGCCAGCGAGGATCTGAATTATTGGCAGGGGCTGGTATCCGACGAGCTACGAACACTGGAGACGACGACATGACCACCAATCCGCAGACATTGCCGCTGAGAACAGAGCCCCTGACCGGGCAACCTCGGTGCTCGCGCGATCATCTTGGATTCTCGAGAGCCTCCCGCCCGGCGACAATCGCGCTCGTCGCTCTGCTTCTGACAGCGGGCGGGGAGGTCGCCCGCGCCGGCGAAGCCGCACCACCCGCCGGCGCGCCGACCGCCCTCCGAGGAACCGATGCGTCGAAAGGTGTGGCTCAGGGCTTTTCAGCCAGATCCTTGGTCGCACAGGCCGAGGCCGATCTCGCCGCCGGTCATCCCGGGCTCGCCGTCCTGGGCTACGAGCGGGCACACCTATTGGCGCCGCGCGCCCCGACCGTCGCGGCGGGACTGGCGCGGGCCCGGTCGGCCGCAGGGCTTCCGCCGGCCGAAGCGTCCCCGGCGGTCCGGTTCATGGGGCGGCTCGACGCCAACGAGTGGGGCTGGATAGCAATGGCCGGGCTCATCCTGGCCGGCGCAGGACTGGTCGCTCTGTCTTGGGGTCTCCTTCGGCGCCGGGGGTTCCTGCTGCTGGCCCTCGGGGGCGTCGGGCTCGCCGCCGTCGGCTTTGTGAGCGCGGTCGAGGTGACGCCGCCACCCAACCGAGCGGTCGTGGTCGCGCCCGATACCGTCGCGCGGATCGCCCCTTTCGCGAAGGCGGACCAGGCTTTTGCCGTCCCCGAAGGCACGGCCGTCACCATCGAACGGACTTATGGCAAGTACGCGCTCATCGCCAGCTCGGAGGGCCGCGGCTGGATTCCGGAAGGTGGGGTGGAGGTCATTCTGCCCGCGACGGGGAAGGGCTCTTGAATCGCGGCCGCACACTTGCTGTGATGTCGCATGCGGTTGCTCCTGGTCGAGGATGATCAAAAGATCGGTGCCTTCGTCGAAAAGGGGCTCCGACAAGAGGGGCACGCGGTCGACTGGATCCGCGATGGCAGAGAGGGCGTCGCCGTTTTCGACACCACCGGTTATGACGTCGCGATCGTGGACCTCATGCTTCCGGGTGTCGGCGGCCTGGATCTGATTCGCGCCGTCCGCCGGAAGCGGATTCCGACACCCATCATCATCTTGTCGGCACGCGACGCGGTTGCGGATCGCGTCGAGGGACTCGAAGCCGGCGCCGATGACTACTTGACCAAGCCATTCTCGTTCGCCGAGCTGGTGGCCCGACTGAATGCGCTGGCCCGCCGAGCCACGGTTGCCGGCACCGCCGAGACTCGGTTGTCCTACGCTGGCGTGACCCTGGATCTGCTGACCCGCCAGGTCACCCGCGACGGCGCTTCGCTGTCGCTGCAAGCCAAGGAGCTGGCGCTGCTGGAGTACTTCCTCCGCAATCCGGACCGCGTGCTCAGCAAAACCATGATCCTGCAACGCCTGTGGGACTATTCATTCGATCCGCAGACGAATGTCGTCGACGTCTTGGTCTGCCGGCTGCGCAACAAGATCGATCGCGATTTTCCCGTGAAGCTCATTCAGACTCTGCGGGGAGTCGGGTATGTCCTCCGAAAGAAATGAGTTGTCCGAACCGTCGCCGCCACCTCCGTCTAGGCGGTCGCGGTTCCGGTCGATCACGTTCCGCCTCAGCGCTTGGTACGCCGGCACCCTTCTGATTGGCCTGACCATCCTGGGGGCTTTGGCGCTTTACACCGTGCGACGCGCCGTCTTTCGCTCGGACGAGGTCGTCGTGCATGAGCGGCTCGAGCGCCACAGCCAGGTCCTCGGGCGAGTCGGGCTGCCGAAGTTCGAGGAGGCCGTCGAAAACGCCGCCGCCCTCGAGGGCGAGCACGACCACGTGCGCGTCAAGGACGCCGCTGGCCACACGCTATATCAGCACGGTCTGGTCGAGGATGCCGCCCTTCTGGTGTCGACGTCGGTCACCAGCGATCTGAACCTGGAAATCGCGTCCTCCGCGAATCCATGGAAGCGGCTCGGTCCGCCGGTGACGTCGGCGGTCCTGTCGGTGTTGATCGGCTGCCTTCTCATCGGGATCGCCGGCGGAGTCATTTTGACCCGACGCGCCCTCCGGCCAGTCGGGGCGCTGGCCGCCACGGCGCGCGCCGTGATCCAGTCGGGCGATCTATCGCGTCGCGTGGAGGTCCGCGGTGGCGGCGAGCTGGACGAGCTCGGGTCGCTGGTCAATCGCATGCTGGAGAGCAACCAGGCGTTGGTCCGCAACATGCGCGAGGCGCTCGACAACGTCGCGCACGATCTACGCACGCCGCTGACGAGATTGCGGGGGATCGCCGAGGTCGCCCTGCGCACCGACGATCCCACCCAGGCTCCCGAGGCCCTGGCGGACTGCATCGAGGAATCGGACCGCGCGCTGGTCATGCTGCGCACCCTGATGGACATCTCCGAGGCCGAAGCCGGGATCATGAAGTTGAACGTCGGCGCCGTCGAGCTGCGTGCGCTGGCGCGAGAGACGCTGGATCTCTATGAGCAAGTGGCCGACGAAGCCGGCGTGGCGCTCTTCCTGTCGCCGGGCGGTCCCGTGACGGCGCCGGCCGATGCGACCCGGATACGCCAGGCCCTGGCCAATCTGGTCGACAACGCCGTCAAGTACACCGCGCGCGGCGGCCGCGTCGACATCGACGTCGCCACAAACGCCGGCGAAGCCCAAATCCGCGTTCGCGACACCGGCAGAGGCATTCCCGCCGAGGCCATCTCCCGAATCTGGGATCGGTTGTTTCGCGTGGATCCCAGCCGCGCCGAGAGGGGCCTCGGTCTCGGTCTCAGTCTGGTCAAGGCGATCGCCGTCGCGCACCACGGCCGCGTCGCGGTCGAAAGCACGCCCGACCGCGGATCGTCGTTTCTTGTGAGCCTACCGCTCGAAGGTCACAGCACACGACAAACCCTCCCCGCCCCGTGACCGCTGATTCACGAAACTGGGCGCGGAACCGTCCCAGGCAGCCCCGCGATGCGCTCGGCAGAGCCGTCAGCGTCGCGGAGCCATCCGGGACCGGGTTGGAAGATCGCGCGTCGAGGCCGGGGCGCGAGCGACCGAGGGCGGACTGCTCGGCACCCGGGCGTGGATCTCCATCTGCATGCTCGAGGGCGTCTCGCTCACGATCTCTATTCCAGCTGGGGCCGTCGTCACGATCCGATAGGTGTGGAGACCGGCGCTCGTCCCGGACAGGTCGACGAACGAGACCACGGAATCTGGCGGCAGCACCTCGAGCTCGCGCCGCGAGCTGCGCAGCTCGACGGCGACGCTGGTGTACCGAGGTGGGTCGAAGACCAGCCCGTCATTCACCCCTCGAATTTCGAGCGGCACGACGCGCGTCATTGCATGCGAGCGGTCGAGCGCCAGGGCGGCCCAAGCCGCGAGCACACCGCCAAAAATCACCAGATGCGGCCACTGGCTGACAAGACGCACCCGCCTCTCGGCGGCACGTCGGGGCGCGGCGGACGGTCCTTCGGGGCGGGCCTTTGCCAGTATCTCTCGCAGGTGGCCCGGGTCCCGCATCAGCTTCATCGCGCTCCCCACCGCCAGATGAACCGTTCCGTGTTCCTCGCTCACGCAGATGATCAGCGCATCGGTGGCCTGCGCCAACCCAACCGCGGCGCGATGCCGGGTGCCGAAGCTTGCGTCCTCGGTTTCGGTCGCCAGGGGCAACACCACCCCGGCTCGGGTCAGCCGATCGGCGGCGACGACGACGGCGCCGTCGTGTAAGGGGGACGCCGCCGTGAAGATGGCCTCGAGCATTTCGACCGAAAGCCGCGCATCGACGAGAATGCCCTTGGTCGCGAGATCGAAAATGGAATCGTGGCACGGCAACACGATGAGGGCACCCTTTCGTCTGGCGGCCAACGCGAAGGCCGCCGCGACGACAATTGTATCGGTGTCGTCGAGCGTCTCGCCGGCAGTCCGTCTCGTCAGCCAGCGCAGCGGGCTGACGCGGCTGAGCCCACGTCGAATCTCGTGTTGGAAGATCACCACGACGACGATGGTCGCGACCGCACTCACGGCGGACAGGAGGTACGACGTCAGAATGAGACCGAGGTGGCTGGCGATCCACGACACAGCCAACAGGGTCAGAAGACCGCAGGCCACCTGAACCGCGATCGTGTGCTTGAGCCATCTGTAGGCCCACGAGAAAAGAGCCGTCAGAACCAATACGTCGACGGCGTCTTGCCAGCGAAGGCCGTGGGTCAAAACGGAGAGGGCGACTCGGTGCATGAGCGTTCTACAGCTAGCGTTAGCATGCCCGACTTCCCGCTCACACTCAGCGGACAGCTTCTCAGCCCGTGAGCTCTGCCGGCAGTCGCCGTGACGTCGAGCACACCGAAATCTTTGAAGAAAAAATCATTCCCTAGGGAATCCCTTACAACCGGCGCGGGGAGACCCAGAGTGGTCCCAACGCTCGGAGGTGCGCATCTGTAGGGAACGTTTGCCGAGGCGACAGCGGAGACGGTCCCGCGATTTAACCACTTTGCTGGACCCGTCGCGGCCACGAACGATCTCGTCGCTCGGCGCGACGCCTCGAGCGACGCAGCTATCACCCATTCCGAACCGCCCGAACGGAGGGACTCCCATGCTACGAAGTCTAAAGGATCTCGAACGATACAAGGTGACCGCCACCGACGGCGACGTGGGACACGTGGTGAATTTTCTCTTGGACGACGAGCGGTGGGTCGTTCGCTATCTGGTCGTCGAGACCGGGGGCTTCTTCAATCGGCCGCGGGTGCTCATCTCGCCAATCTTTTTCGGTCAGGTCGAATGGGCGACCCACTGCTTCAGCTTGGCGTTGACGGTGGACAAGGTCAAGAACAGCCCGAGCCTCGACGTGGACATGCCGGTCTCGCGGCAGCATGAGCGAGACTATTACGGCTACTACGGATATCCCTATTACTGGGGATATTTGGCGCCCTGGGGCATGGGTGCCTCCCCCGCCTTGCTCGCAGCCGGCCGGAGAAACGAAGAGCCTTCTCCGCACGTCGAAGAGACCAGCGGTGATGTTCACCTTCGGAGCGTCAAGGAAGTCCGCGGATACCACGTTCAGGGAGCCGACGAAGCGATCGGTCACATTGACGACTTCATCGTCGACGATGAGACCTGGGAAATTCGCTACCTAGTCGTGGACACCAGCAATTGGTGGTTCGGCAAGCGGGTGCTGGTTTCGCCACACTGGGCGAGCCGCGTGAGTTGGTCGGAGCGCAAGGTCCACCTCGACCTGTCGCGACAAGCGATCAAGGACAGTCCTGAATGGAATGCAACCGTCGGCGTCAATCGGGAGTACGAGACACGTCTGTATGACTACTACGGACGGCCGGCGTACTGGTCGCCCAGCGATCGACCTTCAAGTGCCGAGGGACGAGACGCTTCGGCACACCACCATGGGTAGCGGACCACTTCGTGGAGCGTCCACGGCAGGCAAACAACGGCGGAAAGCGAGATAGGCGATGATTCATTCGTGGTGGTTATTGTGGATGGTAATGATGCTCATTTTTGTCATTTCGCCGATTGGGTACGGCTGGGGTTACCGGGGCTGGGGTCCACCGTACCCGAGATATATCCAGAGACGCCGAGGCCTACGCGCCGTCACAGCCGGCGCTTCCACGGGCTTCGACCACCACGCCTGGGGGCGCGGCGGTGACCTGGTCTGGATGGTCTTCGCCATCGGAATGATCTGGGTGGTCGCGGCTATGTGGTGGCGCTAGTTGAACCACGTCAAGGGACGACGAATGACATCGTCACGGCTCACGCGACGCCCACGGGTTACGGTCCATTGCAGATGGCTCCGCCTCATCCTCGTCTCCTCGGGCGCTCAACTCTGCATCGCGTCGGTGTCACACGCCGCCACCAAGACGCCGACCATAACGGATCGGGGTCTCACCTCTGCGGTTGAATCGAGTCTACGATACGACAAGGGGGTATCGCCCGTTGGCGTAGACGTCGATACCAGTCAGGGCATCGTCACGCTGTCGGGGACGGTTCACGACCTCCTCGCCAAGGAACGCGCCCTCAGGATTGCCGAGAGCATTCGAGGGGTGCTGGGGGTAATTGACCGCACGGTCGTCACGCCGGTGTCCCGCTCCGACGAGGACATCCGCAAGACCATCCTTTGGTCCCTGCTGGAGGATCCAGCGACGAAGGCCTACCAGATTGGCGTTTCGGTGAAGGGCGCCGTAGCGACGTTGACAGGTACGGTTGGGTCGTATGCAGAGCGGCAGCTCGCCGAACGGCTCGCCAAGGGTGTCAAGGGCGCCAAGGACGTGCGCAATGACATCACGATCAGCTACTTCCAGAAACGCACCGACGCGGAAATCGCCTCCGACGTAAAGGCCCGCTTTCAGTGGGATATCTGGCTCAACGGCGATGCGCTCACCGCCGCGGTGAAGGACGGCAAGGTGACCGTGAGCGGTACGATCGGCAGCGCGATCGGCAAAGAACGGGCGGCCGATGACGCCTGGGTCAGCGGCGTGATGTCGGTCGACGACACGGCCCTCAAGGTTGAACCACGTACGGGCCACGACGCACGCCACCAATTGAAGTACGTGGTCAAATCGGACGCCGATATCAAGCTGGCGATACAGGCTGCGTTTCGCCTCGACCCTCGGGTGGCGGCCTTCGCCCCCGACGTGACGGTCGAAGGCGGCGGAGTCATTCTGGGCGGCTCGATAGGAAACCTGAAGGCGAAGGCCGCGGCCGAACAGGACGCCCACAATATCGTGGGCGTCTGGCGGGTCGACAACCTGCTGACCGTCCGTTCGAAAGGCTCGTTCGTCGATTCGGACCTGGAGAAGCAGCTAAAGACGGCTGTGGCGTGGGATCCCGTCCTGGACCGCTCGACGATCGATATCGCCGTCATCAATCGCGTCGCCTACCTCTCGGGAGAGGTTGATTCACGTTTCGAAAGTGTCGAAGCCGAGGATGTCGCGTCGCGAATAGACGGCGTGCTCTTGGTCCGCAACCATCTGAAGGTCGAGCCGGCCGATGTGTTCATCTACGACGACCTACCTTTCTTTTCGTACTTCGACTGGCCCTACTACCACCGGTCGTCCTCCGACATGTACCAAGCTCGGGAGCCGGAGCCATACCTGAGCGACGCGCGGATCAAAAAGGATATCGAGGACGCGTTTTTCTGGAGTCCGTTCGTGGATCGCGGCGCCATCACGGTGGCGGTCCATGGAGGTGTTGCGACTTTGACAGGAACCGTCGGCAATTGGATCGGCTGGAGAGAGGCCGACAAGGACGCACGCAAGAACGCCGGGGACGTCCTCAATCGACTGACCATCAAGCCGGGTGCCTGGTGGTGATGACGGTCGACGCCGGTTGATGCAAGCCCATCGATTAGCGACCCCGTGACATTCAAGGAGACATCATGACCAAGCTAACTCTACTGACAATTGGGATATCCGTCGCCCTCGCGGGCTCGACTCTGGCGGCGGCGCCCGCACCCACCGGCAGCGCCGACAAGACCGCCAAGACGGACAAGACCGCCAAAACGGCCAAGGGGCCCAACCCGATCAAGATGACCTGTGAGGATTTCCTCACATTGGAGGACGTTGCGAAGCCGAAAGTCGTCTACTGGGCCGAAGGATTTGACCGCAAGGGCAAAGCAGACGACGCCACGGTCGACGTCGAAACGACCGACCGTCTCGTGCCCGTGATCGTCGAAGTCTGCCAGAAGGAGCCGAAGGCCTCGTTCTGGAAAAAGATGAAGGCCGAGTTCAAGAAGGTCTTCTGATCGTCGAAACAATCCATCCGCTGACGCATTTACCAGGAAGAAGGCGACCATGTCGAACCACAATTCCCATTCGGCCCATCACCACGTCCGTCCGGACGAGCCGGTGGTGACTCCCGTTCAACCGTCGAGCAAGCATTCCGCGTCGTCCGAAAGCATCGCTGCGCGAGCCTACGAGAAGTTCGTTGCCCGCGGGCGGACGCACGGCGGCGATCGAGAGGATTGGGCGGAGGCAGAGCGGGAGTTGACCCGCGGCGAGGCAGGGAAGGCTTAGGAAGCGGGCGAATCCATTCCAAAGTGACGGCTATGGGGAAGACTACCGGCGTGGGTGGAGAGATGGGCCGCGACAATCGGTGGAGCCCTGTCCCGAAGCGAACGGACATTCGGTGACCTTCCCCCCTCGTCTCGCACCCGGCGGACCGGGAGGTCGGGCGCGTTGGACCTCCAGCGCCAAGAGTGGCGTTGGTACGGCGCTCAGCAACAAGAGTCGCGTCTGGTTCACCTTGAGCCACGGGATCCTCAACGAGATCTATTATCCCCGCATAGACCAGGCCTGTATCCGCGACATGGGGCTCATCGTCACGGACGGAGCCACCTTCTTCTCGGAGGAAAAGCGCGATGCCGACTCTCGCGTTCGCTGGCTGGCCGATGGTGTTCCAGCGTTTCACCTGACCAATACCGCCCGCGATGGCCGCTACAAACTCGACAAAGAAATCGTAGCCGATCGGGATCGCGACACGGTCTTGCAAAGGACCCGCTTTCTGCCGCTGCGGGGCGCTCTCTCCAGCTACCACCTTTACGTGTTGCTCGCGCCGCACCTCGGAAACCAGGGAGGCGGCAACAGCGCCTGGGTGGACGACTTCGAAGGGACGCCCTTTCTATTCGCACGACGGAACGGTAGTGCGCTCGCCTTGGCGTGCTCCGCCGTATGGACTAAGCGATCGGTCGGCTATGTGGGATCGTCGGACGGCTGGCAGGATCTGAAGGCGCACAAGAAGATGACCTGGGAATATTCCCACGCCGAGAACGGCAACGTGGCGCTGGTCGGTGAGATCGACCTGATCGCGTCGCAAGGAGAGTTCGTCTTGGCGTTGGGGTTCGGCAGCCAACCGGAGGAGGCGGCTCGAAACGCCGTCACGAGCCTGCGGGGCGGCTTTGACGGAGCGAAAGAAGGGTTTCTCGCCGGGTGGCAGGACTGGGCCGCGGCCCTCGCGCAGCCGAAGAAGGGCTCCACCACACCGAATGGCCTGTCGCAGAAGAGCCTGGCTGTTCTGCGGTCACATGAATCCAAAATGGCGCCGGGCGGGCTCATCGCCAGCCTTTCCATACCTTGGGGCTTCAGCAAAGGTGACAACGACCTCGGTGGCTACCATCTGGTCTGGTCGCGGGACATGGTGGAGACGGCAGGCGGCTTGTTGGCCGCCGGTGCGCACGACGAGGTACGTCGCGTCCTGGCCTATTTGCGCGGAACCCAGCAAACCGATGGCCACTGGTCGCAAAACATGTGGCTGGATGGCTCGCCGTATTGGAACGGCATTCAGATGGACGAGACGGCGTTGCCCATCCTCCTCGTGGACTTGGCCTTTCGCCAAAAGGCACTGACGAAGGCCGAGGTGGTTCAGCTATGGACCATGGTGCGGCGCGCAGCCGGTTACCTAGTGCGTAACGGCCCGGTCAGCCCGCAGGATCGCTGGGAAGAAGATCCCGGCTATTCGCCGTTTACCGTCGCAGCGCAAATCGCCGCGCTCCTGGCGGCGGCGGATCTGGCTGATTTGAGCAATGAGGCTGCCCTCGGCAGCTACCTCCGCGAGACAGCCGACGTCTGGCACTCATCCATCGACCGCTGGATGTACGCTTCGGAGACGGATTGGTGCCGGCGGTACGACGTCAAGGGCTACTACGTCCGAATCGCACCCAAACAGACGGGCGGAGCCGACGCGCGCTTCGAGAGCGGCGTCCGGATCAAGAACGTCGCGGCCTCCGAGGACACCCTGGCCGCCATCCATCTGGTGAGCCCCGACGCCCTGGCGCTGGTGCGCTTCGGCCTCCGCGCCGCGGACGATCCGCGGATGCGCGACACGACGAAGGTCATCGACGCGTTGCTCAAAATCGAGACGCCGACCGGACCGACGTGGCATCGATATAACGGCGATGGCTACGGCGAGCACGAGGACGGGACGCCGTTCGACGGAACCGGGATTGGTCGGGGCTGGCCCCTGCTGACCGGCGAGCGGGCCCATTACGAGCTGGCGCGGGGACAGGTGGACAGCGCGAAGGCTCTCTTGGCGACGATGGAATCCTTCGCCAACGAGGGCGGCCTGATCTCGGAGCAGGTATGGGACTCGCCAGACATCGCGGCCCACGAGCTCCACCTCGGCCGGCCATCGGGTTCGGCCATGCCGCTCGTGTGGGCGCACGCCGAGCACCTCAAGCTGCGACGCTCGCTGGAAGACGAGCGCCTCTTCGACTTGCCGCCACAGACAGTCCGGCGGTACCTGACCGACCACACCGAGTCCCCCCGTATGATCTGGCGCTTCAACCACAAGATCCGATCGATGCCGCCGGGAAAGCTGTTGCGCATCGAAACGCTGGCGCCGGCCGTCGTTCACTGGAGCGCCGACGACTGGCGTACCGTCCAGGACGCGACGACCCACGATGCCGGCTTGGGGATTCATTTCGCCGATCTTACGACCAGAGCGCTTCCTGAAGGACAACGCGTTTTCTTTACGTTCTACTGGCCGCACGGCGATCACTGGGAAGGTACGAACTTCACGGTCGCGGTCGGGTCCCTTGGCGTCGCCTCCATCTGACGCGGGCACGACGGATGGCACCTAAAGCCGGGTCGCAGGTAACCGGGTTCGTATATGTCGCGGTCGGCGTCGCGGCTATCGGCGGCCTGCTCTTTGGCTATGATACCGGCGTCATTTCCGGGGCGATACTGTTCATTACGCGCCAGTTTTCCCTGTCGGCGACAATGGAAGAGGTCGTCGTTAGCTCCGTTCTGGTTGGCGCTGTCATTGGAGCCGTCATCGGCGGTGTCTTGACCGACCGCTTTGGGCGCCGCACGATGATAATCGTAGCTGGCATCATCTTTACCGGGAGCGCAATCGGCACGGCGCTGGTACCGTCGGTGACCTGGTTGATTGCGGCCAGGATGGTAAGCGGCGTCGGCATTGGCATCGCGTCGTTCATTTCTCCCATGTACATCGCCGAGCTGGTCCCAGCAAAGGTTCGCGGTGCCCTGGTGGCGGTCAACATGTTGGCGATCACCACTGGCATCGTGGTCGCCTACCTGGTGGACTATGCGTTGTCTGGCATCCAGGGATGGCGATACATGTTTGCTTTCGCGGCCATACCGTCAGCCGGCCTGGTCATCGGAATGTGGCGGCTGCCTGACAGCCCACGCTGGCTGATAAGCAAGGCGAAGATCGACGAAGCGCGAAAGGTATTGCAGCGCGTTCGGACCGCCTCAGACGTGGGGCCAGAAATCGCAGACATCCAGCAAAGCATGAAAAAGCAACGCCAAGGCGGGATGGCCGAGCTCTTTGCCCCATCCATCAGGATGCCTTTGATCGTCGGCCTGGGGCTGGCCGTCTTTCAGCAGATAACGGGCATCAACACCGTCATCTACTATGCTCCGACCATTTTCAAGTTCGTGGGCATCAGCGGTACGGGTCCAGCGATCCTGGCCGGCGCCGCGCTGACCATAGTGATGTGGTTATTTCATATATTGGCCATCTTCTTGCTGGATCGCGTCGGCCGACGTCCGCTATTGTTAGTCGGCGTCGCCGGGCAAATCGTCGGCCTGGGGATCCTGGGGGCCTCTTTCGAGCTCCAGCAGTTGGCGAGTATAAAGAGCTATCTGGCGCTGGGCGGCCTGGGTATCTACGTAGCGTGTTTCGCCTTTGGGCTGGGGCCGATCTTCTGGCTGCTGATTTCCGAGATTTATCCGCTCGAGGTCCGCAGCGCGGCGATGAGCGCGGTGACGGTTACCAACTGGGGAATGAACCTGGCCGTCGCCGTGACATTCTTGACTCTGGTCGGCGTTCTGGGGCGCGCGGGGACCTTTTGGTTGTACGGAGTAATCGCCGTCGGAGCCTGGATCTTTTTCTACCTGCGGGTGCCGGAGACGAAGGGCAAAACCCTCGAACAGATTGAAGAGCACTGGCGAGGGGGAAAGCCCGCACGGGCATTGTAGTGACTGCGACACGATGAACGTGGCGCGTGGGCTGGTGCGCGCGACGACCGCCCTCGGATCACGTCAGTCTCCGAAGAGCGCCATCCCCTCCGCCAAGGCTTCGGCCATCCCCGCTTGGGTCACGATGCCCGCGACCGACGTCTTCGGGGCAGTCGCGGCGGTCCGTTCTCCAGACGTAACAACTGCGACCGACGAGTGGAACGCGGCCATCTTGGCCAACAGATCGACGAGCGTCTCGTCACCGGGAATGACTATGAAATCTTGACGCGCGACCTCGGCCAACCGGCTCGCCGATTTGAGGCGCGATTCGTGGCCCGAGGCCCACCCGCGCGCGATTACCCCAACCACTTCTTCTCCCCGCAGGAGCACGACGTGAACTGGCAAGTGGGCGTCGTCGCTCAGCTCCAGCGCGTCGGGCGGATCGTCGGCCGACATCACTTGGACCGGCTCCAATCGGAGATCCGACACATGCTGGACCAAGTGGGTGTTGGCCTGCAAGGCCTGTGGCATGTAATGCCCACGCCGGGCGAGCTTCATGGTGTAGATGCTCTCCGCGAAGAGGACGCGCCGCAGGCCATAGCTGACGGCGGCCGTAATGGTGAGCGGCAAGATCACGCCGTAATCGAGCGTCATCTCGAAGATCATCACGATCGCCGTCAGCGCGGCGCCGGTCGCCCCGGCCACGAGACCCGCCATGCCGGCCAACGCGAACGCCGCGGGATTGACGTGGAGGCTGGGCAGACAAGCGCGTAGACCGATCCCGTATGCCGCACCTAGGGTCGCGCCCATGAAGAGCGAGGGTGAGAAGACGCCGCCCGATGCGCCGGATCCGAGCGTGAGGGAGGTGGCCAGCAGCTTCAACGCCAGCAGCGCAAGCAGGAGGAAGATCCCGTTCAGCGTCCCAGAGAGGATATCGAGGATGGTCGCGTAGCCGACCCCTTCGACATAGTAATGGCCTGCGAAGCGCATGAACAGGACGGCGATGATCCCCACGCCCAGCATTCCGACCGCGTGCCGCAGATAGGGCCGCTCCGGAATGAACCGCTCGAAGAGATCCTCCGCGCCGTAGATCGCGCGAATGAAGGCCGCGGAGACCAGAGCCATCAGACAGCCGAGCAGGACGTACGCCGGCAAGAGCGCAAAACCCGCCCCCACGTTCGCGGCCGTGGCGGGCACGTCGAAGGCCGGATGGTTCCCGAGCAGATAGCGCCCCACATAGGTAGCGGTCGCTGTCGCCAGCGCCACCGGGACCAACGTGCGGACGCTGATCTCGAGCATGAGGATCTCGACCGCGAAGAGAACGCCGCCGATCGGGGTGTTGAATGTGGCGGCGATCCCGGCGCCGCCGCCCGCCGCCACCAGCGTCGCGAGCTGCCAGCGCGACGCCCGCGCCAGTTGCCCGACCGAGGAAGCGAAGGCCGCCCCGATCTGGATGATCGGTCCCTCGCGCCCGACGGATCCGCCGCTGCCGATGGAGAGCGCGGAGGCCATGGATTTGACCAGCGCCACCACCGGGCGGATGACCGCTTTCTTGTAATAGACGGCGTCCATCACCTCGGGCACGCCGTGTCCCTTCGCCTCCGGGGCCAGGTTCTTCACCAGGAAGACGACGAGCACGCTTCCGATCGCCGGCGCGAAGACCACCCAGTGGCCCCACGGCCCGACGGGCGTGTGCAGGTTGCTGTCGTAGCGCCAGGAGAGGTCCTGCAAGAAGAAGAGGTTGTGCAAGAAGCCGATGAGGACCCGGAATCCGAAGGCTCCGACGCCCGCGACGATCCCGACGACGACCGACAGCAGAGACAACGCAAGCGTGTTGAGGGCGTGATGTCTCTCGGCGCCGGCAGCAGCACCCCCGATCCGTCGCTCAGTGACCATCCGTCATCCCGACCTACAGCATGCACACGCCGGCACGGAAACGCGACCGAGTTGCCGTCGATCGCTACAAATCGAGGACCCCGGAGATGGCCGGTACGACGGGCTCATAGACCTGGGCCTCCCGACTCGAGATTCCGTAGAGCCCATCGCGTTTCCGTGATCGTTCCGAGCGACCTCCCGCATTAGCTTCTTGGAGGTACCGGGCGTTGAGATCTATGCCTAGAGCCTTCGGAGCGCTGCTGTTCGCATCACTCTGTACGATCGGATGCGCCCCGGGAGATGGCGCGGGTGGCGCGACCGCCACGCGCGACGATGGAGGCGCGAAAGATACGGCTGGGTCGGGAAGTGGCGGCGCGTCGGGTTCTGTCGGCACGGCCGGAGGTGGCGCGACGGAAGCAGGCGGCGCGATCGGCGCAGGCGGCGCGATCGGCGCAGGCGGCGCGATCGGTACGGGTGGCACGACGGCCACCGGTGGCGCGGGTGCTGCCGCAGGTCGAGGCGGCGCGTAGGCGGGCGCAGGTGGTGCGCCATCCGGCCTAGGCGGAAATGGCGGCGCCGGCGCAGGCGGCGCCATTTCCGCCTAGGCCGGATGGCGCACCACCTGCGCCCGCCTACGCGCCGCCTCGACCTGCGGC
>DASRLC010000144.1:0-5304 GCA_035648655.1 Polyangia bacterium
CCTCCTCCTGGTCTCAGCAACCTGGAGGCGAGCCCCCTCGGACTCTTTTCGCAAGTTTCTTGAGGGGGCTCGTTCTTTTTCCCCTCAACGATCTCGATCGAAATCCGGCCCCGGCCCCTCAGCCCAGATGCCGCTGCTCACAACGGAGGATGTCTGACCGGCCGCCGTCACCGAGGCAGAGCGAGATGAACGTTCGGCGCAGGTCACGCTGCCCGCCGGCACGGATACCCAGCTGCTCCAAGTCCTGCTGGAGCTTCTTCAGCATGTGGTTCGCGCTGCGGTTCTTCCCCAGCCGCGAAGGGATGATCAGGTCGTCCGGGGCCCCAGCTCCCGACCGAACATCGCGGGCCAGCCGCTCTCCTTCCAATAGCAACGCGGCGAGCACCGGGTGGACCCTGACATCGCGCGGGATCTTGGTCTTGACCTCCTTCTCCACCTTGAGCTTGGTGCTGTAGCTGCGCGCGACGCTCAGTTTCCCGAGCGGTCCGATCTCGGAATCGTAGTGCCGCCAGCGGAGCGCCGACGCTTCGCGAACGTGATCCCGGCCAAGAAAAGGAGCGCGTCGCGTACAAACTTGGCGCGGAATCAGGCGATCTCGTGAGGCGCTGGGACCGCCCGATCCGTTGTGCCCCTATTGTACCCTACCGTTCGGAACCGCGGCGCGTCCTCGACGGAGAGAGTGAATCCGGCTGAAACCGTAAGCGCTTGAAACTACACACGATCATCGTCTGTCGAATCCCGCTGGGGTTTCGAACCCGCGCCCGATTAGGTCAGGTCGATAGAGAATGCCTTAGGGTCGCCTGAACGCCCTCTCGCTAAGCCGCTGGCGAATGTACTCCGCGAGTACAGCGACCGGCACCCGGATCGCGTTCGACACCCGCATGTGCCGCAGGTCCCCGCGCTCGCAGAGCTGGTACACCGTCGCCCGGCACACCCCCAGCCGTTCCGCCACCTCCGCCACGGTCATGAACCCTTGTAAGAAGGTTGTAAGAAGACCGTCGAGAATCGGTGCTAAACGCTGTGATTTCTGGACGCCCCCCTTCGCCCGCGATTGAACGATTTCAACGGGTTGCACACTGTTGCTACGCCCTGCGACACCCCTCTTGCGTACTGTCACGCCGGAGGCCGCGGGTTCAAGTCCCGTCCACCCCGCTGATTTTACTCAGGATTTTGACCGCAGCTCAAAAGCCGGTCTGACCCGTACCGCCCCGGTACCGCCGATTCCCGAAAACCGGGTGCAGCTGATTGGCTAGACATCCTTCAGAGGAGCTAGCTAGCCCATGGCGAGTATCAAGACACGGGGACCGAAAAACCGCTCGACGCTTTTACGTCAACTACGACGTCGGCCGAACCCCAGACGGGAAAGCGGTTGCAGCGGATGAATCTGCTGAAGGGTGTCGAGACCCCATCGTGTCCCGAAATAGGATCGAGCCCGATCAAGCCGCATTGCGGTGGTAGTAGTTGAGCACACCACCGAGCCGTTCGCGACGGAGCACCCGTCCGTTCTAGTTCGCCGGCGTCGGCGTGCCCTCGAGCAGCACATTGTCGAGACCTTGGTGGTTCCGCTCACCATGGTAGTGCTCGACGTACTCTCCGATGGCACGCCGCAGATGGCCTTCTCCCAGCTGCACTATCCGGTCGAGGCATTCGCTCTTGATCGACAGTACAAATCGCTCCGCGTACGCGTTCGAGTTCGGACTTCGCGCGGGCAACAGCAGCGGCTTCACCGCTGCCCCGCGCAACATCTGCCGGAACTCCTTCGTGTACAGAGGATCGCGGTCCAAGATCAGGTACCGCTTCCCCCGCAAGAATCCGTCGTCGGCGTCCAGCAGGTTGCGCGCCATCTGCTTCATCCACTCACCCCCGGGTTCCGCGCCACCCCCACCACTTCGACCATGCGGCTCCCTATGTCGATCACGAACAGCAGGTGGTACCGGACCAGCCCCAACGCCGTCACAACCTCCACCGTGAAGAAATCCATTCCGGCGATCACGCCAAGGTGCGCCTTGATGAACGTCGCCCACGACTACTGGCGCTTCTGCTCCGGCGCAGGCTCGATGCCGTGGTCCCTCAGGATCCGCTCTATCGTCGTTCGTCCGATCTTATAGCCCAGGTTGTTCAGCGCGTCCCGCAGCCCATGTAGCCCATCCCGGGTTCTGCCGGGCCATCTCCAGCAGCAGCCTCACGATCTCCGCGGCCTTCCGCGGCCGTCCAGGTCTGCGCTTCTTGCTCCCGTCGTACCTCGCCGCCACCAACTCGCGGTACCACCGGAGGATCGAGTCCGGCGTCGCGATCGTGGCCACCTGTTGCAACGCCTTCCGGCCGAGCGCCTTGCCCAGCTTCGCCAGGTGCCGGCGCTCCCCGTCCGTCAGCCGGAGCCGGTGCTTCCCGAGCCGTTCCAGAAGCGCTGCGTTCTCCGCACGCTGGTACTCGATCACCCGAGCCTGCTGTTCCCCAAGCCACGTCGCGATCCGCGCCGCCAGAACCTGCAACGGCAGTGGCAGCGTCTTCTCCGCCCTCGCTGGCCTCGCCCTCCGTCCCATTCGCCCCTTCTACGCGTCGAGATCTCGTCTGTACAGCCTCTCCTTGCCCATCGGCAAGCAGCTGGCTTCACTCACGTTTCTCCCGATCGAGTTTCGGGACGCGACGCCCGCTGGCGTCAGATCAGCGGCAACTGCTCGCGCATCCGTTGCTGAGGCAGGCGATCAAGATCTGGGTGTTCGTGATCTGGGTGACATTGTAGACGTGAGACGGATTGCAGCTATCGAAACAGTTCGGCGTACCCGCATCCGAGTTTCCGACCAGGCATTCGCTCACGCAGGATGCGAGGGTCGCGCACCCGCTGGTCCCCGCGGGGCTGCCCGCAGGTTGGTCGGGCGTATCGCAATTCGTCGCTTCATCACAGCAAGCGCTCGAGGCGCACGCGTTGCAGGCGGCGCTTCCAAGCTGGAGGGAGGCGGCGCAGCTACCGCCGCCCGAACCGCCCGCCGCCGTGCCAGCCGTCCCGCCTGTGGACGAACCACCGGCGGCCGTCCCGCCTGTGGACGAACCACCGCTGGAGCCGCCGGCACCGCCGGTCGGCGCATTGTTGCTGCACGACGGCGCGGCGAGCAGCACCGCGCCGAATCCAAACACTGCCAGCAAAGCATAGGTCTTCATGATCTCACCTGTCCCTCGATCAGGGCCTGGGATAGGGCCGCGTGTCGGCCGGAGGTGTCTGCCCCGCTACGTAGGCCGGGGTCCCCTGCGACGTGACGGTGACGGTGCCGGAGGTCAGACCGGGCGAACTGGCCGTGATCACCGTGGTGCCGGAATAGTATGTGCGAAACTCGATCGCCGCCTGCCCATCGCGAATGGCAATGTCGTTCGCGGGACTTCCCGATCCGGGCGTGAACGTGATCGTCGGGCCGGTCGGGAACTCTCCCGGGCCGGAGGTGACGGTGAGGGTCACCGGCACGTTGTTGCTGATGGCCTTGCCGCTGGCGTCCACGACCGTGACCAGTAACCACGCGTCTTGCGTCCCGTCGACCGCCGTCAGGGTGGTGGTGCTGGCCGTCAGCTTCAGGGCGGCCGCTGTCCCCGCCGCTGGCCAGTTGGGAGGTGGCACCTTCGCATAGGTGTTCCGATACCAGTAATACGATCGCTTCGGGATGCGGAAGTAGTCGACGATGCCCGTGTTCATGTATGTCCCGCCGTCCTGGCTCGCGTAATCGAACATGCACCACTTGGCCACGCCGGCGCGCGCCGGGTATTGAGTCGGCATGCCGTTCGTCACCGCCAGGTTCGCCCAGCCCGGATCGTAGGCGCCGGGACGATCCGCGTTCGTGATGCCGTACTCGGAGACGACGTGTGGAATCGTCGAGTTGTCGTGGCCTGACGCATCGCCGTTGTAACCGGCCACGTCCCCGAGCGTGTCACCCTGGGTGCTACCGATGGGCGCCTGAACGCCGCCCAGCGCGGCGGGACGCCCGACCGGCAACGGATCCAGCTGGTGAGTCAAGGCCACTTCACTCTTGAGCAGGGCGATGACTTTGTCGGCGGGGCCGCCGGTGAAGAAGTCCTCGTTACCCATGCTCCACGCGATGATGCTGGGGTGGTTTCGATGGATGCGGATCATATCCGTGAGACTGGCGAGAACGTTGGCCTCGAACGCGGACTGGTCAGCCGCGCTGCTCGGATACGCGCCCGAGTACGAGTTCCAGGTGCCGCCCAGGCCGCCCCAAAAATCGTTTTCCGACCACAAGAGGACGCCGAGTTGATCGCACGCGTCGACAAACGCGGGCGCTTTAGGGTAGTGGGACCCGCGAATGAAGTTCATTCCGGCGTCCTTGACCATCTTGACGTCGCGATAGAGCGCCGAATCCGTCACGCCGAAGCCCCAGCCCGCGTGGTCTTGATGCACGTTCGCCCCCTGGAGCCAGGTTCGGGAACCGTTCAGGGTGAAGCCTTGCGTCGCCGTCCAGGCGAACCAGCGGAACCCGAACGGCGTCGTGAAGGTGTCGACGGTCCCCGCCGTGTCCGAGAGGGTGGAGAGCGCCTTGTACATCGTCGGATGATCGGGGTGCCACAGTGATGGGCTGCTGATGGCCGACGTGGTCTGATCGAACGTCACCATCGCGCCCGCACCGATCTGCTGCTGCGACGAGACGGTGGCGACCACCTTGCCCGTACTGTCCAGGATATCGGTCTTGAGCGTGGCGTTGACGGCGGCCGAGCGGCTGTTCTGGACCTCGGTCTTGATTTCCACGGTGCTGGACGACCCTGTGTTCGTCGCCAGAGTCGGCGTCGTGACCCAGGTGCCGAACCAGGTGATGTGCAATGGATCCGTGACGACGACAGTCACGTCTCGATAAAGGCCGCCCTGGAAGGTGTGATCGCCCGTGAGCGGCGGGATTTGCGCATTCCAGTTGTTGTTGACGCGAACGGCCACGACGTTGTCGCCGGTCTTGATGGCCGAGGTGACGTCGATCGAAAATCCATTGTAGCCGCCGATGTGCTGGCCGACTTGCGTGCCGTTCACATAGATTTGCGCCTGGTCGAAGGCTGCCTGGAACTCGATGAACACGCGCTGATTCGACCAAGCCGCGGGGACCGTGAAGTGCTTCCTGTACCAGCCATAGCCCACGTACTGCTCGGATGTCAGGAAGTGGGGCAGATCGAAGGAATGGGGAAGCCCGACGTTGCTCCAGGACGAGTCGTCGAAGGCCGTCGCGCTGGCGCCCGACACGTCGGCGAGCTTGAACTTCCAGCCCTGGTTGAAGTTGAGGACCTGACGGCCCGTCATCCCGCTGCCGCCGCTGCCGC
>DASRLC010000145.1:0-4754 GCA_035648655.1 Polyangia bacterium
CCTGTGGGGCGTGCGGGCCTTGGCGGTCAATCCGACCTGCTTCCCCGTCGGCGGCGGTGGGGTTCCCGGGCAGCCCGGCGCGCCGGACTGGACCACCGGGACCTCGCCTTTCGACGATCCACGTTGGATCGGATCGTATGGATTCGGTCAAGGGACGGTGACCTTCAACTCCTTGGTCGAGGGCTCGGGGGCTACCAAGACGCTCCTGTTGCGCTGGCACGTCACCGGTGACGCGGGCGCCGCACTGGCCGGCGACCAAGTTTGGGCCGGCTTCTACGATCCGACCGGCACCGGCAGCGGCACGATCTTGCAGGTCACCCGCGACACGCTGGTCAGCACCGACGGCGGCGCCTCGGCGGGCGCGGGGACCATGTCGATCTCCGCCTTCACCCGCTCGGGCGGCGCGGCCTTCTGGTCGAGCGCGACCGTTCCCGCGGGGATCACCTCGGGCGCGCGGCTGGACGCCTTCTGCGACACCAGCTCGGCACCGGTCGTCTGCGACGAATGGATCATCCGATTGCGGGTGCCCATGACCGCCGCCGCGGGCGGCATCGATCTGCCCGATCCGTTCGGCATGTGGTACGAGGTCGACGTCGAGCACGGCAACACCGGTACCACCGACGAGGCCAAGTGGCCGACCGGCGTGGTCACCGTCGATCAGACGACGGCCCCGGTCACCTTCCCCGATCCGATCGGCACGCCGCCCTGGTTCAGCGTCACGAGCGCCGGTGGCGCCTGCGCCGCCGGTGTCGACATTCAGCCGAACGACATCTCGGTCGTGAACAGCGACGGCACCGGAACGCAGATCGCGCTCACCGGCGTCAACACGTTCCACGCCAAGCCGACCAACAACACCACGACCGGCTATAGCCCCAACGCGGTTCAAGCGAAGCTCCGCATCGCGGACTGGGGCTCCTTCGTGGGCGATTCGCCGCGCTGGGACACCATTCCCGATCCGAGCTGCGCCGCCGCCACCGGGCCGTCGACCGGCAACATCGGCCAGGGCGCGCAATTCGATCTGACCTGCACCTGGACCCTCACGCCGGGTCAGCAGTGCGACTACGGCCACGCGTCGGGCTGCATGCCGGATTCGATGGGGACTCGGGATTCACATCAGTGCATCATCGCCGACCTGTCGTCGACGGCGGTTCCGGTTCCGTTCTCGTCCTCCAGCGCCTGGAACAACTTCAATTTCGACCACGCGTCGAAGCTGGAGCGGCCGGCGCGCATCGACATCGGCACGCTCAGCCCGCGCGATGTCTACGTCTACGTCGCGACCAACAACCTGCCCGACAAGGTCGAGGACTCGCCGCCGGCCGTCGACCAGCAAGCTCCGGGACGCACGTTGTCCGCGGCCGCCAAGGAGAAGATGGGGGCGCTCGCGACGCTGACGCCCGGACGCGTGACCGAGAAGGACGCCCTCGCGTTGCGCGGGTTGGTCGCGGCCGGACGGATCACCTACGCGGACGTCGCGAAGGTGATGCCGACCTACACGGCCTACGTCTGGCACGACAGCGGGACCACCGTGAAGACCAAGACCGGTACGGCCAAGCTCCTGGTGCCGCAGCCGTCATTCACGTTGTTCGTGTCGCACGACGGACCGCTGGTGGGCTGGAAGCACGCCTTCAGCGGCTTCGGCGGCAGCGTCGTGACCGAGATCGCCCACAATTATTACAGGATCTCGGTCGGAAGCACCGGGTCGGTCCAGGTTCTCACCTCGGTCGAAGCGATCGAACGGACCGGGCCACCGCTGTGGATGATCCTGCTCGGGATGCTGATCTTCTTGATCCTGATCTGGATCATCATCCGGGTCGTTCGCGGCTGACCAGGTGACGCTCTACCGGGCGGTCGTCACCCGGTAGAGTGCCGTCTGACCGACGCCCCGCCCGCAATCGGAGGCGTAGACCAAGGTCTGCGAGTCGGATTGCCAGATCGGCGTGACGGCGTTGCAGTCGGCGTCCATCAGCCGACGGCGCAGCCCGGTGGCGAGCTCGAGCAACGTCAGCTGCCATCCGCCGCCTTCCTCTTCGGCATATGCCAACCAGCGCCCGTCGGGCGAGACGGCAGGGAAGCGCGCGGGTCGGTCGGCGGTGGCGGGCAGCGGCACCAGCCGGTCCGAAGCGGCGTCGAGCGTGAACAGACGCGGGCGGCCGCTCCTTCGCGCGGCGACGATCAGCCGAACCCCGGGGACCAGGGGATTGATCCGATCGGCCTGATGTTCCGGGAAAAACGTCACCTCGAGGACATCCTGGGCCGGCTCGAGGAGCAGCGGGCGCACCAGCAGCCGCTTGCGGGCGTTGAAGAACTGCGGCGTCCGGATCAGCGCCAGATCGTGCACGACGTTGACGTACGGGCAGGGCGACGCGAGCGGCGCGAGGTAGTTGGGGAAGAGCGCGAAGTCGGCGCCCGCCTCTTCGATCATCCGACCGGCGTCCCGTTGCATCCAGACGTACCGGACCTGGGCACCGTCGGTCCGCACGCGGCCGGCCCATTTCTCGGCCGGCAGCGGCGCCAGCTCGCGGTTGCCGATCAGCGCGACCTCGTCGCCGGGCGCGGCCGTCGCGATGAGCGCGTCGACCAGGTGCTCGGTGTAATACCCGATTCCGGTGCGCTCCGAGGTGCAGGTGGTGACTTCGACGACCAGCTTCATCTAGTAAGGGCCTTCGTCAGGGGATAAGGGTTCGTGACCGACTTTTCGTCACAAGCTCTCGCGCTGGGGATCACGCAGGCGGAAGATCTTCTGGGCGGCGCGCAGCTCCCACGGGCGGCCATAGCGTCCGCTCGTGTAGCGCCAGCCGGCCAGCTTCCGTAGGACGGTCTTGCCCCAGTCCGGCGTGTGCGTGTCCTGCACCGTCGGGAAGCGGCAGGCCAGCACCCGCGCGAAGTCGGTGACCCGCTGGCGCAGCCGCGGCGTCAACCAAGGCGCGTCCTGGTGACAGACCCAGCTCACCCAGCGCGGCTCGGTCCATTCTTCGGGCGTGGTCGGCATGACAGGTCCGGTCGGTCCGTAGGTGCGCAGCTGCGGGATGTGGGCGGCGTCGGGCCGCGCCCGCAGATCGGCGCGGTCGGTCTGCGGCGTCGGGCTGTAGAAATAGATGACGATTTCCGCGTCCGGATTGATGCCTTTGATGCGGCGGATGAACGTGAGGGTCTTTTCGATTTCGCCCTCGGGATCCTCGGGACCGCCCAGCACGAACGACAGCTCGGGGATGACGCCGTACTCGCGGCAGCGCTGTGCCACCTCGACGGTGTGCTCGACGCGCGTTCCCTTTTTCATGCGCCCCAGCACCTCGTCGCTGGCGGCTTCGGCACCGATATAGGCCATGCGCAGCCGGCTGCGCCGGATCTTTTCCCAGGTGGCGGTCGAAAACCGGGCCAGCGTGTCGGCGCGGGCGTAGCACCACCAGGGCAGCTCCAACTTGCCGAGCGCTTCGAGGATCGGCTCCGCGGAGGCTTCGCGGTCGAAGAAGTTGTGGTCGTAGAACTGCACGGCGTCGGCGCCGAAGTCGTCGCGCAGCGTCCGCAGCGCGGAGGCGATCCGCTCGCCGTCGTCGAGCACGGTCTTGCCGTTCCACATCGAGACCACGCCGCAGAAGTCGCACCTGTATCGGCAGCCGAGCGCCGCCTGGTGCACGGCGGTGCGGCGGCCCATGAAGCTCGGGCGCAGATATGGCCTCAGGTCGCCGAGGCGCCCGTAGGGCAACGGGGGCAGCCCCTGTGGCGCCAGCGTCGCGCGCTCGGGGTTGTGCACCGCGCGCCCGTCCAGTTTCCAGGTCAGTCCCGGCAGCTCGCGCAGCACCGACGGATCGCGCGCCGAATCGCTCGGCGAAGGGGCGCCGGCACCCGGTAGCCGGGCCAGCAGATCGAGCAGCGTCGCTTCGCCTTGACCGCGCACCAGGTGGTCGACGTACGGGGCGTTGATGGCGGCATCGGGGTAAAGCGTCGGGAAGTAGCCGCCCCAGATGATCGGGAGGGCTGGAAATGCCGCGCGGACGGCCAACGAGATCTCGATAGCGGTCGCTACCTGCGGCCCCGGCATCACCGTCACGCCCACCGCGGCGTGCGGCCGCTCGCGCAGGACAGCGAGCGCGGTCCCAACGGGGTCGAGATCCAGGTTGCCGTCGACGATCCGCCAAGGATGGCGCCCCTCGAGCACCGCGCCCAGATGCAGCAGCGACAGCGGAAGCCGCCGACTCCTCGGCGAGCACATACGTGGGTTGATCAGCAGCACGGCCGGCGCGCCGTCGACTGGCTCGGGCTGCCGCTCGGTCACGCGGTGGGCCTCCCTCGGCCGAATCGGTGGCGGCGGCTCATCCGGTTTGTTGACATCGAAGCGCGCATTCTGGTCGACGGGAGCGAGACCCGGGCCCGCAAGGCCGGCGGGTTTTCGACGGCAGGGCCGGCGACAGCTCGCCGGTCGACCACCAACCTTAGTAAGACAAGCGGCCGAGCGCCACCGGCACCTGCAATCGCCCATGCATGAAGGAAGGGATGGAAGTCGCCAGCACGGCGGTGCCAAAGCGAATATGCTGCGGCCGATCCAGCGTCGGGATCGGTCGAGACGCGGCGCGCAGCCGCGCCAGCCACGACCCGAATATCGGGAAACTCCGCTCAGCGACGACGAAGCGAGCCAGCCATCAGATGATCATAGGGGGCGTAGAGGGCGTAAAGACCTTGGGCGACGACGGCGGTCACCGCGATTTGTTGCGAGAGATCCGCGCCCGTGGTCTGCCCCCCAGCCTCGACCTCGAGGC
>DASRLC010000146.1:0-4503 GCA_035648655.1 Polyangia bacterium
GGCGGAGCCCATCCCACGCAGCGGAGCCGCTCAGTCGCCCTTGGCTTTTAGGACCAGGAGGCGGTAGTTGGCGTAGCCGGCTTGGCCGCAGGAATAGATGATCTCCGTGAGGAGGCGGTAGGGGGTCGTTTGGTCGGCGACCAACATCAATTGGGCCTCGAATTTCTGTCCGGTCAGCTCGGCCACCCGCTTCTCGCGCTTGGCGTGCTTCTCGAGGATATCCACCAGCGGCGTGATGTAGTAGCCGTTCTCGCCATCGCGCTTCACCGCTGGATCGATGCGGCCGTTGTTGATGGGGGCGATGCCGTCGCCCTCGACCAGCAGCACGCGCTTGGTCACCGTCACGGTGACCGCCAGCTTGGGTTTGAGCTGGGTGATCGACTTGGGGATCTGCAGGTTCTGATCGAACGTGATGGTCGAGGTCGTCGACGCAAACGACTTGAGCAAGAAGACCAGGATGATGGTCATCATGTCCATCATCGGGGTGATGTTGAGGTCTTTGATGACCTCCGGCTCCGAGAGCTTGCGGGCGTACGAGCGGATGGCCTTCTTCCCCTCGAGACGCGACATCTCGTTTTCGAGCATCGGCATTATTGAATACCCGCCGCGAAGGAGACGTCGGGGAACAAGATCTTTCCGCCGGGGATGTCTTCCTGTCTCATGGCATCGAGCGTCGCAATGACCACGTCGTAGGGGGTCGCCGCGTCGGCGTTGAAGTTGGCCTTGGTCTCCGTCGCGTTGTCTGGGTTGGACTTGATCTCTTTGAGCTTGGCGGTGAGCGCGGTGTAGTCGTACTGCCCGTTGCCCAGCTTCGGGATGATGGGCAGTACGCCGCCCGAGGCCGCCACCGTGAAGCCGGTGGCTCCGACGGAGACCGTCAGGTTGAGCGGCGGCTTCGGTGGTGGCGTATCGTCGGCGGAGGCGGCGCCACCCTGAGAGATGGTCGGCACGGTCACGTTGACGTTGCCGAGGGCGACCTGATTCACGACTGAGGCGAGCAAGAAGATGATGATGTTGGTCACGATGTCCATGTAGGGGACGAGGTTGAGCTCGCCTGCCTCTTCCTCGATCTCCTCAACGTGGTCGCGCATGCGCCGCGTTGCCGCCCGGACTTGGCTTCTCGTCATTTGGCGCTTGGCCCTTTCATCCGCTCGTTAGATGAGGGTTGATGACAGATGAGGGTGATGACGCTCGTCCGCGAGCGTCTCTAGGCCTTCGCCCCACCCGCGGCCGACTCGGCCAGCAGGTTCTCGAGCTTGAGCGCGAAGCCTTCCAGATCACCGACCTGCTTCTTGGACGCCGACGACAAGATGGCGTGCGCAATGATGCAGGTAACGGCGATGCTGAGGCCCATGGCGGTGTTGTTGAGCGCCTCGGAGATACCTTTGGCGAGCAAGGCCGACCGTTCTTCGGGCTTGGCGGCCGCGACGGCGCCGAAGGCCCGAATCAGACCGATGACGGTTCCGAGCAGACCGACCAGTGTCGCGATGTTCGCGATCGACCAGAGGATTTGTACGCGCTTCTTGAGCATCGGGGTCACGTCGACCAACGTCTCCTCGATAGCCTGGGCGATCGCGATCTCGCCGCGGTGAACCCGCTGCAGACCGGCGCGGGCCACCTGTGCCACCGGCGCTTCGGTCGCGGAGCAGAGCTTGACGGCACGGTCGATGTTGTTGGCCAGCACCAACTTCCGGATCTGTTCCAGGAACGCGCGGGCGTTCACCGAACCCTTGCCGAGGAAGAAGATGGTTCGATCGACGATGAACGCCAAGGTGATGATAGACACCACCAGGTTGACGTACATCAACGTGCCACCTTGCTCTAGAAACTGGGCGAGTCCTTGCATCTCGTGTCTCCTCGCGCGCGCTTTAGCGCCGCAATCGACCCTCAGGCGTTGGTTGGGAACTGATGGTTGGTGAAGCTTGTTGCTGGGCTAGAAGCCCGTCTCCGAGCGGTAAATCAAAGCATCTGCGGTCAGCATCTTATCGGTATGGCCAATGGTGTCAAGCTATCGGGAGGTCGGCTCGACGTGGATGACTACGTCTGAAACCTCTGGAAACTTTACCTTCAATTCGCGTTCGATTTGCTGAGCCAGCCGGTGGGCCTCGACGACGCTCATTTCGGGCTCCACTTCCAGATGCAGATCCAGCTCAACCGCGCTCCGCATGCCGCGCGAGCGAACCCGGTGGACGTCGCTCACGCCACGCACCGAGCGCGCCAGGTCGGCGACCCCGGCCGGATCGAGCCGGGCCGCATCGATCAAGATGGGGATGTTGTCTCGGAAGACCTTCCAAGCGGCCTGCCCGATGAGCGGCACCAGCAACAGCGTCGCCGCGCCGTCGGCCCATTTGATCCCGAAGCGGCCGGCCACGAAGGAGGCCAACACGGCGGCGGAGGCATAAAAGTCGGAGTGGGCGTGGTGGGCATCGGCGTGGAGCAGCTCGCTACCCAGCTCGTGACCTTTATGGTGCTCGTAGCGGCCAACGAACAGGTTGATCCCCATCGTGCCAAGCACCACGGCGAAGCCCACCCAGCCCACGCGCGGTGAGGCGCGCCCGGCCTCGAGGCCCCGGATGGCGGCCTCGGCAAACTCCAGCAGGCCGCCCACGATGAGCACGCCGATCCCGAGCGCGGCGATGATCTCGATCTTCTGGCGCCCGTACGGGTGGCGCGGATCGGCCGGCGCCGCGGCCCACCCCAGGCTCAGGAGGGCCAGCACGTTCGAAGAAGCGTCCAGTGCGGCATGCAGCGAATCGGCGCCCAAGGTGAGCGAGCCCGAAAACGCGCTATAGACCGCCTTGCTGATCGCGACCAGGGCATTGAGCGCGAACGTGACCAAGAAGACGCGGCGAACCCGCTGGCGTCGCTCGGTGCGGGCCTGGAGGATCGCGTCCGCGTTCCCGCTTTGGCAGCAGCCGTCCAGATCGACAGCTTCGGGCGGTTCGGGTGGCCCGGGGACGGGTGGCTCGCCCCCGTGGTGCTCACCGGCGCCATGGCCGTGACCATGATCGTGGTGATGGCCGCGGCTCATCGTGATGGGTGCCCCGGCGATGGGTTGCCCGGGGGTGAGTTGGCCGGCGGTGGGTTCCCTGGCGTGACGTCGGCGATCGGGTCGCCGTCCAGATCGCGCAGCTCGACCGGCGCCAGCTTAGCCAAGGGCGCCTCGATGGATTTCCGGTCCCCCACGACAACGATCGCCAGGTGGTTGGGATCGAGGTATTTGCGCGCCACCCTCCGCACGTCGTCCTTGGTGACCGCCGCGATCTTGTGCGTGTACTCGCTCACGTAGCTGTCGGGAAATCCGAAAACCGCCAGCTCGGCCAGCTGGGCGGCCACGTTGCCGCGGGTGGCGAAGCGGGCCGGGAACGATTTGATGATCTGATCCTTGGCGCGCGACAGCTCGGCGTCGGTGACGTCGCTGTCGCGGATGTTGTTCAGCTCTTTGAGGATCTCGGCGACCGAATCGGCGCTGTGGGGGGCGACGAACTCTCCGCCCGCCGAAAACGGGCCCGGTGTCCGGCGGCTGTCGAAGCTCGAGCGCGCGCCGTAGGTCCAGCCTTTGCCCTCGCGCAGGTTCAGATCCAGGCGATAAAAGCCGCCGCCGAAGATCAGGTTCATGACCGTCACCGGGAAATAGTCTGGGCTCTGGCGCTCGATGCCGACCAGGCCGATGCGGATCGACGATTGCGGCGCGTCCGCTTTATCGATGAGGTAGATCTTGGTGCCGGTCGAAGCGGCCACCGGCGGCAGCTTGTGCGTGGCGACGTGGCGCGGGCGCCAGGATTTGAAGTCCGCTTCCAACTTGCTTCGCAGCGCCGCTTCGGTGGTGTCGCCGGCCACGATCAAGGCGGCGTTGTTGGGACGGTAGTTGGCTTCGTAAAAGGCGCGCAGATCGGCCGGGGTCAGCCTTTTGATGGAGGCATCGGCGCCGCTCGCCGGCCAGCCGTAGGGGTGTTTGGCTCCGAAGAGAATCCGGGTCAGCGCCAGCGTGGCCACGACGGGCGGGCTGTCCTTCCGGCGCGCGATGGCCGTGAGGAGGTTGTCGCGCACCCGCTCGAAGTCCTTCGGGGCGAAGGCCGGGTGCTGGACGATGTCGGCGAAGATCTCCAGCGCTGGGTCCAGGTTCCGGCTCAGGGTCGACAGGCTGACGTTGGAGGAGTCCCAGGTTGCGCCGGTAGAGAGCGTCGCGCCCAATGAGGCGATCTGATCGGCGATCTCCAGCGCGCTTCGGGACTTGGTCCCTTCATCCAACATGTGGGCGGTGAGGTCCGCCAAGCCGGCCCGATCGGGCGGGTTGGCCGCCCCGCCGGTCTTAATCATGAGGTTGAAGTCAATCAGGGGAAGATCGTGAAATTCGACCAAAAACACCTCCAGCCCATTCTTCAGCTTGAAGCGCTTCCAGTGCGGCGGTGTGAAGGTCGGCTCGGGGCCGGCGGTCGGGGCTTGTTGGCGAAAGGCGGCGTCGGGCGTCTGTCGCTCGGGCACCGTAGGCAACCTCGGTAG
>DASRLC010000147.1:0-12380 GCA_035648655.1 Polyangia bacterium
CGGCGACGGCGATAGGTAACAAGAGGCCCAGGAGCAGACGATTCGAAGCATTCATTCGGTCCTTCACGGGTGGCGATCCTTTACTTGAGGGGAGGCCCGTACAGAGTCGGGCGCTTGTTGATGTAGCCGAACGACGTCCCCGCCGGCCACTTGATGTCCTGAAGGACGTTGCCGCTCTGATCGACCTCTTGCAGCTCGCCCTTGGTCGAATACCCGATGACGGTGTTGCCGTTGGGCATGCGTTGCACGTCGCCCATGACGTCGACCTGGATACCGGGGTTGGCCTTGTAGGACCAGGTCTTCTTGGCGGTCTTGGCGCTCGTATCGAGCTGCATCTCGATGGCGAACGACCCGCTGCCGTCGCCGACGGTTCCGGAACCGCCCCCCGGAACGGCACCTGCCTTGCTGTTGTTGTTGAAGATGATTAGGTCGTTCATCGACAGGACATGGATGCCGTGCTCGCCGCCGGCCCAGGTGTCACCGGTAAAGGTGTTCGTGATGCCGTTGGTGCCGCCGTTCAACACCCAGACGGTCGTTCCGGTCTTGGTGACCTTGGTGATGCAGTCGTTGTCGAGGTCGGAGAAGACGAGCGTGTCGTCGTCCGATGAGTACTCGATGTTGTTGCAGTGGCACATCCCGGTCCCCCCGTGGGCCTTCTTCGAATTGACGACCGTGGTGGCGGTGCTGCTGGCAGCGCCGTTGGCGGGGAAGATCTTGATGTCGTCGCACCCCTGCGAGCTGTTGTAGGCGTAGAAGGCGACGCTGCCGTCGGGGAGCGGCGTGATTTGGTGATTGGCGCCGCTGAACGGGGTCGAGAAGTCGGTGTCGGTCAGGCCGTCCATCGTCACGCGGTGGACCTGCGTCGTGCCGCTCGGCACGTTGGCATTGTTGATCCACATGTACGTCCCATCGTAGCTCATCCGCGCGCCGGTCATCTGCGTGACCGCGTCGGTGTACCACCAGACGTAGTCCCCATCGGCGTCGATGATGTACGCGGGCGCGCTCGACGTGAGCGCGCCGCCTTGATATTGGCTGGTGATCAGGAAGCCACCGGTCAACGCGGTCTTGTTCTTGGTGGTAATCGTCAGCGTGGGGAGCAGGCCGTTGGGGAGTGCGCCCGTCGTGATCATGTTGTCGTTGCCGACGCACGAGCCGCTGGCGTTCGAGGCCGTGACCCGAAAATGGTAGGGCTTCGAGGCTTTCATCCCGAGAAGCAGCGTCCGGTAGTTGGTCTGGGTCAGGTCGACGGGCGCCGTCATCCCGTAGGTCGTGTCGAGGCCGAAGTCGATTTGCGCCGACGTGGGGCTGGCGAGGGTGGTCGACCAGGTCACGATGCCGACGGTGGGGATCTTGCTGCTGAGCGAGGACATCACGGTGAAGCTGCAGCTGGTCGCCGTCCCGGTTCCGCCGGCGCCCGTCGAGCCGCCACGGCCGGCGACGCCGGTCGTGCCGCCCGAGGCGGTCGTGCCGCCCGAGCCACGTCCCGCCGAGCCCGTCGTGCCCGCGCCGCCTGAGCCTCGTCCGGCGGTGCCCGTTATGCCCGTCCCGCCGCTGCCCACTCCCGTGCCCCCGGTGCCGACACCGCCGCTGCCCTTGCCGCCCGAACCGCTGGCGCTGCCGCCGGTGCCCGTGGTTCCAGCCGCTCCGGTGTCGCCACCGACAGATCCGGTCGTCCCAGCCGCAGCGCCGCCGCCGGCGCCTGTGCTGCCACCCTCCCCGCCCCAGTTATCACTTTTGGCACACGCGACGCCCAGGGCCAGCAGGCAAATTAAACAGGCAAATTGAGTCTTCGTGCGCCACATGCGGACGTCCCCCCTCCAACTTTCGTTGGCTCGTAAGAGGCAGTGCCAATCGGGCGCCAAAGCGGCTCGGCGAAACGACAAATTCCGTGCTTTTTCGAAATAAAATAATTTCAGATACCCAGAAAAATCGACGAAAGGGCAACGCTTCCGTGAATACATGGGTGAACGACCGACGAACCTTCACCCGCCGCACGCCGACCCCGGCGTGCCCGCCGGTTTCGGCTCAGCGCACCCGCGCCCGCCGCGCGGCCGCCGTCAGGACCCCGGTCCGAGCCGGATCAGACTGATGGCCGCATCGTCCATGTAGATATAGGCGGGCGTGGGCAGAATGTCGGTCGACGCGCCGCCGGCGTCCCACTGCAGCCAGTCGTTCGGCACGGTCGCCACGCCGGAGCGCTGCAAAATGAGCGTGCCGTCCTGCCAAACCGTGACCTCACCGGTCGCCCCGGTGGCCTTCGACAGGAACACCTCCAGCTGCACCCAGGCGTCGAGCGGGACGGAAACCGGGGCGGGCTGCTGCAAATTCACCTGATTTACGTAGTCATAGAGCTGCGCCGCCAAGCCTCCGCCGGGCAAGGGATACAGATTCACGTCCCACAGCGCGAGCAGGTTCTTGCCGTCGCCGGTCTGGCTGCCGCTGAAATGCGTGAGGCTCAGCCAGGTCCCGACCGTGATCGACGACGGCACGTAGAACCACGCGCTGTAGTACCCCGCCGTCGGGCTGGGCTGATTGCGAAACAGGTAGCTGGTCGAGGTCATGCTCGCGGTGGGGGCGATCGCGATCTGGCCCGAGTAGCGACCGCGGTGGGCCATGGCGGTGGTCGCCGATGATTTCATGCCGACGTTTTGAGTGTAAGTTCCCCCTTCGCCGTCCCTGGTCCACTCCGAGAGATTTCCTGGCTCGAATGTCCCCCGCCAAAGGATGCTGGCCGGCCCGTCGCCGATGCTGCCCAAATCGGCCTGCTTTTCGCACGCGGCGCAGGCAAGCAGACAGGCGAAGACCCCCGTCGTCCTGGCGTCCAATCGCGCGCGCAAAACAATCTGCTTGGCGGTCACGCTGCAATTCTGGATACCATACCGACATCCGCGGGGCCATCGGACAGGCGAAAGCGCCGATGGCCCGCGTTGCGGTGATGCCGGGAATACGGCCGCCGCGCCCGAGGACGAAACGGTGCGACCAAGACCCCCAATGAACATCGTCGCATCCGTCATGCTGGTGACGGTATTCGCGTCGGCTGGAAAGGTGCGCGCGGCCGATCGTCCAGAGACAGCTCCGCCGCCGTCTCTGTCCCCTCCGATTGCCGCAACGCCGGCGCCCGGCTGTCCAACCCGCGAGGCGGTGGCCGCCGCGCTCTTCCCGGCGGTGGCCCACCTGCGACCAGGCCGCGATCCTTTGCCGCCCGATTTCCGCGTCGTGGATCTCGGCGACGCCTTCGAGATCCGCGCCGGTGGGCAGGTGCAACGCTACGCCGACGCGCCACGCGACTGCGTCCAGCGCGCGCGGGTGGCGGCGGTCTTCGTGGACCTGGCGCTCAACCCTCCGTCGATCCTGCCTCCGCCCAACCCGCCGCGCCTCGTCGTTCGGGCGCCCACGCTGGTGGGCCAGCGGAACTGGCTGTCGTTCGGGGTGGCCGCCCGGATCGATGACGCCGTGGGCGGAGGCAACAACACGGCGGGCGGAACGACCGCTGGTGGCGAGCTCGAAGTCGCGGCGGGGAGAGGGGTGTTTGGTCTGGCGGCAGCCGTCGGCGCCGTGACATCGACCGAGAACGCCATCGACGCCGTGCGCGTCGGCCAACGGCGCTTTCCATGTAGCTTCTCGGCCACCGTTCGCGGGCGAACCGCGCATATGGAGTTGCGCGGCGATCTGGGGGCGTCGCTCACGCCGTTCACGTTGCACGGTCAGGGCCTCGAGACCACTCTGCCCGTGACCCGTTTCGACGCCGGGGCGCGCGCGGCGGTCGAGCTGAGAATCTTGACGCGTGTGCTGGTGCCGTTTGTCAGTCTGCACGCCGAATACTTTCCCCGGACCTACGAGATCTCGGTCGCGCCGCTCGGGAACATCGGCGCGACGGCTCCGGTTCAGATCGGCCTCTCGCTGGGCGTGGCGTTCGACGCTCGGCGATGACCGAGAGGCGGCCAATGTCCATGTCCGGAGCCGGCACACCCCCTCAAAGGCGCACCCGGACGTTCCAGGCGTTGGTATTGGCAACCTTCGTCTTGGGAATCGTCCTGCGCGCGCCGACCTTCTGCCGGCCCCTCCTGTCCGACGACGAAGCCATCTACGCCACCACCGCCGACGCGCTCCGGCGCGGCGACCTCCTATATCGCGACGTCGTCGATCACAAACCGCCGCTCATTTACCACGTCTATCAGGCCGCCTTCGCAGCGCTCGGTAACTACAACACGCAGGCGGCGCACGCCTTGGTCATCCTGTCGGTGTTGATCACGGCGGGATTTCTCTTCGCGATCGCGTCACGGGCCAGCCCCCATACCGACGGCGCCGGCCTGGCTGCGGCGGGTCTGTTTCTGGTCTTCTCGACGACCTGGCACGACTACGACGCCCTGGCGGCCAATTGCGAGCTGTTCTTGCTGGCGCCGCAAACCATCGCGGCGTGGTTATTGTTGCGTGACCTGCTCAAACCAGACGCCCCGCGGGTGGCGACCCATCTGGCGGTCGGCGCGCTCATCGGGGCGTCGGCCTTGTTCAAGTACCAGGGGCTGACCTTTCTCGGCGTTTCGATGGGCATGCTGCTGTGGTGGGTGGTCCTCCGGCGCGCTTCCTGGCGGTGGGCCGCAAGCCGGGCGCTTTGTCAGGTAGTGGGCGCGCTGCTGCCGCCGGCGCTCTACCTGCTGTGGTGCGCAGCGGCCGGTAACGCCGCGGCAACCATCTATTGGTTCAAATTCAATTTCTCTTACGTCGCTGCCGGCCCGACCGGGATCGCGGCGCTGGCCCGCGGCTTGCGCCGAACCGCGCTCATCGGCGGCTCGGCTCTGGTGCCCTATGCCCTCGGCCTCCTGGCCGCGGGGACGGTGGCCGCCCGCGTGGCCCGCGCGATTCGCCGCCGGTGGCGCGGGGAACCGCCAATCGATGCCGACCTGCCCGCACCCGCGATGACGCTGGGCTTTCTCTGGCTGGTCACCTCGGCGGTGGCGGTGAAGATCGGAGGACGCTTCTTCGGGCACTACTTCCACCTGATTCTGCCGTCTCTTTGCCTGTTGGCTGCCCCGAGCTTCTGTCGACTGTGGAACAAAGGCCGGTCCCCGCGGGTGATCCTGACGGGGTTGTGCGCTCTGCCGGCGTTGCTCTTCTTCGCGTTGGCGACCGTTGGCCGCTCGGTTGCCGCCGACCTGGATGAAAGAGAGCCGCCTTACGACGAGGTCGCGGCCCGCATCGCAAGTCTCACCACCCCGGACGAGCGCATTTTCGTTTGGGGAAACTCCCCGCAGCTCTATGTTCTGGCGCGCCGCTCGATGGGCACTCGGTTCTCATTCTGTAACTACATGACCGGAGAGAGCCCGGGCACGCCCACCGAGACCGGCCAGTCGAACGCCGACGCCAACCAGTTGCCAGCGGCTTGGGAGATGTTGTTCGCCGACCTCGAACGCCGTCGGCCCACCCTGTTCGTCGATGCGGCCGCCGCCGGCTGGAATGGCTACGGCAAGTACCCGCTGGCGCGCTATCCGCCACTACGGGCCTACGTCGACCGACACTATCGGCCGGCAGAGATTCGCGCCGGCGTCGTCCTATACCGACGGCTGCCCGAGCGGCCACCTGAGCGACCATGAGACCGCATCAGATAGACCGCCGTGGCCACCGCGGCCACCGGGACGACGTGCGTCAGGTGATAGGTCAGCGCGTAGGAGACGGCGACCGCGCGGGGCGCGCCACACATGACCAAGGCGGCGGCGGCGCCCGCCTCGAAGGTCCCGAAATTTCCGGCCAAGGTGGGAATGGCGATGGCGGCGTTGATGCTGACCAGCGTCAGCAGGGCCGCGCGGAGGCTCGGCTCGAGATGGAAAGCCCGCTGGAACAGCACCAGCATGATGAGCTCGCTCGACCACCCGAGCAGCGACAACCCGACCATGGCTGCCACCCGGCGCGGCGTAGAGGCCCGCAACCCCGACCACAGCCCGCGCCGGACACGGGGCCAGCGGCCCAAACGCGGCACCACCCAACGGCCGGCGCCGAGCAGGGCGGCATACCCCCAGATCACCAGACCCGAGATCACCATGGCCACGGTCCCGAGCCCCGTCGATCGCGCGGTCGCGAAGATCAGGATGGCGAGCGCCAGCACCTCGGCGCCTCGCTCGGCCCAGGTGCAGCCGTAGTCGATGGCGAGCTGTCCCGCTGCCGCCTCTCCCGGAGCTCCGGTTCGCCGCAGGCGTGCGGCGCGAACCAGGTCCCCACTGCCAAACCCAATGGCGGCGCTGGCCAGCAGCCCTTCGATGGTTGCCGCCAGCACCGCGCGAAACGGCGGCGGATCCATCAAGGCCACCTGCCACCGCGCCGCCTTGAGCGGCAGGTACACGGCGAGGTTGAGCAAGATCGTCGCCGCCACCGCCCCGGGCGCGCTCGCCGAGAGGTGGATCGTCCAGGGCTTCTCGCGCCCCAGCACGACGGCCAGTAGAGCAAGCGGAACGCAACGCAGCAGCAGCCGCCAGCGGGGGTGCTTCACGCGCGATCCAGCGTCAGGAAGGTGAAGCCGTCGCCGCGCAGGCGTTCGAGCATTCGCGGCAAAGCGGCCAGCATGGGCCCGATGTCGGGGTGTTCCTCGTCGCCGCGTCCGTCGTGCAACAGCAGGACCATGCGCGAGCGAGCGAAGCGCGTGGCCCGTTTCACGAGGACCTCGGAATTAGGTCGATCGGTGTCCCAGATGCCGCGGCTCCAGGCCCATAGCTGGCAGCGCAGCGCCCCCGCCGCGCGCAGGGCCGCCGCGCTCTTGAGGCCGTGCGGCGGACGGTAGAGTCGGGCCGGCGGCGCCCCCAGAGCCGACAGCTCTCGAATCGCCGTGGCGAGCTCTTCCTCGACCGAAGCCTGGCTGTCCCGGTGGATCTTCTGGTGGGTGACGCCGTGAACCGCGACGGTGTGGCCGCCCGCGACCAATCGGCGCAACAGATCGGGATGGCGGCGGGCGTTGGCCGAGAGCACGAAGAAGGTTGCCTTGACCCGATAGCGGTCCAGGATCTCGAGCACCGGCGCGGTGCTGGCGCTCGGTCCGTCGTCGAAGGTGATGGCACACACGCGTTGCGGCCGGCGGGGAAGGCGCCAATGAACGCGCCCGAACGGATCGAAAGCCGGGATCTCCCGGAAGGCCCACCATCCGCCCAGCACGGCCGCCGCCAGCAGAATCGCGATTCTCGCCACCGTCGGAATGGCCGGCAATCCCAGCAGGAGGCCGATCCCCGCGCCGATCGCGAGGACCACCAGCCCCCGGTTCACCCACGCGCCGGCCTTGGCGCCCACCGCTACGCCGCGACCTTCGGATACCGGGTCGATTGTTCGCCGGCGGGCCGGGCCACCCGTTCGAACACCTCGAGGATTCGGCCACCGATCTTTTCCCAATCGAAGGCGTCGGCAATGGCCCGCCCGCGGGCGATGCGCTCGCGCTCGTCCCGCCGCATGGTATCGAGGATGGCGTCGGCGAAGGCTGCCACGCTGTTGTCGGCCGCCACGATCACGTTCGACCAATGGTCGCCCGCCCGATCCGTTCCGAGAGCCGGCAACGCCACAACGGGCAGGCCCGACGCAAATGCCTCCAGCACCATGATGGAGAATCCCACCGCCCGCGCCGGCAAGAGAAAGACCGAGGACGACGCCAAGATCTCCGGGCGTTCGTCGTAGACCGCCCCGAGAAATTCGATCCGCTCTCGGAGATGCGGCGGCACCTGCGCCTCGAGGCCGCGGCGCATCGGACCGTCGCCGGCCATGAGCAATCGCACGTCGGGCAACCGGTCGGCGATCTTGCCGAAGGCCTCAATCGCCACGTCGGGGCCGTTGCGCTTCTCGAGGCGGCCCAGGTAGACCAGGTTTCGGGTGCCGGGTCGAAGATATCGGGGGCTCGGGCTGGCTCGCCAGGCCACCCCATCGATACCGTTCGGAATGACGTTCGGGGAGAACTCGGCGTAGCGGCGCATCGACTGGGCCGTCGCCTGGGAGACCGCGATGACAGAGGCGGCACGACGAAACACCCAGCGGTAGTACGGCGCCACCCGATGTCGCCACCCCGCGTCGGGAAAACACGAGTGCAGCGTCAACACCTTCGGGCCACCAAACATCGAGAGCCCCCAGAACGCCAAACCGAAGTCGCAGGGCCCGTGAATATTGAGCAGATCGAACCGCCCCCGACGGAGCGCCCGCCGAAAGTTGTGGGCCGCTCGAAGGCCGATGGTGGCCTGGCTGAACGTCCCGCCGCTGCGGAAGGTGTGGGCGTGGCCGACCCGAATCACGCCCCGCTCGGCGTCCTCGGGTCCGGGTGCTGCCGACGGTGCGGGGCTTCCGGTCAGAATCGTGACCTCGACGCCCCGACGATCCAGCAGGTTCCGCAGGTGGCGTACATGCTCCTGGATGCCGCCCAGGCTGGGGAAATAACTCTCGGCTACGATGCCGACGCGAAGAGGACGCATGGGCATAGCGGGCTTATCGTAGCCACCTTCGACGGTCAAGCTCGGCATTAATTTTGAAAATCCATTTAATCAACCGACGCGCTGTCTTTACTCGACGCGCTGCTTCGAGCTTTTTGCGCATATTACGATCACCCTTTGGCCGCGGCGGTGGGTTGGTTGCGTTCATTATCGGTCGCCTACTGCGGCCGAACGAAGATCGGCGGCGTTTCGCGGGCGTAAATTTCCAGGTCGCCCGCGGCGAAGACGCGGCGGTAACCCGCCGGGATCATGGACCTGGCCTCGGGCGGAATGGCCCAGGTGAGCAGGTGGCTGAAGCGCGGCTCGGCCAGCCGCCAGAAGGCGTCCCAGAGATCGCGCCAGGCCGCCGTACAGGCCGCGTCGACCGGCTCTTGCCGGAGCATCTTGCACACCTGCGCCGGCGTGCCATTTCGTTCCGCGAATTGATCGAGGGCCGGCGGAATGAGCTGATGCGGCGGAAACTCTCGATAGGTGATGGGGTAGGAGCGCTCGACGGCGAACACCAGCGGGGCAGAGGTATCCTTCGCCACCGCGTAGTAGCCCCAGGCGTGGGTGAGGCTGGCCGTGAAATCACTGGTCTTACTTTGTTTGAACAGCAGAGGAAGCAACGTGGCCCGCGCGGGCACCGCTGCCATCCCGGCCGTGAACTCCGCGCGGTCGCGGTCCAGCCGAAGGTAGTCGATGCCCTGTACCACCGAGAAGGACAGCGCGCAGGCCGCGAGCAGGGCCACGACCGGGCCGGGCAGCCTGCGCGGAAGTCGAAGAGCGAGCCCCATCCAAAGGAACGGCACCAACCGGCAGTTGAGGTAGTTCCAGTTGCTCAGCATCACCGGCAGGGCCAGGTAAGCGGCGGCCAGAACCAGCAGGGCGACCCTGGACAAAAGAGGGCGCTCCGCCCGACCTTCCCCGTTTGCCCGCCAAACAAAATACGGCAACAGCACCGCGGGGACGATGGTCATGCTTCCCCATCGGGTGAGCGCGCCGGATGCATCGAGCCAGAGGTGGCCAACCAGCTCCCACGGATTGAGATAGGTGAACGCCGCCGATGCAAATGTCGGGGCGTGCTCGGCTTTGACCAGCTGTTGCCGCGCGACCAGGAACGACAGCAACCCCGCCGGGGCGAGCGGGAGCTGCATCGTGAGGAATGCCTTGATTCGCGCCCGCCGGTTCGGGCGGCCGATGATGTGCAGCGCGACCAACACGCCCACCACGGCCAGCGGGAACGGGTGAGCGTACCAGACCAGGCCCGCCAGCCCGGTGATGCCGACGCCCCGTCGCAGCGTCGGGCTCTCCCGCTGTCGATCGATCACCGTCAGCAGAATCAGCGACAGCGCAAAGGCGCACGCGAAGTTCAGAAATCCCATGGAAACGGCGAAGCTGTGCACCAGGGGCCAGACGAAGAGCATCGCCACCGCCAAAACGCCCCGCCCGGCGAACCGCAGCACGAAAAGCGGCAGCGCCAGCGCGTTCAAGGCCAGGACGACGGCGACGAACACCCGGGCAGCCCCATAGAGGCCGCGGCCTCCAAACGCGTAGAGCCAGAGCGTGAGCAACGCATTCGACCTGAAAAATCCATTAAAGAGGTACTGCGGATAGAGGTCGGGGTGCGCAACGATGTGCGCCGTGGCCAGATGATTGGGCAGATCCTGAAGCGGCGGCAGCTCGACCAGCAGCAACGGCCAGGCGGCCAAGACGAACAGCACCAGCGTGAACGACAAAGTCAGCCGCGTATCCGACAGCTCAGCCAGGCGCCGCCAGGGATCGCGGAGCGGGGGCGCCGCAGGTTTGGCGCCATTCGGGGAATGCTCCCCGACCGAAATTTTTTGGAACATCACACCCTCTGGTCCTACCATCGGTTGCGGCCCATCTCCATCCCGTTGCCGGCCTCCGAGAACGAGCAGCCCCAGACGGCAAATGCGATCAGCGTCGAGGTCGAGAACAGCCTATCCAGCCACAGCAGAGCGCAGCTCCGGGCGAGCAACACCGTGCACGCGCCGAAAGAAAGGCGTTCAAAATCGAACGCCGCCGCCCAGGGCGACGCGTAGGTACCGGGTCTTGTTGTCCAGCTCGACCCCGGTTTGAGGCACCTTCTGAAAGCCCCATTGATAGCCGATCCCCAGGTTGACGAAGATCCGATCGGTCATGTCCATGGCCACCCCACCTCCCACCGCCAGGACGAATCCTTTGGCCGCGCTGGTGCCTGACAAAGCGACGATCGAGTACCCCGGAAGAACCTCGAGGTAGGGCGTGATCCTGTCGGCCAGCGAGAACTCGTATGCCACGCGGGCCATGAAGTCGTATTGTTTCGCCGCCGGCGGGGGCGCCAGCTCGCTGGGGTTGACCTTGTAGTTAACGTTGTAGATTACCTGCGGCGCGAGCCCCACATACAGGCCTGCGATAGCCCGGTAGCTCGCCGACAAACCGGCGCCGTACGCGAACGAGGCGTCTCCGGTTGCCTCCATGCTGCCGATCGGGGTGGTGAGCTTGCCGAGCCCCATCGGAAGGAACGAAAGACTGACCTCGATCCGTCGGGATGGTGGTCCAGGCGGCGGTGCATCGGATGCTGGCGCGACGATCCCCGCCGTTGGCGGCGGCGAAGCACTGGGCGCAATCTCTTGCGCACGGGCCCCGGCGCCGAGCGCGACCAACGTCAGACCGATCAGGGTGCTTGCTTTTCGCATCTGTTTTGTCTCGCTCGTTTGGTCGCTGCTAGAAGTAGAAGGAAAACCGGAGCCGGACGCTGTACATCTCGTCGTCGTAGGTGGTTGCGGGGTTCGTGCCCGCATCCAGAAAGTGGGCCCGCGAATAGCTGCCCACCAGCTTGATGTAGAGCTGCTGGAAGACCACGTACTGGGCCGCCACGAAGCTCTGCCACAACCAGTAGTTGTCGACGACGTTGGGATTGGCGATGTTGTTTTGGTCGACGTTTCGGGTGAAGAGACCGCCCACGCCGAGTAGGAGCGGATGCCGGGCGCTGCCATTGGAGAAGTTGGCAAACCCGCCGTAGCTGGTACGGGTGAGGCTCCCGGTCGTACTCTCCTGTCCATTGGCGCCGATGTCGAAAATCGTCCCCTGCGCGACGTTGAAGCCGAGCTCGACGTGCGGCTCGAACACGAATTGTACGGCGCCGCCGACGCCTTTCTTGGTGATGTCCGTTTGATTGGTCGCAGCCGCCTGGGCGGTGGTGCGCTGCCACTCCACGCCCCCTTTGAGCTTGAGCCAGCCGAAATCGAGAATGGCGACCGGACGGGTCGCGACTTCCGTGTTGCCGCCGCTGTCGCTCCCCACAGTCCCGAGGGCCTCGAAGCGAAGAAACGGCAACGGATAGTAGTGGAGAGCCATGTTGCCGGCTTCGCCCTGCGGCCGGAACTCGTCGTCGGTCAGACCATAGAAGGTGAGGCTGTTGGGGTCGCCATGGCCGACGGCGCCCACGCGCTCGAAGGAGTTCTGATCCAGGCCCATCCCGAGGTGAAAGACCTCCCACCCCTCGAAGCGGCCGACCTGGAAGTCCCACTTGTTCCACTGCCCGATCCGCAGCCAGAGGTCGTCGGTGTCGGCAGCGCCGAGCGCCGACCTCTCGGCGGTCTGATCCTCGGTCCCCACCAGCTCGACCTGCCCCTGGACGAACCAGTCGTCGAACGAGTAGGTGGGCGTGACCCGCAACAACATGCGTCCCTGCTGCGTCCCATAGGCGATCTGATCCTGGGAGATGGCCGACGCGTTCTGGCCCCAGGGAGCGAACTTCACGTACGCGGTGTCGAGCCAACCCCACCCGGAAATGCCGATCACGAACCGATCGCGGCCGGCCTTGGCGGGCAGGTACGGCCACTGCAGGCCGTGAAAGGTGAGCCACAAGGAACCGTACTTGAGCCCGCGCGTCTGCGGCTCTGGGTAAGCCGTACCCGGGAGCCGCTGGATGCCGATCTCGGTGAC
>DASRLC010000148.1:0-10454 GCA_035648655.1 Polyangia bacterium
GCGTCCAGGCGATATTCGCCGACCACGAAGCCCGCCGGAAGATCGCCGGCCGGCGTCAACATCGGCCCCGGTCCGGGGACGGTGGCGGCCACGCCTTTGGGGTTCTCGTCGGCCATCGCTTCGCCTCACCAGGCTAGCGAAAATGCGGCATTTTGACCACGCCCAGCCCGATCAGCAGGCCGCAAACTCCGACCGCCACCGAAACCAGCGCGGTGATCGTGGCGCGGTTGATGATCTTGGCGGCCAGCGTCTCTTTGGGCGGGCGCGGCCTCACGAAGTATTGCGCGACGCCGGTCAGCAGCAAGATCGCGCTGCAAACCACGAAGAACTTCGGAAGAAAGGCCGCCGCGCTGTTCACGTGCGCCGCTCAGTCTACGCCACGCCGGGCCAACTGATCGTAGAGCCCGATCAGGCGGCGCGTGACCGGCCCGGGCGTCCCGCCCGCGACCGGCTTTTCGTCGATGGTGGTGACCGGCAAAACCCCGCGGGTGGCGCTGGTGATGAACACCTCTTCGGCGCCCCGTAGCTGGTCCGGAGAGATCCGCCGCTCGACGAAGGGGATCTGGTTGTCGCGGCAGAGGTCGATGGTCTTGGCGCGGGTGATGCCGTCCAGGATCCCGACCTCGTTGGGCGGCGTGCCCACCTGCCCGCCAACCACCACGAAGACGTTGCTGGTCGAGCCCTCGGCGATGCTGCCGTCGCCGCCGCAAAGGATGGCCTCGTAGGCATGGCAGCGCCGGCGGGCCTCGCCCAGCGCCAACACGTTGTTGAGGTAGTTGCCGGACTTCACGGCAGGATCGATGGCCAAAGGGCTGTTGCGGGTGATCGACACGATCGCCACCGCGACGCCCTCTTCGTACATCCGCCGCGTGGGGGCCCCGAGCGGGAAGACCATTACCACCAGCTGGGTGTCGTCGACGCTAGCCGGATCGAGATCCATCTTGCTGCCGGCGCCGCGGGTCAAGATCACGCGCACCCGCGACTCGGGGTTGCCGGCCGCCGCCATCGTATCGGCGATGGCGCGCTCGATTGTCGCCCGCGGCGGCGCGCGCAGGCCGATCCGCTCCGCGGATCGCTCCAGCCGGACCAGGTGGTCGCGGGCGGCGAAGAGTCGCCCGTAGGCGGTCCCGATGGTCTCGTAGACACTGTCTCCGTAGAGAAATCCCCGATCGAAGACCGAGATCTTGGCCTCCTCCGGTAGGCAAACCGCGCCATCGATGTGTACGCGTATGGGCATGGGCGGCCGAACCCTATTACATCGCGGGCGCGGCGGCCATTTCGTGCTCCGCTATTTTGTACCCCCCGTCACCGTTCGACGCCGTGCGCCGCCGGGAAGATCCAACTCACCTGAACCTGAGGTATCTTTCATCGGCCGACTCTATCGAGACGGTCCCTGGGAGCCCCCTTGAACATTCTGCGTGTCCGCTGCCGTAACCTCGAAGAGTTCGAAGAACACTACCAACGTGAAATGCCGACCGGCGGGGTCTTCTGCCCGACGACCACCGAGCTTTCACCTGGCGCCGCCGTCGTAGTGGAAATGGCCTGCGACGGGCTGCCCAACAAGGTCCTGATTCGAGGGACGGTGACCGCGTGGCGCCCCGCGCTGCCCCGGATGCGCATCCGGGCCGGCGCGACGGTGGCCTTCAACGCCGATGAGAGCGCCAAGCGCGACTTCGTGATTGAGACGCTGCGCGGCGTGCGGCCCGCTACCTTGACCCGGCGCCGCAAGCATACCCGCATCCCGATCGGGATCCCCTGCCGCGTCCGCATCGCGACCGGCCTCGAGCTGATGGAGGCCGAGCTGCGCGAGATCAGCGTGAGCGGCGGGCTCCTCATGGGGCCGGTACAGCCCGACATCGGTACCGACGTGGTGCTGGAGATCGTCCCCCCGGGCAGCGAGGCGTCGTTCGACCTTTCGGGCCGCGTCGTCTACCATGCCGGGCAGAATCAGACCGGCGTGCGCTTCATCTATCGCGAGGGCGGCGGTTCCCGCCGGCTGCGCGAGCTGGTCCGCCGATTCAAGACCCTGTGAGATCCGAACCGCCCCATTCGGAGGAGCAACCGATGCAACCGACCCTGCGATTGATGCGAGCACTGACCACCCCGCTGCTGCTGGCCCTCCTGCTCGGGTGGGGCGGCGCGGCGCGCGCCAGCCACTACGCGGTGGCGGACGTCCCCCGGATCATCACGCCGGTCCAGGTCGAAAAGCTCCACCACGCCAAGATCGAGACCACCGAGCAGCTCTTCGCCCAGGCCGCCAAGGCCAAGGATCGCAAGGCGCTTTCCAAGGCCAGCGGGCTGCCGGTCGCCGAGCTCCTGGCTCTGGCCCGCCGCTGCGACCTATTGCGCATCAAAGGGGTTGGCTCCGAGATGGTGCTGCTGTTCGAGGCCGCCGGGGTCAAGCGCATCGCCGATCTGGTCGGCGCCGCGCCGGCCGCCCTCACCGCGGCGATGGACAGCGCCAACCGGACCGCCAAGATCAGCGAGAAGCCGCCCACCGAGCCGCAACTGGCCGACTGGATCGGCCAAGCCAAGAAGCTGCCACCGGTTCTCGAGAACAAATAGTGCCGCGCGGCATGCTCGCGCGGGCTCGGGCCGGATTTCGATTTGTGAACGATTTTTGTTAAAGTCGGCGACCCCCCATGGCCCCCCCACGTGATTCACTCGCCGTGTCGGCCCCTGCGGGCCAGATTCCGCCCGGTTCCGTGATCGGCGGCCGCTTCCGCCTGGAAGCGATGTTCCAGCAGGACGCCGTGAGCCAGACCTACCGGGCTACGGACGTCAACCGGAGCGGCCCGGCCGCCGTCCGGATCATCCCCATGCGGGCCCTCGGGTCGGTGGCGGCGCAGCTCGAGACAGACATCGAGAACGCCAGCGCGCTGGTCCACAAGAACCTGATCGAGGTCCTGACCGCCGGCCGCGAGTCGGACTTCTTCTTCATCGCCACCGAGCTGCTCGACGGGCAGACGCTGCGCGAGTTCATCGACAGCAAGCGCCGCGACGGTCGTGGGGTGTCGTTCAAGGGCGCGTGCAACCTCATCACCCACGTCGCCAATGGTCTCGAGCGGGCGGCCGGCTTCATGCCCCACGGCGGCCTCAATCCGGTCTCGGTATGGGTGAACAAGGCCGGGCGGGTCAAAGTGGCCGACCTGGGCCTGGCCCGCACGATTCCCCTGCTGGCCCGGCGCGGGGCGCCCGCTGGTGCGCCCGACACGGTCTACGTGGCGCCCGAAGTGTTGGCCGGGGCGGTGCCCACCTCGGCGGCCGACGTCTTCGCGCTGGGGGTGCTGCTCTACGAAGTGGTGACCGGGCGCGTCCCGTCGTCCCCCTTCAAGCCGCTCAGCCAGGCCGCCGCCGACGTCCCGCCGGGAGCCGATGCGGTGCTGGCCCGGGCCTTTGCCCGCGCCCCCGAGGCCCGGTTCGCCTCGCCGATGGAGCTGCGCGACGCGCTGGCCGCCGTGCAAGGCGGGGGTGCGGCAGCGGCGGCAGCGCCCGACGGCACGCCGAGCGCCCGAAACGCGGGTGTGCAGGCGGCACAGCCACCGGAGGCGGCGGCCCCGAGCTCGCTGGGACGCTCGTTCAACGTGGTGGAGGCGGCCGGCGCCGCCATCGACGACGCCCAGGAGCGCTGGCTGATTCAAAAAGATCGGCTCGACTTCGGTCCCTTCTCACTGGCGCAGGTGCGGGCCCAGATCGCGCGCGGCGAGATCATCGGTGAGCACCTCATCGTCGACAGCGACACCGGGGCGCGCAAGAAGGTCAAGGACTTCCCCCCGCTGCGGGATTTCACCAAGACCTCCGAGCGCCACCGCGAGCAGAACCGGCGCGCGGCCGCCGACCAGCGGATGGAGAGCGTCGACAAGAAGAAGCGGATCGTGACGTTCCTCGTCGTGCTGGTGGCCCTGGCGGCGGCGGTGGGGGGGGTGGCGCTGTTTTATCTGACCCGCAAGCCCAAGGATGAGGTCAAGCTGGCGACGCGCGAAGAAGAGGCCGAGATCGACGCCTTTCTCAAAGACGTCAAGCTGAGCTTTGTCGGCGCGCACGTCGCCAAGCGCGGCAGCGCCCACCACGGCGCGGGCGCCGGGGACGGCGACTTCAGCAACGACTCCAACTTTGGCGATGCGTCCAAATACGCGTCGGCCGGCGACGAGAGCCTGGACGACGGCGTGATCCAGGAAACCATGATGGGCCACTACCGCGGCCTGGTCCCCTGCCTGATGTCCGAGCGCAAGCACAACCCGGGGCTCAACGAGATGAGCCTCGACTTCGTCGTACGAGGCAACGGCAAGGTCTCCGCGGTCAAGGTGAACGGTCAGAAGGGCAGCTTCGCCAGCTGCATCCTCTCCCGCATGCCCACCTTCCCCAAGTTCAACGGCAGCAAGACCATCGCCAGCTGGTCGATGTCGATGAGGTAGCGCGGGGGGAAAACCCTCCCGCGCCGCCTAGCGGCCGAAGCCGGCGGAGCGGTCTTTGAACTGGGCGGAGGCGGCCAGCTTGAAGCCCAGGATGTCTTCGTAAGCGAAGGCGAACCGCTCGTCCTTGGCGGTGGCCAGCAAGATGTAGTGATCTTTTAGCTCCACCTTCACCACCCGCGCCAGCGCCAGCAGCTCGCCGGGGTTGGAAACGTAGCAGGTCGCCTCGCGGGCCTCCGGGATTTTGTAGGTGCCGGAGCGCCCCTCGGCGCCCTCCCCTTCCAGGATGCTGACGATGATCTCTCGGGTCATGACGGCAGTCTAATCCATCTGCTGTGGTCGCGTCGCTATACTGGGCGCATGCCTGCGGCCACCGTGCCGGTCCTGTTCGCCCTTGCGCTGACCGCGGCACCATTCGGTTGGCCCGGCGCCCTCGAAACCGACGGGCGCGCTCTTGCCGACTCGGCGGCGCCGCATCCGTCGGATCTGGACCCGCGACGTCTGGCCGCCATCGACCGGCTGGTCGCCGATCACGGGCGGGAAGCGGCGACGCCGTTTCTGGTCCCGTTGCTCACCGATCGGGACCCGGCGGTGCGGCTCTACGCCGCGCGCCTGCTGGCGCGGGCCGGCGTGCCAGCGGCCACCGCGGTGGCGACGAGCTGGATCGCGTCGCCGGCCGTTCGAGAGGTCGATCGCGTCTTCGGCCTCTATGTTCTCCAAAACGCTGCCACCTTGTCATCGGCGGCCCGGACCATCGTCGAGCAGGCGGTTCGCGACAGCGAGCCCTCCGTCCGGCGGAGCGCGCTCGACGTGCTGGCGGCACACCCGATCGGTCCTTCGCTGCAGGTGGTGCTGGCGGCGCTCGACGACGACGACCGCGAGGTGCGGCTGCGCGCCGTTCAGCTCGCGGGGACCTGCGGCGATCCGCGCGCCACCCCGCCACTGCTCGAGCGGCTCGACGACGTCGATCGGCAGGTTCGCCTGCAGGCCATCGTGGCCCTGGCTTCGCTGCACGATCTGCGCGCCGTCCCGGCGTTCCTGCGACTGACGGGCGACGGAACGCTCGAGCAACGAATCGCCGCCATCGACGCGCTCGGCACGCTCCCGGCGATCGTGTCGGCGCCAACCTTGATCGCGCTGGCGCGCCGGCCGGCGGATGAGGTCGGCCGTCACGCCCTGCTGGCGTTGGGTGGGATCGCCACCCCTGCGGCGATTGGCGCATTGGTCGCGGTCCTCCGATCGCCGCCGGTCCCCGACGAGGCGCTGGTGGGCCTGCGGCAAGCGGGCACGGCGGCGGTGCCGGCGCTCATCGCCGAGCTCCGCGGCGGGACGCCGTCGAGCTCGACGCTCGCCGCCAAGCTCTTGGGCGAGCTGGGCGATCGGCGTGCCAGCCTGCCGCTCGTTGCGGCGCTCGAACACGATGCCCCCGGCGGGCCGATCGCCTTGGCTGCGCTCGCGGCCCTGATGCGGCTGGCCGATCCCGTGGCGGTTCCCGCGCTGGTGCGGGCGGCGGAATCGACCCAGGTCGAGATCCGGCGCGCGGCGTTCGAGGCGCTGCGCGCCGGTGCCGACCCGCGCTCGGAAGCCGTGCTCGAAGAGGGGCTGGCGGATGCGGATGCCCTGGTGCGTGCGCTGGCGGCGCGCCTGGCGGGGGCCATCGACGCCCACGCCGCCGCGCCGGCACTGTCCGCCCGATTGTCCGATGCCAATCCCGTCGTCCGGAAAGCCGTCGCCGCCGCGCTGGCGCACGTCACCGACCGGGCGCACCACCCGCTGGCGACGATCTTGTCGGCCCTCACGCGCCCCGACGTCCCTCCCTTCACCGATCAGGAGGTCGCCGACATCGGCGTGGCGCTCGAATCCATCGCCACGCCGCCGGATGTCGAGCCACTCGCACGCGCTCTGTTGACCGCGCGGGGTGGTGCGCGTGGAGCCATTGCCCAGGGTCTGGCGGCTGCCCATTCGGGGTCGCCGCTCACCGAGAGGGCAACGATCGACGCCTTGATCGCGGCCGTCGCCGACGGCGGCGTGGCGGCGCTGTCGGCCGCGGACGCCCTGGCAGGGGCGCGCGTCGTGACCGGCGCGGTCCCCGCGTTGGCCCGCGCCTTCGCCGATGCAGAATCGACGGTCCGCGCTCGGTTGTGCCCGGCCGTCGCCGCCGCGCCCGACGGAGATCTCTGGCTGGCGGCGGTGCTGGCGGATCCGCACGAGCCGGCCAACGTTCGCGCCGCCGCGGCCTGGGCCGCCCGTGGATTGGGCCGGGTACGGCCAGCCCTCGAGGCCGCCGCCCATGGGGGCGACGACGCCGTGGCCACCAACGCCCGGGCCGCGCTCGCCGTCGCCAGCCGAAGCGCCACCACCTTCGTCGGTGCCCGCTTGCGCGGCCCCGACGGCGATCCCCTGATCGGCCGCTGGGTCACGATCGGCATCGCGGGCGGCCCGTCGGTGCGGGCGATGACCGACAGCCTCGGCGTCGCGCGCGTCGCCGGGCTGCCCGACGGCGCGCCAATCCTCCAAATGCCCGGGCTTACGCCCCGAGCCGCACCATGACGGCCGCAATCTCACCCGGCAGATCGCCGGCCACCGCGCCGTCGCCTAGGCGCGCGGCCAAGGCCTGCCCCGCCAAGCCGTGGACGTGGACACCGACCTGCGCCGCGGCCAGCGGATCGAGGTGTCGCGCCAGCAAGGCCCCGATCACGCCGCACAGCACGTCCCCGCTACCGGCCGTCGCGAGCGCGCCGCAGGCCGTCGGGCTCAGGTAAGCCAAGCCGTCGGGCGCCGCGATCACCGTGCGCGCGCCTTTGAGGACGACGGTGGCGTGGGCGGCCACGGCCAGCCGGCGCGCGTGACCCAGGCGATCGGCCTGCACGTCGGAGATCGCGATCCCCAGCAGGCGCCCCATCTCGCCCGGGTGCGGCGTCAGGATCCGCACCGACGGCGCCCCCGCCAGGAGGCTGGGCGCGTCGGTCCCGAGCGCGTTGAGCGCGTCGGCGTCGATCACCATCGGCAACGACAGGCGCGCGGCGAGCTGGCGGACCAGCGCCCGCATCCGGGCCCCGGTCGGGATGCCGGGGCCGATCGCCAGCGCTTGCGCGCGCTTGGTGAGCGCGGTCAGCGCCGCGACGGCGGTGGTGGGATCGGCGTCGTCGCCCTCGGTGTAGCGCGCCGTCATGAGCTCGACCACTTTGGCGTCGAGCGCAATCTGTCCCGCGGCCGTGGTGGCGATCGTGACCAGGCCGGCCCCGGCACGCAGCGCCGCCTGTCCAACCAGCAGCGCCGCGCCGGTCTTGCCGGACGACCCGGCGACCACCAGCAGATGCCCCGAGCTGCCCTTGTTGGCCGAAGCGCCCCGGTGCGGCAGGCGCGCCGCAATCGCGCGATCGTCGATCAGCCGACAGCGCGCCTCCGCTGCGGTCACGGGGACCCCCAGCTCCACCACCTCGACGCGGCCGACCGGCGATGCGGCGTCGATCAACAGGCCGATCTTCCAGGCGCCGATCGTCGCGGTGAGGTCGGCCCGAAAGACGACGCCTTCGGCGCGGCCGGTGTCGGCGTCGAGCCCCGACGGCACGTCGATCGCGATCTTGATCGCCCGCGCCTCGTTCATCGCCTGCAGCGCCGCCGCCGGCGCGTCGGTCACGGGCCCGTGAAACCCGGTGCCGAAGATGGCGTCGACCACCACGGTGGCCTCGCGCAGGCGCGCCTGCCAGCGATCCCCCTCGGTCCAGGCGCTGCCGTCCTCGACGGCCAGGAACATCCGCTCGACGGCGCCCAACGCCAGCGCGGCGTCGCCGCCAATCTTGCCGCGCGCGGCGGTCAGCAGCACGCGCACCGGGACGCCGGCCCGCGCCAGGTGGCGCGCGACGACGAACCCGTCGCCGCCGTTCGAGCCCCCGCCGCACACGATCGCCACCAGCGCCGCCCGTCCCGCGCGGGCCGCCCCGGTGGGCTCGCCGCCCATCTCGCGCCGGATGAGCTCCGCCACGCCGCGCCCGGCGTTCTCCATCAGCAGGAGGCTCGGCAGGCCGAGGTCTCGGGTGGCGGTGGCGTCGGCCGCCCGCATCTCGGCCGCCGTGAGAACCAGCGGGAAATCTGGGTGGTCCGCTTCCATGTCAGGCGCCCGAGCGGGTGAGCCGGTCGATCACCTTCGGCCTGTCGATGGAGGGAGGGGACATCAAGCGCCCAGCTCCCGCTGCAACATCTGTGCGACCTCGGTCGCCTGCGCGCGGATGCCCGACTCGCTGGTCCCTTCGATCATGACGCGCGCCTTCGACTCGGTGCCCGAATAGCGCACCACGATGCGCCCTTCGGCGCCCAGATCGCGCTCGACCCGCGCGATGAGCCGCTGCACCGCCGGCATCTCGTCGAGCGGACGTTTGTGCGCCACCGCGAAATTCAGCAGCACCTGCGGATAGCGGGTCATCACGCGCGCCAGCTCCGACAGCGGGCGACGCTCGGCCACCATCACCGCCAGCACGCGCAACGCCGCCACGATGCCGTCGCCGGTGGTCGCGTGGTCCAGAAAGATGATGTGACCGGATTGTTCGCCGCCCAGTGTGAAGCCCCCGTCGCGCATGGTCTCGACCACGTAGCGGTCACCGACCGCGGTCCGCCAGAGCTTGCCCCCTTCGGTCGCGAGCGCGCGCTCCAACCCCAAGTTCGACATCACGGTCGCCACCACGGTCTGCGCGGGGAGCTGCCGTTGCCGCAGCATCCGGGTCCCCAGGATGGCCATCACCTGATCGCCGTCGACGATCCGACCGTTCTCGTCGGACAAGATCAGCCGGTCGGCGTCGCCGTCGAGGGCTACGCCCAGCTGGGCGCCGGATCTCCGCACTTCGGCCGCCATCCCGTCGGGGTGCAGCGCGCCGCAGCGGAGGTTGATGTTCCGGCCATCGGGGACGACGTTCTGTTCGATGACCTCGGCGCCGAGCTCCCGGAAGACCTGCGGCGCGACGTGGTAAGCCGCGCCGTTCGAGCAGTCGACGACGATCTTAATCCCCTCGAGTGTCAGCGTCTTGGGCAGCGCGTGCTTGAGAAACTGAACGTAACGCCCGACAGCGTCGTCGATGCGCACGGCTTTGCCGATGGCGTCCGGCGCGGCGCGCGAGCCGTGGTCGCCGCCGCCAATCGCCTCCATGCGGCGCTCGAGATCGGCCTCGACGTCGTCGGGCAGCTTGAACCCGTCGGCGGCGAAGATCTTGATGCCGTTGTCCTGGTAGGGGTTGTGCGAGGCGCTGATGACCACGCCGGCGTCGGCGCGCATCGACCAGGTGATGAACGCGATCCCCGGCGTCGGCAGCGGGCCGACCAGCATCACGTCCGCCCCGGCCGAAACGATCCCGGCCTGCAGAGCGCTCTCCAGCATGTAACCCGAAAGCCGCGTGTCCTTGCCGATCACGATTCGCCCCGGGCGCTCGGCGTGCCGGAAACGCTGCGCCACCGCCTGGCCCAGGCGCAGCGCCATCTCGGCGGTCATGGGGTCGCGGTTGGCGACGCCGCGGATGCCATCGGTGCCGAAGAGATGCCTGTTTCCGTCCGTCATGGGGTGCCCGGAGTTTAATCGCCGGCGAGAGCGCGCGCGACATTGACGACATCGCGCGCGGCGTCGACGTCGTGGACCCGCACCGCGTCGACGCCGCCCAGCACCGTGGCGGTCAGCGCCGCCGCCGTCCCAAAGCCGCGCTCGGCGGGGGGTTTCCCGGTCAGCGCGCCGATGAACGCCTTGCGCGAGACGCCCACCATCAGGGGCACCCCCAGCTCGGCCTTGAGCGCCGGGAGCGCGCGCAGGAGCGCCAGGTTGTGCTCCAGGCGCTTTCCGAAGCCGATCCCCGGGTCGGCCCAGATCTCCCGGCATCCCGCCGCCCGCGCCGCGGCGATACGTTCACGCAGCTCAACGGCGACCTCGCCCACCACATCGTCGAAGGCGGCCTCGGCCATCATCGTGGCCGGCGCGCCCCGAAGATGGCCCAGCACGATCGCGGCCCCCGCGCCGGCCGCCACCTCCAGGATCCCCGGATCGAGTAGCCCCCCCGAGATGTC
>DASRLC010000149.1:0-2129 GCA_035648655.1 Polyangia bacterium
GCGGCGGCCTGACCACCGGGCGCAACCTCCGCCACCACCGCGGCGCGAATCGAGGGGTCGAGGCCCATCGATTCGGCCAGCCCCGGCGTCAGCGTCTGCAGCGAGAGCCCCAGCTTGGTCGGCGGAGCGCCGGGGCGCCCATCTTGCGATGGAAGCTCGCCGAGACCGACCGGAACCGCCTGCCGATGACCGTCGCGCCAAATGCCCACCGCGACCCGCGCACCAATCGCCCGCGTCGACACATAGTCGATCACGTCGCCCGCGCCTTCCATCTTGCGGCCGTCGAGGTCGATGATCACGTCGCCCGCACGCAACCCGCCTTTGGCCGCCGGGCCACCGGGCGTCACTTCGCTCACGTAGGCGCCCGCGAGGGAAGGATCGAGCCCGCCCCGCTTGGCGGCGTCGATCTCGCCCAGATCGCCGACCAACACGCCCAGATAGGCGTAGCGCACGCGCCCGTCCTTGAGCAGCGACTCGGCCACCATCCGCACCTGGTTGATCGGAATCGCGAACCCGTAGGCGCCGCCGGGCCCGGTGTTGATGAGGGTGTTGATCCCGACCACCTCCGCCGACAAGTTCACCAGCGGGCCGCCCGAATTGCCGGGGTTGATCTTGGCGTCGGTCTGGATGTAGTGGCGAACGCGCCCGCCGGACATCTGTACGTGGCGTCCCACCTTCCCCTTGCCGCTCACGATGCCGGCGGTGACCGTCTGATCGAGGCCGAGCGGGCTGCCGATCGCCAGCACCCACTCGCCCACCTCCAGCGCGTCGGAGTCGCCCAGGCGCGCGGCGACCAGATCCCGCGGCGGGTTGTCGAGGCGGATGACGGCTACGTCGGTCTCGGAGTCCATCCCCAGCGTCTTGGCGGTGAACTCGCGCCCATCGCTGAAGGTCACCTTGACGTTCGTGGCGCCCGAGACGACATGCCGGTTGGTGACGATGTCGCCGCGACCATCCATCACCACACCCGAGCCGGTGCCGCGCTGGGTCCCCTGCGACGGCTCGGGCATCCCCGGACCGAACTGGAAGAAGCGCCGCAAAAACGGCGACATCCGCGGATCGTCGCCCGCGCCGTCGCCGTCGTTGCCCCCGCCCTGGTTCTCGGCCAACCGCGCCGGAATCTCGACATCGATGCGCACCACCGACGGGCTGAGAGCGCGCGCCACCGCCGAGAAGGCGTTCGATAACACCCGCGCCTCGTTCGGCGCCTGGGTCTTGGGTGTCACGGACGCTCCTGGCTGCGGCGCGGGCGCGGCGCTCAGCTCGGGGGTGCCGGCCGGCGACGGCCGGGCGCCGTCTTCGGAGCGGCGCGCGGCCAACCGCTGGCAGCCGGACATCATCACCAGGGCGACCAACGCGGTGGCGGCGCGGCCGGGGACTCGGGCGAAGTCGGGCGGCGCGGTGAAACGCATGGCCATATTTAGCGATCTGCCCAGCGGGAGCGCAACCCCTGGCCCACCCCGAAAAATAAGCCCCTACGCATAAACGGGCCCGTCACATCCGCTATCGCCACTACGGGATCTTCCCAAACTGCAGGGTGGCCTTAGGTTTCCCCCGTCCCCCCCGCGATCGGTGAAGTTCATGCGAAGCCTCTCGTACGAAAGCGGTCCAATCTGGGCCGGCACCGTCCCGCTCGGCGACACCTACATTCTGGGCCGGCTCATCCGCCGCAGCGGGATGAGCGAGATCTTCGAAGCCACCCACGCCCGACTTCCTGGCCGTTTTGCCGTGAAGATTCTGGCGCCGCAGTTGGTCGGCAACCGCGAGGCCTTCGCGCGCTTTTGCCGCGAGGCGGAGATCCTGTCCGAGCTAAGGCACCCGAACGTGGTGCAGATTTTCGATTTCAACACCTCGCCCGACGAGCGCCCCTACTTCGTGATGGAGTATCTCGAAGGTCGCACCCTCGAGACCCGGCTGGCCGATTCGGAGCCGCTCACAGTGCCCGCGACGGTGAGGGTGGTGGCGGCCGCGGCGTCGGCGCTGGCGGCGGCCCACGCGCACGGGATCGTCCACCGCGATCTCAGTCCCGCAAACATCTTCCTGGTGGCGATCGATGGCCAGCCCGATGAGCTGATCAAGGTGCTGGACTTCGGAGTCTCCAAGGCGCGGGGCACGAAGACGCTGCTCTC
>DASRLC010000150.1:0-4011 GCA_035648655.1 Polyangia bacterium
ACCCGAATACCAACCCGACGAAGCCGCGCTTCATGCTTACCAGCTATACACCAGCGAGCTGGTGAAGACGTTGTTGGCGACGGTGGGCGCGCCGGCCAGCTCGCGGTTGTCGAGATACTCGGCCTTCAAGATGACCGCCTCCCACAGCTCGACGCGCAGGCCAACGGTCCAGCGATCCACGGTGATCGGCGTGAATCCGTCGAACCAGGCGTGCCGGCGACCGTAGCGGGCAAAGACCGTCACCTTGCGCAGCGCACGCACCGCCCAGGGGAGCGCGTAAGCCATCTGCGCGTAGCCGCCGCGCATGCTGAACGCCGAAGCGAAAGGGAACGTGCCGAGCGAGGTGGTCTTCGGTCCCCCCTGCCCTTCGTCGACGTGGACATACTCCGCGTTCAGGTAGACGCCGAAGCCGGAGACCCGGGCATCGAAACCAAACGCCTTCTGGTGCGCCGATTGATCCCCCTGATCGTTGCGCGGTCCGATCATCCCCGAAGCGCCGAGCTTGGCCTGAACCAGCGGCGTATTGAGCTCGTAGCCGAGGCGCCCGGTGCCAACCGGCTCGCCGCTCAGGCTGGCGTCCGGCGGTTGCAAAGCCTCGACGAAAGACCCGCTGTTGGTGCCGGCCACGTTGAGGCTCAGCGCCGACCAGAGCGGCGCGATCTGGATCCGATAGAAGAGCTTGGCGCCGATCGACTGACCGGTGGTGTAGCGCGCCACCAGCGACGGCGTGACGCCCGTGCGGATGTTGGCCTCGTTGTCGAGGTACTCGATCCCGAAAACGGAGTCGAACTTGCCGGCGCTGATCGCGAATTCCTGGCTGTCGAACGGAACCAGCCGGCCGAAGGCCTGCTCGACGTAGACCCGGGTGTCGTCGCCGGCACCGGTGAAGCGCGGCAGGAATTGCACCCGCGAGAAGACCATCAGCGGCGTCGCGGGGGGCGTGTACTTGAGATCGACGTCCAGCGTATTGAGCAGGAACGAAGGCCGACCGCCGATCCCCACCGAGCGCGGGAGAAATCCGTTGACGAACCGGCCGCCCGAATCGGTCGATGCCACGTCGCCGCGCGAGTTGACCGCCGGCGCGAAGGTGTCCACGCCGTAATCGGCCGGCACGCTCTGGTCGCCGGGCGCGAAGCTGGTCCCGTCGCCTTGCGCCTTGGCAAACCCGACGTCGACGTAACCGTCGATCGAGAACGACGGGGGTGCGCCCGGACCATCGGCGGGCGGTGTGTAGCCATCGCTGTCGTTGATCGGCTCGCCGGCCGGCTCCGGCTCCGCCGGCGGTGGCGGCGCGGAGGCTGGGGCCGGGGTCGCAAGGACGGCGGCGGGCGACGCCTGAGCCGATGCGCGGCCGCCCGAAGACAACAGCACCAGCGCCAGGCCGAGCGGGACCGACCGTCTCGCCCTCACAGAGGCACCACCGGGGCCGAGTAGGCCTCGATGACCGGCGCGGTCACGGTGATGCCGGTGGGACCGCCGGTCGACAAATCGAGATGGGTCTCCAGATCGGTCTGTGACATTACCCAGGTACAGGCGCTGAGCATCCCGAGCGAACTGAAGCAGCCGGGCACCCCCGTTCCCGGATCGATGGGATCGATCGACACCCGTCCGATGTAGGTCGAGAGCAGGGTGGGATCCTGGCCCATGAGATCGGTCGTATATTGCGCGGCCGAGGTTCCCCGGACCCGCGCCAGATCGGCGGCCAGCGCGGTGCCCATGGGCGCGTAGATGCTCGCGAAAGACGGGACGACGACGGTGTAGATGCGCCAATAGGCGGAATAGCGCGGCGGCGGCGGGAGGGTGCCGATCATCGGGGCGGTGGTGGGAACCACCGTGAGGCCCGCTGGCGGCGGCGCCGTGCCCAGCACGTTCGGCACCTCGGACAGCACGTGCGGTCGACCGTCCGCACCCATTACGGTGAAGACGTAGAGCGGTATTTCCTGCACGACGTTCTGCGCGTCCCAGGTGAAGGTCGCCGTCCCGAAGTCGAGATACGAGATCGGGGCGCCGTCCAGCCACCCCGTGCCCGGATTCCCACCGCCCGTGGTGCCGGTCGGCGCAAGCGGCATGGTGCGCCCTGCGCTCGGCGTGAGTGGATACCCCGCGTCGAGGATCTGTCGGGCGGAGGTCAGCGCGCCCGGGGACGTACCGGCCGGCACCTGCGCATAGACGATCTGCCAAAACGGGCTGTAAAAGCCGCTGTGCGGTCCCACGCTGAAGATCGGATGCTCGACGCCGCTGTCCAGCAGCGGCTGCGGGACACCGGCTTGCCAGCCGGTGATCGGCACATACGCCGGTTGCATCCAGACCCGATCGAACCCCGACCAGATCTCGGTCGTCACGTAGGTGACGTCGCCTATCTCCGTCCAGGCATGGGTGCCCACCAGCTCCAAGCCGTTCAGCACTCGACCGAGGGGTATGCCGCCCGGCAAACCGTCGTTGGGGGCGAGCCCGTGCGTCGCCGTCGCGCCGCCCGCGTAGAGCGCCTGGACGTCGAAGAGCGTCCACAGCTTCGGATCGCCCGGCGCGGCCTCTTGCGAACAGGCCCCGAGCGCCACCAGCGCCAGCGGCAAGAAGACGCCCAACCGACGCAGGGGGGAGCTCACCGCACGAGAATAGACGCCCACCGACGCGGGGCCAAGCGCGGGCAACACCGGACACGATCGGGCAAGACCGGAACAGACACGTGAACCGCGGGGGTCGAAGGCCCCCGCGGCCGAAGGACGATCTGGGTGTCTATCCTTTGCCAAGCGTCTTGGCGCCGGGCTTCCACTCGACCGGGCAGCGCTCGCCGGTCTGCAGCGCCTGCACCAGGCGCAGCGCCTCCGAGACCGAGCGGCCGAGCAGGTCGGCGTTGTACGAGGCGTGCTGCACGATGCCGTTCGGGTCGATGATGATCGTCGCCCGCAGCGCCATGCCATTGTCTTCCATGAGCGCACCGTAGTCGCGCGCGATGGTCTTGTTGAAGTCGGCCAGCAGCGGGTGATTCAGCTTGCCGAGGCCGCCCTTGATCCACGCCTTGTGGGAGTGCTTCGAGTCGGTCGAGCAGCCGAGGATTTCGCAGTTGGCGGCGGCGAACTCCTCATGGCGGCGCGAGAACTCTTGGATCTCCGTCGGGCAGATGAAGGTGAAATCCGCCGGATAGAAAAACAGGACCACGTACTTGCCCTTGTAGTCCGACAACGAAATCTTCTTGAAGTCCCCGTCGCCGACGACGGCGTCGATGGTGAACTCCGGGGCTTTCTTGGTGACGAGACTCATCGGTGATTCCCTCCGCGTTGGTTCGAAGTGTTGTGAGCCCGAACACTAGCACAGGATTTTGAGGCCGGAATCGGATCGACACGGGTCGCCACGTGCCCCGCGTCGATTGCCTTCGCCGCACATTGGTCGGACAATCTGGCGATGAAGCTTGCTCTGACTTGCGCGTTCGCTCTGCTCGGCTTCGGGGGGGCGTCCTGCGGCAGTGGATCGGGCGGCGGCTCGATCCCCAAGTACTCGACCATGGGCATGCTCGGGAATCCGTCGTCGACGGTGGTGGGCACGAACTTGGTCTTCATCGACGCCGCGCTCAACGGCATGGACGAGCTGTTCCCCGACCTGAACTTCGACGTGCTGATCGACACAGGGTCGCCCACGGTCCTCATCGACCCCAGCTTCTTTTACCAGACACCGCCGACAGTGACCGGCGCCAACATTCTAACGACCATCAACCTCAGCCTGCTCGACAACAACGGCACCCCGGTGGTCACGCTGGACAACATTCCGGCCCTGCAGCTCTCGTCGGCGATGATGGACGAGATCGGCCTGGGCGGCATCCTGGGCGGCAACGTGATGCGCCAGTTCTCGGTCCAGCTCGACTACGCCGAGCCGATGATGCACGGATTCTGCCTTGGCTGCACGAGTGGGCCGCGCGACGACGTCGAGTCGCCCGGCGCCGCGATCCCGTTCGCGCTCGAAGGCGGCAGCGGCGGTCACCCGTCCGAGGTCGCGCTCACCTCCACCCTCATGCCG
>DASRLC010000151.1:0-9044 GCA_035648655.1 Polyangia bacterium
CATCGGCAGCGTCGGTCCGGGCCAGCTCAGCTCGGCGCGCTGTTCCTTCTTCTGCGGCGGCTCGACCGGGACCGCCGGGTGCTTGTCGCCGGCTTTCCAACTGCCGTAGTCGGCCTCCACCAACTTGAAGACCGTGTCCGCGTCGGCGTCGCCGACCACCAGGATGACTATGTTGTCGGGGCGGTAGTAGCGATCGAAGAACTGCCGCGAGTAGGCCATCTCGTTGGGCATGTTCTCGATGTCCTTGAGGAAGCCCATCGTCGTGTGCTTGTAGGTGTGCGTCGTGAACGCGTGGTCAAACAGCACCTCGATCATCTTCTCGATCGGGTTGGAGGCGTTCTTGTTGTACTCGCCGAGGACGGCACGGGCCTCCTTCTGGAAGTCCGCCTGCTGGTACTGGAGGTGCTGGAAGCGATCGCTCTCGATCTCGACGATCTTGGGGAGCGCCGTCTTGCCGGCCAGGATGTGATAGACCGTCAGATCGTCGGAGGTAAAGGCGTTCGAGTCGGCGCCCATCTCCTTGATGACGGCGTTGTAGGCCTCGAGCGAGTACTTCTCGGTGCCGTGGAACATCATGTGCTCGAAGAAGTGCGCAAAGCCGGTCTTGCCGGGCTCGACCTCGTTGCGGCTGCCGGTGCGCACGACCGTGTAGTAGGCCACCAGGCCAGGAGAGTCGTAGGCCACCACGTAGACGCGGAGGCCGTTGGCCAGCGTCTTCTCTTTCACCGGGAAGGGGAAGGCCAAGCCGGCCGTGGTGGGGGTCGCCGCCGGCGTCACAGTCGGAGCCGCCGGCGCCGCCGATGCGGGTCGCGACAGCGCCGCCAGCAGCGGTACGGCCAGGGCGGTCGCGAAGAGGGCGGTTGTCAGGAGAAAGCGCATCGGACCTCCGATAGGATGGAAAGGCGACGATGAAAACAGAATCACCGAGCGCCTACAACCGATACTCGGTCACCGGGCGCCTGCTGATCGCCGGCCGGCTCGTCGACGGCGCGCTGGTGGTGGAAGCCGACCGGATCGTGGAAGTCCGAGCCGGCGTGACCGGCGAGCCGCCCGGGCCGCGCCTGGTGGCGGAGATCGTGTCGCCGGGTCTGGTCGATTTGCAGTGCAACGGCGGCTTCGGGCTGGAGGTCGGCGCCGATGCGGAGGCGCTGCGGGCGCTGGCGGCGCGTCTGCCTGCGACCGGCGTCACGACCTTCTTGCCGACCGCGGTCAGCGCAACCGCCGCGGATTATCGGGCGCTCGCCGCTGCGTTCGCGGCTTCGCGCGGCGCACCGGGCGCCGACCCGGCGGGGCTGCACCTGGAAGGCCCGTTGCTCTCGCCGGCCCGCGCCGGGGCGCACGATTCGACCGCCATCGGCGCGGCCGACGCGACGCTGGACGCGGTGCTCGACGAATTGCTCGCCGCGCGCGCGCTGCGGCTCTTGACGCTGGCCCCAGAGCGGCCGGGCGCTCTCGATCGGATCCGGCGGCTGGTGGGCGCCGGCGTGACGGTCGCTCTCGGCCACACCGACGCGACCTTCGATGAGGCGACGGCCGGCATCGACGCGGGCGCGACGCTGGTGACGCATCTTTTCAACGCCATGTCCGGCCTTCACCACCGCGCACCCGGCGCGGTCGGCGCCGCGCTGACCGACGATCGCGTGGCGGTCGGTCTGATCGCCGACGGCGTGCACACGCACCCGGCCGTCTTGGCGCTGGCGCTGCGCGCGAAGGGGCCGGAGCGGATCGTCCTGGTCACCGACGCCGTCGCGGCCGCCGGCGCGCCACCCGGCGGGTACCAGCTCGGCGGTCGGCCCGTGATCTCCGACGGGGAGAGCGCGCGGCGCCCGGACGGAACGCTGGCCGGGTCGACGCTGACGCTGGATCGGGCGGTTCGGGCGATGGTTCACCTGGGCGGCGCCCGGATCGAAGACGCGCTTGCCATGGCCAGCGTCGTGCCCGCCGCGCGGGTGGGCCTGACGGATCGCGGTGCGCTCGCCGTCGGCCGGCGCGCCGATCTGGTGCTCTGGTCGACCGACCTGGTGGTCGAGACGACCATCGTGGGCGGACAGTTGGCGTTCCGCGCCTGAGCTGTCGCCGATCGTGGTCGTCGTCGGTCTGTCGTCTGCAGCCGGGACGCCGCCCACGCGTCAGTGAACGCGGGTGGTGTGCGGCAGCTCGGCCAGCACCTCGGTCTCGCGCGCCGCCAGCACGTCGAGCCGCTGTTCGAACGACTCGGTCGGAACCAGCGGTCGGGCCAAATCCAGGAAGATCTCGGCGTGGCGTTCTTCGGCGTCGGCCAGCGCGGCATAGAAATCGGCCAGCTCGGCCTCGCCGCCGCGCGCGAAGCCGGCCGCTAGCAGCCCCAGGCGCTCGTGCGAGCGCGCCTCGATGAACGCCGCCACCAGCAGCGCGTCGAGCAGCCGCTCCGGCTCGCGGCCGCGCACCTCGGCCAGCAGCGCCCGCGCGTAGTGGTTGGGCGTGTCGGTCCGCGGCACCCACCCCCGGCGGGCCATCAGCGCCCCCACCTGCACCACGTGGCTGGTCTCTTCGTGCGCCAGCCGAGAGAGCTGCCCGACCGACGACCCGCGGTGCGGGTAACGCCGCACCAGCGCCAGCGCGTTCTCCGCCGCCTTCCGCTCGCAATGCAGATGGTCCGACAGCAGCACCGGCAGATCGACCGTGCTCTGCGCGAACCAACGCGGGTGGGTGGAAGAACGGAGGATGGACGCCATGGGCTTCGCCCGCCAGCCTAGCCGATGTCGCCGGTCCGGAACCCTATCTTTCTGCGCGATCGCCGCGGCGGCGCCATCAAACCTCGAACGGCGTGGACACAAGCCGTCGGCGGCCCACGGCGCGATCTAACAACGTTAGCCGCTACAGCTTGATGTCTCCGCCGTCGTCGCCAGCGGGCGGTGTGGTACGGTCGCGACCTCCGATCGTGGCAGGCGTCGTGGGGTCGGTCGTCCAACTCGGAAATTGCTTCGATCTCTTGGACACGCGTTACGCATCAGATCTCGCGGCTGCGTATGAGCTCTGGGCGAAAGCCTTCAGAGACGCCAAGGTCGCGCTTCCCAAAAACGATGGGAGCGACCCAGACCGGAGACTTCGCCGCCGAGATTGCGCGCTCATCAACTGGTACCTGGATCGGCTCGAAAAGGTCGGCGGCATCAGGTATGACACGGTGCGCAGCGTGTTCGTCGAAGGGCCTCCTCTATCGCGTGAGTCACCACCGCTTCGCAGAGGATGACTAGACGCGGCATGCCTTTTCGTCGGCGTAAGGTGATCACAAGCTGTGAGCACCTCTGTCGTCGCTCCGCAGCAGCCCGAGCCTCAGAACAGCGTCAGCAGCGCCACGATCCCCGCGCCCAGGGTGTAGAGCGACTCGCCGGCGATGAGGCCGCCGCCGAGCAGCGAGGGGGTGCTCATGTCTTCGGGCAGTGTGTCGGTCAGCTCGGGCGCCGCTTTGGCGGCGCGGCGGCGCGGTGCCAGCAGCGACGAGAGGACACTCCCGGCCGCGAACCAGAAGCACGATCCCAGATCCAGAAAGCCGCCGGTCGACGAAGCGTAGGGGCTGGACAGCAGTACGGCGTCGACCAGCCAGCCGACCGCGAAGCCGGTTCGCCCCGAGGCCACGAATCGCTGGTAGCCGGGCGCCCGCAGGAGAAGCTTGCGCGCCACCTCGATGCCGAAGCCGATGCCGAGGCCGAGCCACAGCGCATGTAGCTGGACGGGCGCCAGGTGGCCGATGCCACGGATGGCGCCCACGAACTTGAAGGTCATCGCGGATTGCCAGACGCCGACCCGCGCTTCGGGGTGCGCGAAGGTGTCGACCCGCAGCACGGGATAGGCGGTCAGGAAGAACTGCGTCAGCACGATGCACAGCACGGTGCCGGCCAAGATGCCGACCGCCTGGTAGCGAAACTGGACGGCGCGATCGGAGCCGAGGCGCCAGCCGGTCGAGCGATCCTGTTGCATGTCGACGCCCACGGTGCAGGAGATGAGCAAGATGCTGGCGGCGGTCATCCCCACGATCGGCGAGCGCAGCCCGAGGCCGGACATCAGCAGCACCGCCATCACGAAGGCGCTCGAGACCGGGTTCCAGTCCGAGATGCCGTCCGAGATGCCGTTGACGAACACGAACACGAACGCCAGCCCGATGGCCAGCAGGATGTAGCCGAGCGGCTGTTGGAGGAGCAGCACCGCCACCAGCGCGACGGCGGTTCCCCACACCGCGATCCAGGCCAGCAGCCGCCCGGTCCCCCATCCAGCCGACGGTCGGGCCGGCGCCGCCAGCCGGCTCCGGGCGCGGCGGACGGCCTCGACGCCGATCACGGTCAGATCGACGATCGCGGCCCCGAAGACCATCGCCAGCCCCACCAAGAAGCCGATCTTTCGAAACGGATCGTGCGGCCCCAGGATCCCGACCGCGCGCAGGTGCGGCACCAGCAACGCGCCGACCAGACCCATGACCAAGGTCGGCACGCCGATGCGCGAACCGACGATCAGGCCGGCGCCCACCGTCGAGGCCGACACGCCGGTCCGGCCGAGCCAGGCCACCCGCGAGACCAGCGCCGCCAGCGCCATCCCGCCCGCGGTTCCCCCGCCCAGCTTGCCGATCGATCGGCGCAGGAGGCGCTTGTCGGTGAGCGCGCGCAGGATGTTGGCGACGGCATGGCCCGATGGAAACTCGAGCTGCAACCGGTCGACCAGGATCGGCGTGTAAAGCATGCCGAGCCCGATCCCCAGCATGCCGATGCAACCGAAATAGAGCCCCAGTTTCCAGGGCGACGGCAGCGGCATCCCCAGCCAGACCATGGCCTGGATGAGCACCCCCATCCCCGCCATCGACGCCACCGAGGCGGCCATGGTCTGGATGTAGTTGGCGCCGTGCTTGCCTTCGGCGCCGTAGCCGTAGGTGACGCTGCTGCCGAGGATGCCGGCCAGGACCTGTCCGCCGACGGAGAACCCCAGGCTGAAGGTCATGTACGCGCTCGTGATGCCGCCCAGCGGCCCGAGGACGAAGAGCGCCACGACGGCCAAGAGCGCGTGGTAGCCGACGCTCCCGGGCGCGGGAAGGAAACGACGCAACCGAGAGACGTGGGGGGCGCCCGGGTCGTCGGCGGGACCTTTCATCAACCGTCTACTCACCTCGCCACCTCGCTCATGACGGCGGCGGCCCGCCGGCCGCCTGCAGGCGCGCCCGGCCGAGCACGACGGCCCGCCACACATAGGTACCGAGTGCGGTGATTCCCAGCAAGCAGGACATCAGGGCCAGCGCGTGGGCCGGAAGCCGCAGGATGAGGGCGGAGATGGTCAGGAACTGGATGATGGTGGTCGTCTTGCCGATCGGGCTGGCGTGAAAATCGTAGCGCAGCCAGCGGCGCAGGGGCGCGCTCAGCCGGTACACGATCACCATGGGGAGCTGCAGGAGCTCGCGCGCGACGATCATCGCCAGCAGCGCCAGCGACACCCCGCGTTCGAAGTGCAGGCCGCCCAGCACCCCCGCCATGAACAGCTTGTCACAGGTGGGATCGAGCCAGGCGCCCGTGCCGGCGACATCGGCGCCACGTCGGCGCGCCAGCGGCCCGTCCAGCATGTCGGTCACTGCGGCCAACGCCAGGATGCCCAGCGCGGGCAGCGCATGGTCCGGCGTTCGGCCCAGCACCACCCAGAACAGCCAGCCCAGCGGCAGCCGCGCCAGCGTGAGCAGGTTGGGGAGCGTGAAGAAGGCGAAAGCGGGCGACGCGGACATCGGCCAGCGGCCAGCGTAACATTGACTGGGTTGCATTCATGAGCCGCGAGCAGCTTTCGAAGGATGTCGTGGGCGACGATGGGGGCGATAGCGTCGCCGACGAGATCGTCCGGGCCGTCATCGACGGCCGGCCGGTGCGGATCGTGGCCGTGACCAGCACGGAGGTGGCGCGCGAGGCCGCCCGGCGGCACGGCGCGGGTCCGGCGGCGTCGCTCGCGCTGGCGCGCGGACTGACCGCGGGACTCTTGCTGGCGACGCTCACCAAAGACGACGAGCGCGTGACCTTGCAGGTCTTGGGCGACGGGCCGCTTGGCGGGCTGACCGTCGACGCGACGGCCTCGGGCACCGCGCGCGCGTACGTCAAGAATCCCGGGGTGCCGCTGGTGGCGACGCCGGGAACGCGCGCCAGCCTGGCCGTCGCGGTCGGTCGCCACGGCCTGGTGAGCGTGATCCGCGACGTTGGCCTCGGCGAAGCCTTCAGCGGCCGGACCTCGATCGCGACCGGTGAGATCGACGAGGACGTCGAGAGGTACCTCGAGGCCAGCGAGCAGATCGTGAGCGCGCTGGCCTGCGACGCCGCGCTGGCGCCCGACGGGACGATCGCCTTCGCGGCCGGAATCCTCGTCCAGGCGCTGCCCGGCAGCGACGGGGCGGTGGGGGTAGCGGCCGCGCGCGGCCTGGTCGCGGACGGCCAGCTGCTGCGAGCGCTCGGCACGGGCCCGCGCGATGGTGGCGCGGTGATCGCCGCCGTGCTGGGCGATCACCTGGGCCAGGTGCGGATCCTCGATCGGCGCGCGGTCCGCTTCGACTGCCCCTGCTCGCGCGCCCGCGCCAGCACCTCACTGGCGCTGCTCGGCGAGCCGGAGCTGGCGGCGATGATCCTCGACGACGGCCGGGCCGAGGTGACCTGCAACTTCTGCCGTGCCCGCTACGAGTTCGACGAGGCGGCGCTGGAGGTCATCCGCCGCGAGACCGCCAAGCCGGCCGGTCCGCCGAGCTGATTTTACGGGGGCTTGGTTCGCTGCCGCTCACAATCCCCCGGGCCCCCCTCGCGCCGTCCAGTAAAACTGGGCGACGCTCGCCTGGCGATTGAACGAAGCGGGATGTCGCCGGCGGTCGGTCTAGTGAAATAGCGCGTCGACCTGGCGGCGCTCGCGCTGGGCGATCGGCGCGCCGCCGGCCGGGATGACGGTCTGATCGATGATCTGCCCTTCGGCGCATTGGATGTCCTCGTCGCCGGGGGCGGGCGGGCCACAAATGAGCTCGAGCGCGAGCTCCGATGGGTGCACCGTAATCTTGAGGAAACCGTAGTGGATCGCGCGGAAGGCCGTGAACGCGGGCGCCTGGCAGTCGTTCCAGAGACAGGCGGTGGCCGCGTGCTCTAGCGCGCCGCCGCCGGTCCCCACCGTCACGTACACCACGTGCGCCTGGGGCTTGGTCCGCTCGTAGACGTGGCTGTGGCCGTTGAGGTTGAGGACGTACTTCTTGAAGCGCTTGCCCCAGCCGTCGAGGATCGCCCGCAGCGCCAGCTCGCTGCCGTGGTGGCCCGACGAATAAGCCGGTCGGTGCCCGGCGGTGACGATGAATTTTATCTTCGGGTCGGCCTGGGCCTGGGCCAGCACCGGCTCCGCATGCGCTGCCCAGTCGGTCCAGGTCTGGGGCGTGTAGGGCTCGGGGTAGATCACGAAGCGGATCGAGCCGAAGTCGAACCAGTACCAGTCCTCGCCGCAACAGCCGGCGGCCGGCGCGCCCGGCGACGCCGCCGCGTGCGGCAGCGCGAACCGACCCTTGTAATTGCGCAGGTCGTCGCGTTGCGGATCCTCCCACTCGTGGTTTCCCCAGGTCGGCATGTAGGCGGCGCGCTGCGACCAGATCATCACGTCCTCGAAGTGGCGATCCACCGCGGCCTGCGTCTTGAGATCCGCGTACGACAGATCGCCGAGCGCCAGGACGAACGACGGATCGACGAGGCGGATGTCGCGGTGGATGGCTGCCGCCGCCGGTTGATTGGCCGCGTCGCCGAGATCGCCGACTGCCACGAAGACCTGATCCGAACTCCCCGCGACCGGCGGCGCCCGGAAGCTGCGCGGGTCCGGCCGCACCGGGTGCCCGATCTCGTAGAAGTACTCGAGGCCGGGGACGAGCCGGTCCGCGACGGCCTCCTGCCAAGGTCCCGCCGCCGAGATCGGCAGCGGCTGCGGCGCGTGGGCGGTCACCGTCCGGGGCGGCAAATCCTTGGCCCAGTAGCGCAGCGTCGATCCGTCGCCGTGCCAATCGAAGGTGACCGCGTCGGGCGCGGTATAAGTGAAGTGCACCTCGTGGGCGTCCTCGGGCAGCGGGGCCGGCGCGGGCGGCGGCGCGGCGTCGAAGCGCATCAAATTCATCGCGCGCTGGGTGCAGGCACCCGTCAGCGCCAGCAAGAGCAGCGCGGCCGCTAGCTTCCGCACTGGCCGCGCTGTCGCAAGAAATGATCGGCCAACACCAGCGCCAGCATGGCCTCCACGATCGGGACCGCCCGCGGCAACACGCAGGGATCGTGGCGCCCGCGGGCCTTGATGGTGGTGTCGTGGCCATCCTGGTCGACGGTCTGCTGCTCGCGCAGGATGGTGGCGGTCGGCTTGAACGCCACGCGAATGACGATGTCCTCGCCGTTCGAGATGCCGCCCTGCACGCCGCCCGAGCGGTTGCCGCGCGTGCGGACACGCCCACCGCCGTCGTAGAAGGGATCGTTGTGCTGGCTGCCGCGCAGGCGGGTGCCGGCGAAGCCGCTGCCGATCTCGAACCCTTTGGCCGCCGGCAGCGACAGCATGGCCTTGGCCAGATCGGCGTCCAGCTTGTCGAACACCGGCTCGCCGAGGCCGACCGGCACGCCGCGCGCGACCGCCTCGACCACCCCACCCAGCGAGTCGCCGGCTTTGCGGGCCTCGTCGATGAGCGCGATCATCCGCGTCGCCGCGGCCGCGTCCGGGCAGCGCACGATGTTGGCCTCGACCGCCGACCGCGACACCGACGCCGGATCGACCTCGACCTCCAGATCCTGCACGCGCTGCACCCAGGCCACGATGTCGATGGCGCCCGCGGCCACCAGGGCCTTACGGGCCAGCACGCCGGCCGCCACCCGCCCGACCGTCTCGCGCGCGCTCGAACGCCCGCCCCCCTGCCAGGCGCGGACGCCAAACTTTGCCTGGTAGGTGTAGTCGGCGTGCGAGGGGCGGAACTTGGTCCGCATCTCGTCATAGTCCCCCGAGCGCTGGTCGGAGTTGCGGACCAGGAGCGAAATCGGTGTCCCCAGCGTGACGCCTTCGCGCAC
>DASRLC010000152.1:0-3841 GCA_035648655.1 Polyangia bacterium
AACGCCTCCGGGCCGCCGGAATCGCCGCCTTTGCCGCGCACGAAGTCATCCGGGTCCACGCCGGCCGGCAGCCGCGCGATCCGGCCGTCGACGTCGGCGTCGACGAACAGCGGGATGGCCTTTTGGCCGGCGCGCCGTCCGGCGGGGTCGCCGTCGAACACCACCGTCACGGTCTTCGACGCCAGACGGCCGATCTCGGCAATCTGCTCGACGGTCAGCGCGGTGCCCATCGGCGCGACCGCCTCTTCGATGCCGGCTTCATGGAGCGCCAGCACGTCGAAATTCCCTTCCACGACGATCGCCGAGCCGCTGCGGCGGATGGCGTCCAGCGCGGCGTGAAGGCCGTAGAGCGACTCCTTCTTGTGGAAGAGCGGCGACTCCGGCGAGTTGACGTACTTGCGGTCCTTGGCCTCGGGATCAAGCAGGCGGCCGCCGAACCCGATCACGCGCTTCTGCCGATCGATCACCGGCAGCATCACGCGGTCCCGAAAAAAGTCGTAGCGCCCGCGCTCGTTGACGCCCACCAGGCCGAGCTGTTCGAGGACCGACGGGGGGATCTTCTGTTCGCTGAGGAAGCTGGACAGGCCGTCCCAGCGCGCCGGCGCGTAGCCGACCCGGAAGCGCTCGCGCACCGCCTGGCCGATGCCGCGCCCCTCGACGTAGGCGCGGGCCGCCGCGCCGGCCGGCGACTGGTACTGCTGCTCGAAGAAGGTCGCCGCCAGGTCCAGGGCGCGGAACATCCGGTCGCGCTCGGACTCGGCCTCCTGCTTGGCGCGCCGCTCGGCGGGCGTCAGCGGGCGGACCTCCAGATCGACGCCGGCCAGGCTGGCCAGATCGCCGAGGACGTCCATGAAGGGACGTTGCTCGACCCGGACCAAAAAACTTATGACATCACCTTTTTCGCCGCAGCCGAAGCAATGAAAGAACTGTCGGGGCTCGTGCACGGTGAACGAAGGCGTTTTCTCGCTGTGGAAAGGACATAGACCCTTCCAGCTCCCCGTTCCCGCCCGCTTGAGCTCCACATGACGCTTTACGATATCGACAATATTTGTGCGGTCCCGGACGTCGTCGATCTTCTCCCTGGGTACTAAAGGCAAAGGAGTATCCGCCGCACGGAAAGGCGCGCATTTTTTAGCGTAAGGGGCCCCCAAGTCAAGCGGCGGGGCGCTGATTTTTCGCCGACCCGCCCCCGGAGGCCCCGCCGGGAGAAATTCCCGTGAAATTCGCCCGTTGCGTCAGATGGCCGGATCACCGCCGGCCGCCGCCGGCCGGTACGATCATCGAGAAAAGGACCCTGAGAGCGTCCTTTATATCCCCCGCGGACGAGCGCCGCCGGGCGAAGCCCGTCGGCGCTCACGCGACTACTGACCCTCTCCGCCCTGAAGGTTCGCTTCGTCGCTGCGCTTGAGGATGATGAACTCGACGCGCCGGTTCTGGCTCCAGCAGTCTTCGTTGTGCTGGGTACAGATTGGCTTGGTCTCGCCGTAGCCGTGGCTCTTCATGCGGCTGGGCAGGACGTTCCGCTGCTCGAGCGCCACCCGCACCGAGTGGGCGCGCCGTTCGGTCAGGTCCAGGTTGTGGGCGTCGTCGCCGCGCTCGTCGGCGTGCCCCTGGATCTCGATCAGGTCGATCTGCGGGTTCCCGTTGAGCGTGGCCGCGATGGCATCGAGCAGCGGGAACGAGACCGGCTTGATCTCGTCCTTGTCGGTCTCGAAGTAGATCTTGTCGAGGATCTCGAGCTTGCCCTTGTGGACGATGACCTTGCCCTTGTCGGGGCAGCCGTCGGCGTCCTGGTACCCGTTGTAGGTCTCGGGCTCGTTCGGGCACTTGTCGTCCTTGTCCAGGATCCGGTCGTGGTCGTTGTCCGGATCGGGGCAACCGTCGTTGTCCTCGAAGCCGTCCTTGTCCTCGGGATCGTTCGGACACAGGTCGTTCTTGTCGGGGATGCCGTCCTTGTCGTTGTCGGGATCGGGGCAGCCGTCGGCGTCCTCGAAGTTGTCCTTGTCCTCGGGATCGTCGGGGCACTTGTCGACATCGTCGGGGATGCCGTCGCCGTCGCGGTCGAAGGTGGTGCTGTCGGGGCAGCCGTCGGCGTCCTGGTAGCCGTTCTTGGTCTCCGGGTCGTTCGGGCACTTGTCGTCGACGTCGGGGATGCCGTCCTTGTCGTTGTCGGGATCGGGGCAGCCGTCGGCGTCCTCGAAGTCGTCGAAGTCCTCGGGATCGTCCGGGCACTGGTCGACGTCATCCTTGTAGCCGTCGCCGTCGCGATCGCCGATCGACGGCTCGAAGATGAAGCCGATGAAGGCGCGGGGCGCGGCGCCGCCGTAGGCGTCCGCCACCCGGTAGCCGCCGCCCAGCTCGAAGAACGAGTTGCGCGCCAGGTACAGCTTGATGCCGGCGATGGCCTCGGCGGTGGGGCCCAGCTTGCTGGTGGTCCCGTCGGGGTTGATCTTGTGCGAGTTCGTCCCGTAGCTGCCGTAGACCTCGCCCACCAGGTCGAACTTCTGCGGCACGATGCCGTAGGACAGGCCGACGCCGCCCAGGAACTCGCTGCCGATGTCGATGCCGGCGTGGGTGGTGATGTCGGCGTTCATGAACATCGGGGCCGGCATGTTGGCGGTGGTGCTGAACGCCTGCGGGTCATCGGTGAAGACCGAGTGGTGCGGGCGGATGCGCATCCCGCCGTTGATGGCGGCGCGGAAGCGGCCCAGATAGCCGAGCTCGGTGTCGATGACGGCCGTGGGCTGAAAGATGGTCTGCCCCTCGCCGAAGAAGGTGCTCTTGTCGCCGGTGGGGAAGATGATCGAGGGGATGATCGCGAACCCGAGGCCGTTGCGGGTGGCGTTCATGAGCCGGATCTTGGGGTGGACCTGCAGGTCGCCCAGCCCCTGGCTGGTGAAGGTCCAGTCCTGGCCGGTGTTGGCGGCGCCGGTGCCGGGGTTGCTCGGGTAGCTCTGGCCCGAGATGATCGCCATGGGGAGGATCATCCCCAGCTCGAACCCCAAGTGGGGGAGGTGGGTGAAGCCGACCGCCGCCTGCAGCGACGGGGTGACCAGCGTGCCGACCTGGAACTTGGTGGCTTGGGTCGGCGTGCAGCAGGTGCTGGTCAGCGTCAGCGGCTGGCGGGCGTAGGAGGTCACCAGGCCGAACGAGATGTCGCCCTGACCCAGCACCGCCGACGAGTTCAGCGTGATGAACCCCTTGGAGTCCATCGCCGGACGGAACATCTCCAGGTTGACCGGGGCGTTCTGAAGCTGGGCGCGGGCCGTGGCGAGAGAGCCGGTTACGACGGCTGTGAGGACCACGGCCTGGAGCAAGCGCCGGCTTGGGCGAACGAACATGAACACCTCCGGTAGACCAGGAGCCCCCAGGAGCCCCGAAGTCCGGCCCCACCGAGCTGCCTCCGACTGCAGCGACGCTCTTTTATATCAGCGTCGAGATCCGAATCAAAGCGCTATCCTACGCGCACCCATGGTTGTCCTCGCCACCGAAATTCGGCCGCCACAGGCCGACGGCGGCGAGCGGGTCACGCGGCTGGCGGCGGAGACCGGCGCGGCCGGGATTCACCTGGGGACGGCCTGCGACCTCGAGCTGGTGGCCGGCGGACCGCTGGTCCAGTCGGCGCTGCGCCTGGGGCTGGAGGTCCCGTCGCTGACGCTGCCGATGCCGGAGCGCCGGCTGGCCACGGGCAAGCGGTTGCCGCGCCTCTCGGCCCCCGAACGCGACGAACGTGGTGCCGCCATCGCCCTGGCGGAACGCGGCCTCTCCCTGGGCTCTTCGTTCGGCGCGCGGATGGTCTTGCTCGATTTTGGGGGGGTGTCGTTGGCGGCCGCCTACGCCG
>DASRLC010000153.1:0-15382 GCA_035648655.1 Polyangia bacterium
CGGCCGCGCCCTCGGGCGGCGCGCTGGTGCCGTTCGGCATCGACATGTCGAACGAGCCGACGTTGACCCGGCCGTCGACCATCTGGCCGCGCAGCACGTTGGCGCCGCCCACGAAGCCCGCCACGAACGGGGTGGCGGGACGATCGTAGACCTCACGCACCGAGCCGGCCTGCGCCACCCGCCCCTCGTGCATGACCACGATGTGATCGGAGACCTCCATGGCCTCTTCCTGATCGTGGGTCACCAGCAGCGTGGTGACGTGGTGCTCGTCGTGAAACCGGCGCAGCCAGTCGCGCAGCTCGACCCGCACCTGCGCGTCGAGCGCGCCGAACGGCTCGTCGAGCAGCAACATCTTGGGCTCGATGGCCAGCGCGCGCGCGAAGGCCACCCGCTGCCGCTGCCCGCCCGACAGCTGCGCCGGATAGCGCTCGCCGAGCCCCTGGAGCTGCACCAGCGACAGCAGCCCCTCGACCTTGGCGTCCGCTTCGGCCTTGGGGATCTTACGGACGCCCAGCCCGAACGCGATGTTCTTGCGCACGTTCATGTGTTTGAAGAGCGCGTAACTCTGGAACACGAACCCCAGCCCACGGTGCTGGGCCGGCAGATGCGTCACGTCCTGCGTGCCGAACAGGATCCGCCCGCTGTCGGGGCGCTCGAGCCCGGCGATGACCCGCAGCACCGTCGACTTGCCCGAGCCCGACGGCCCCAGCAGCGTCGTGATGCCGCCCGCCGGCGCCTCCAGCGACACGTCGGAGACCGCCGGCGTCCCGCGCGCGGTGAATCTTTTGGTGAGATTTTTGACGATCAGGCTCATGCGACGCGCAGCGCGCCCCCCTGGCGGGGATTGGCGCCCGCCCGGCGCCGCTTGAGGATCTCCATGCCGGCGATGAGCAGGATCGACATCCCCGCCAGCGCCATCGCCATCGCATAGGCGCCCAGATCGCGCCGATCTTCCAGCGACCGAAACACGAACAGCGTGCCGGTCTCGGTCACCTGCGCCAGGCCGCCCGAGACCACCAGCACCGCGCCAAACTCGCCCAGACAGCGCGCGGTGGTCAGCAGCACGCCGTAGAGCAGGCCCCAGCGGATGTTGGGGAGCGTGACCCGCCAGAAGGCCCCGAACGGCGTGGCCCCCAGCGTGTAGGCGGCCTCTTCTTGATCGTGGCCGCTCTCGGCCAGCACCAGGCCGACCTCGCGGATCACGAACGGCAACGACACGAAGATGGTCGCCAGCGCCATCCCGGGGACCGCGAACACGATCTTGGCGTGCAGCGCCCGCACCAACCCGCCGAACCAGCCCTGCGGCCCGAACAGCAAGATCAGCGCGAACCCGACGATCACCGGCGAGATCGCGAACGGCATGTCGACCGCTGCGTTGAGGAGGCCGCGGCCGCGAAACTCGTCGCGGGTCAGCACCCAGGCCACCACCACGCCGAACACGGTGTTCACCACCACCGCCAGCGCGGCGAGGCCGATCGACAGCAGGAGCGCGAACCCGCCGCCGCTGCCGGCCAGCGCGCGAAGGAAGGCCGCCGGTCCCGAACGCAGCGCGCTCCAGGCGATGGCGCCGATGGGCGCGATGAGCAGGATCCCCACGTAGATCACCACCGCGCCACCGAGCAGCGCGCGACCGGGCTTCATACCCGCACCCCCATCGCCCGCGCGCGCGATCGCGTATAGCGGTCGACCGCCAGGATCAGGCCGGCCGAGACCGCCACCAGCACGAGCGACATCGCGCTGGCCGCCGCCGGCTCGCCGCTCTCGATGGCGCCGAAGACGTAGACCGGCGCGGTCAGGGTGCGACGCGGGATGTTGCCGGCCACCACCACCACCGCTCCGAACTCGCCCAGCGCGCGCGTGAAGGTGAGCAGCGTGGCGGTCAGCACCGCTGGCCGCAGCGCCGGCAGCACCACCTGGACGAAGGTGCGGAAGGGCGACGAGCCCAGCGTGGCGGCGGCCTCCTCCTGGTCGACGTCGATGTCCATCAGCACCGGCTCGACCGCGCGCACCACGAACGGGAAGGTCACGAACAGCAACGAGAGGATGATCCCCGCCGGCGCGAACAGCAGGCGCAGCCCGTGCGCGGCCAGCAGGTGGCCGATGACCTGCTGCGGCCCGTAGAGCACCACCAGCATGAGCCCGGTCACCAGCGTCGGGATCGCGAACGGCAGATCGATGGCCGCGTTGAGGATCGCTTTGCCGACAAAGTGATAGCGCGAGAGCACCCAAGCGGTCAGCGTGCCCATCACGGCGTTCACCAGCGCCACCACCACCGCCGTCCAGACCGTCAGCCAGAGCGCGGCGCGCGCCGTCCTCGAAAGGAGGGCGTGCAGCGCCGTCCCCACGCCGCCCGGACCGGTCAGCACCGAACCAACCACCGCCGCCAGCGGCAGCGCCACCATCACACCCAGGAACGCGACCGCCACCACCCGCAGCGACAGCGCACCGGCCGTGGGCCGCGCCGCCTTCACCGCAACGCCTCGCGATCTTCCCGGGTGGCGTCGAGGACGCGCGTGATGGCGCCGGTGTCGGGCGCGAACAGCCCGGGCGCGATCTTCTTCCAGCCCCCGAAGTCGGCCGCCGTGAAAGGATGCCCGGCCGCCGGGAAGCGCGCGTCGCCCGGCAGATCGATGGGCCCGGTGGCCGGCCGGAAGCCGAACCCGCCCAGCAACGCCTGCCCTTGCCGCGAGCGCAAGAACGCCACGAAGGCCTCGGCCACCGCCCGCCGCCCGTGCGCGTCGGCGTAGCGGTCGACGGTCGCCATCGGCACGTCGATGACGGCCGTGGCCGGCGGCACGACATAGTCGTAGTGGCGCCCAGCGCGCCGCGCGACGTGGACCTCCTGCTCGTAGGTGATGGCCGCGTCGCCGATGCCGCGCTCGAAGCTGACCAGCGACTCGCGCGCCGCCTTGTCCATCACGATCACGTTGTCGAGCACGCGCGCCACCGCGGCGGATTTCGCCTTCACGTCGCCGGCCGCCGACCCGTAGACCGCCAATAGGTTCCACATCGCGCCGCCCGAGGTGCGTGGATTGGGCGTCAGCACCTCGACGCCCGGCCGCCCCAGATCGGCCCAGTCGGCGATCCCCTTGGGGTTCCCCGAGCGGACCGCGATCACCACCAGCGAGCGGGCCATGAGTCCCGCGCCGCCGGTCCTGGCGCGCCAGTCGGGCGCCACCAGCGCGGCCTTGACCAGCTTGTCGACATCGCTGTCGAGCGCCAGCACCGCCACGTCGGCCTCGAACCCCTGGGCGATGGCGCGGGCCTGCGCGCCCGAGCCCAGATACGACGCGCGCACGACGATGTCGCGCCCGGTTTGCCGGCGCCAGGCCGCGCGAAACGCGGGGATCACCGCCTCTTCGAACGCCTCGCGCGGCGCGCTGTAGGCGCCCACGATCAGCGTATCGCCGGTGTCCTCGGCCTTGGCGGCGCGGCAGCCGACGCCACACGCGCTCGCCGAGAGAAGAACGACGGAGGCGAAGAGCCCGCGCGCTAAGCCGCGCACTCTCCTTCCATCTCCACCACCTCGAAGGCCTTGTTCTCGCCGAGATCGACGAAATCCTCGGGCTTGGCGCTGGCCGAGTCCAGCTCGGTCAGGTCCTTGATCCGCGCCGTCACCTTGGCCGGCTCGATGCGCGAGAAGAACGCCAGCGGCGTCTCGCCGGCCTGCTTCTCCTCGGTATACATGGCCACCAGGCGCGCCAGCGTCTCGCCCGCCCGCCGCGCCGGCACCTTGCCCGCGATGCGCCCGAACTTGGGCCCGTCGGCCGTGAACCCGCCACCGACGTAGACGAAGTACTGCGGCACCGGCTTGCCGTCGATCTTGCGCATGCCGCCCTGGAACCCGATCACGGCGCTGTAGTGCTGGCCGCAGCCGTTCGGGCAGCCCGAGATCTTGACGTCCAACCCCGGCACCTGGGCCACCAGATCGGGGCGCGCGTCCAGCTCGGCGGTCAGCGCCAGGCCGATGGCCTTCGAGTTGGTGACCGCGATCTTGCAAGTCGAGGCGCCCGGGCAGGAGAGCACGTCGGCCATGGTCATCGCGCCGGCCTGACCGAGCCCGGCCGCCTCGAGCTCGCGGTGCAGCTCGGGGACTTGCCAGCTCGGCACGAAGCGGATCACCAGGTTCTGCTCGTTGGTGGTGCGCAGCTCTCCTTCGCCGTACTTGGCCACCAGCGCGCCGAGCGCGCGGAACTGCGCCGGCGAGATGTCGCCCCCGGTCAGGCGCACGATCACCGACGAGAACCCCGGCTGTTTCTGGTCGCGCACGTTGGTCTTGGCGAACGCCGCGAAGGACGGTGTCGTCTCGGCAACATCCTCGCCCGGTTTGGGCAGCGCGCGCGGTCTGGGCGCCGACGCCACGCCGAGCGGCCGTCCCCCCTCGGCACGTACCGCCTCCAGATCCTTCTGGTACTCGGCCAGGAAACCCTGCGGCCCCAGCTTCTGGATGGCCCACTTGAGCCGCGCCTTGTGCTTGTCCTTGCGGTTGCCGATCCGGTGGAAGGTCCGCACGACGGCCTCCGACACCTCCAGCACCTGCGTCACGGGCAGGAACTCGTGCACCAGGATAGCCGCCCGGCGCAGCGTGGCCAGACCGCCGCCCATGTAGACCTTGAATCCCGGATTGCCGTCGGCGTCGACCGCCGCCAGAAAACCGAGATCGTTGATCTGCGCCTGCACGTCGTCGAAGCCGCAGCAGCCGCCGAAAGCGATCTTGAACTTGCGCGGCAGCGCCGCCGAGTACGGCCCGCGCAGCAGGTGGCGCGTGACGGCGTCGGCGTATGGCGTGACGTCGAACGGCTCGTGCGGCGAGACGCCGGCGTAGGGGCAGCCGGTGATGTTGCGGACCGAGTTGCCGCAGGCCTCGCGGGTGGTGAGGCCCACGTCGGCCAGCAACTGCAGCGCCGCCTGGGCGTCGGAGTCCTTGATGAAGTGCAGCTGGACGTTCTGCCGGGTGGTGACGTGGCCGGCGCCGCTGCCGGCCCACTTCTCGGCGATAATCGCCAGCGCGTCGAGCTGCGCGACGTTGAGGATCCCCTGCGGGATCTTCACGCGGATCATGTAGACGCCCTCTTGACGCTGGCCATAGGTGCCGTTGAGGAGCCGGAAGGCCCGCCAGTCGTCGGGTGTAATGTCCCCCTTTTCGAACCGCTCGAGCATGTCGACGAAGGCGTCGACGTCTTCCTGCTCGGCAAAACCAGGGCGGCCCACGCCGTCCGGAACGAAATCAACCACGGAATTCGCGCTCATGATTCACCCTTCTCGTTCTCTATTCGGAAAAAGACCCCGAGACGCGGGGCGCGTCGGCGGGGTCGGAGATTTCGGACAAACCGATCGCCAGCTCGGCAGCTAAGGCCACCACCGGGCCGATCACCAGCAAGCCCGGGGCGCCGGCCGAGGCGGGCGGAATCTCCGCGGTGCCCAGGGCCGCCAGCGCGCCGGTCCAGCGCCAGCTCTGCGGGGTCGCCGCGCCGACGATCACCGCCGCCGGCGTCTCGGCCGACCAACCGCGCGCAATGAGCCGCTCCGCGATCCGTCCGCGCTGCCCCAAGCCCATCAGCACGACCAGCGTCAGACTCTCGGGCGGCAAGCCGTCCAGCAACGGCGCGTAGGTCGCCTCGTGATGGCCGGTGATCACCGCGAAGCTCGAAGCCAGCCCGCGGTGGGTGACCGGGATGCCGGCCAGCGCCGGCGCCGCCACCGCGGTCGACAGGCCCGGGACGATCTCGCAGGGGACGCCGGCCCGCGCCAGCGCCAGCGCCTCTTCGCCGCCGCGGCCGAACACGAACGGGTCGCCGCACTTGAGACGGACCACCCGCCAGCCGCGCCGGGCGTATTTGACGAGCAAGCGGTTCAAGACCTCCTGATCGATCGACGCGCGGCAGGCCCGCTTGCCGACGAAGAACCAGCGCGCGTTCGGCGCGTAGACGCGCATCTCTTCCGAGGCCAGCGCGTCGTAGAGGACCAGATCGGCTTCGGCCAACCGGCGCGCACCGCGCACCGTGATCAGATCCGCGCTGCCCGGTCCGGCGCCCACCAGCGACACCCGGCCCCGGCTGAAGTCCGGTCCGGTTGCTCGGGCCCCATTCATGGGCGGACCTTAGCGCCGGTCGCGCGCTCTTCATAGAGGCGGTTCAAGGCCGCCAGGAGCCGCGGGCGCCGCTCCGGCATCGGCACGCGCTCGGCCTGCCAGGCGGTCCGCTCCCGGGCGGCCACTTCGGACCAGGTGCCCAGATCCTCGGGAAGCGCGGCCTCCAGCCCCTCGCGCAAGAGGCCGGCCAGCGCGGGCGCGCGGCCGTTGGTCGACACCGCGATGGTGATCTCGCCACGCCGAAACGTCCCGGCGCCGTACGCGCTCGCGGCCGATGTATCGTCGACCGCGAGCACGAACAGACGCAAGGACCCCGCCGCCGCCGCCACCGATTGATTGACCTCCGGAGGCGCCGCCGCCACCACCAACCAAACCCCTAAAAGGTCACTCGCCAGGTAACAACGCCGGGCCGTGAAAATCTTCCCGGCCTTCGCAAAATCAATCAGCGCCGGATGGAGCTCGGGGGACACCACTGTGACGAGCGCTCCACTCTCCAGTAGAGCCCCGACCTTGGCGGCCGCCACCGGCCCCCCGCCCACCACCAAGACCTGGCGGCCCTCCAGCTTCAGGAAGAGGGGGAACAGCGGATTGGACCTGGCTTCGGACATTGTATACAGTTTTGATAAAGAATACGCGGTGTCGCGATTTCCTAGTTATCGGCCAAAAGTTCGTCAAATTTACCCCCATCCCCCACCGTGGTCAAGACGCGTATCCATAATTCAACCTAATTTTAGTAGACAATTATCGGACCCGACGAAACTCCGCTATGCTGGGGCCATGTCCGCCGCCGACCCTTCCATGATCGAAGAAGCTGCCCGCCGTTTGAGCGGGGCCCCGCCGGCGAAGGTCGTGGCCTGGGCGATGGGCCAGTTTGGCAGTCGTCTGTCGATCGCCTCCAGCTTCTCGATCGAGGACTGCGTGGTGATCGACCTGGCGATGAAGGCGGCGCCGCGCGACGTGCGCATCTTCGCGCTCGACACCGGGCGCCTGCCCGACGAGACGTACCTGACCGCCGAACGGGTCCGGATGAAGTACGGCGTCGAGATCGCCTGGACCTTCCCGCAGCGGCAGGCGGTGGAGGACCTGATCCGAAGCAAGGGGCTCTACAGCTTTCGCGATTCGCTGGACGAGCGGCACGGGTGCTGCGGCATTCGCAAGGTCGAGCCGCTGGGCCGCGCGCTCGGCGACGTCGACGCCTGGATGACCGGCCTGCGCAACGAGCAGTCGGTGACCCGCACCGACACGCCCGAGGTGGAGATCGATCGCGCCCACGGCCACATCGCCAAGATCAACCCGCTGGTCCGCTGGTCCATGGACGAGGTGCGCGCCTACGCCAAGGAGCACCGGGTCCCGATCCACCCGCTGCACGACAGGGGCTACCCGTCGATCGGCTGCGCCCCCTGCACGCGCGCCGTCCAGCCGGGCGAGCACCCGCGCGCCGGCCGCTGGTGGTGGGAGAACCCGGAAAACAAAGAGTGTGGCCTGCACCTGCCGATCATGGAACCGCCGGCACAGCCGCGCGGATGAGCAAGTCCCGCCTCGAAGCGTTCAGCGACGGCGTCATCGCCATCCTGATCACCATCATGATGCTGGAGTTGAAGATTCCGCACGGCGGCAGCTGGGAAGCGCTGCGCCCGGTGCTGCCGGTGTTCCTCACCTACGTCATGAGCTTCGTGTTCGTGGGGATCTACTGGAACAACCACCACCACATGCTGCACATGGTGACCAGCATCGACGGCCGGATCCTGTGGGCCAACCTGCACCTGCTGTTCTGGCTCTCGCTGGTCCCCTTCGCCACCGGCTGGATGGGCGAAAACGACTTCGCGCCTATACCGACAGCCACCTACGGCGCGATCCTCTTGCTCTGCGGCATCGCCTATCTGGTGCTGCAAAACGCGATCATCGCCCACCAAGGCCCACAGTCGCGGTTGGCGGCGGCGGTCGGCGGGGACGTGAAAGGCAAGGTCTCGGCGGTGCTCTACGCGATCGCCATTCCAATCGCCTTCGCCAATCGGTGGATCTCGGAGGCGATCTACGTCGCCGTCTCGCTCATGTGGCTGATCCCCGATCGCCGCATCGAGTCCCGCCTCGCGGAATAGTCGCCGTCGCTCTCAGCCCACGTCGCGGTGGCGGAAGGCGCGCTTGCCGGGGCCGTAGTCCGCCGTGCGCTGGCCCCCGCCGCGCAGGAGCCAGCGGTAGGTCAGCAGGCCTTCGACGCCGACCGGGCCGCGCGCGTGCAGCTTGTCGGTGCTGATCCCGACCTCGGCGCCCAGGCCGTAGCGGTAGCCGTCGGCGAAGCGGGTGCTGGCGTTGTGGAACACGCCGGCGGCGTCGACCTCGGCCAGGAAGCGCTCGGCCGCCGCGACGTCGCCGGTCACGATGGCCTCGGTGTGTTTGGAGCCGTGCTCGGCGATGTGGGCCAGCGCGGCGTCGATGCCGGGCACTTGCCGGATGGCGATGATGTTGGCGCCGAACTCGAAGCCGAAGTCGCCGGCGGTGGCGGCCTCGAGCGCCGGGTGGCGCGCGCGGGTGGCGACGTCGGCGCGCATCTCGACGCCGGCTTCGCCGAGCGCCACGACACAGGCATCGAGCGCGGCGCCGGCCGCGCCGTCCCAGAGCAGCGTCTCGGTCGCGTTGCAAGCGGCCGCATAGCTGGTCTTGCCGTCGACGGCCAGCTTGGCGGCCATGGCCGGATCGGCGGCCGCGTGTACGTAGAGATGGCAAACACCGGCGGCGTGTCCCATGACCGGGATCTCGCTCGAGGCCTGAATCTGCCGCACGAACTCCGACGACCCGCGGGCGACGATCATCTCGACGATCCCGTGCAGCCCCAAGATCGCCGACACCTCCTCGCGCGCTTCGAGCAGCACGGCGGCGCGCCGATCGATCCCCGACGCCTCCAGCACCTCGGCGATGACCGCGGTCAGCGCGCGGTTGCTCTCCAGCGCCTCGCGGCCCCCCTTGAGCAGCACGGCGTTGCCGCTCTTCCAGGCCAGACCGACGATCTGCACCAGCGCGTCCGGCCGCGACTCGAACACCACGCCGAGCAGGCCGAGGGGCGCGGTGACGCGTTCGAGCACCAAGCCGTCGTCGAGCTCGCGCCGCAGGGTGACCCGGCCGACCAGGTCGGGCATCGCCGCCAGCTGTTCCAACCCGTCGCACACGCTGTCCAGCTTGGCCGCGTCCAGGCCCAGGCGTTTGACCAGCGGCGCGGCGACCCCTTCGGCCTTGGACCGTTCGAGATCGGCGGCGTTGGCCGCGAACAGCTTGGCGCGCGTCTTCGGCTCCCGCAGGGCATCCGCCAGCGCGCGCAACAACACCGACCGCCGCTCCGGACCGAGTCGCGCCAGCTTGGCGCCCGCGGCCTTGGCGGCCAGCGCCGTGGCCCGTACCGTGTCGTCGTCCATTCGCCTCGCCATGCCGGTCGTCGTCGTCGCCATCAAACCGCTCCCATGACCAGGTTGTCGCGCGTGATGACGGCATCGTAGCCGCGCCATCCCAAGATGGCGTCGATGTCGTCGCTGTGTCGGCCCACCAGCTTGCGGCAGGCGTCGGACGGATAGTTCACCAGGCCCCGACCGTGGACCCGCCCGCTGCCGTCGCGGATCTCGACCACGTCGCCCTGCTCGAAGGTCCCGTCGACGGCGATCACCCCGATCGGCAGCAGCGAGGCCTTCTCGCCACCCAGCGCCGCGAGCGCCCCTTCGTTGACCACCAGCGCGCCCCGGTGCCGCGCGCCGACGGCGATGTGGCGCAACCGTGGCGGGCGTCGCGACGCGACCTGAACCAGCGTCCCGACGTCTTCGCCGGCCAGCGCCCGGTCGATGACCCGCGGTTCGCCGCCGCCCGCGATGAGGACGGTGGTGCCTTCCGACGTCGCCAGGCGCGCGGCCGCCAGCTTGCTGGCCATGCCGCCGGTGCCGGCCAGCGAGCCGCCGCTGGCCCGCGCCAGCGCCGCGTCGTCGACGCCCGCCAGCTCGGGGATGCGCGTGGCCGCGGGATCGAGCCGCGGGTTGGCGGTGAAGAGCCCGCCTACGTTGGTCAGCATGATCAACAGATCCGCGTCCAGCGCCACCGCCACCCGCGCCGAAAGGCCGTCGTTGTCGCCGAAGCCGATCGGCGCGGCGGCGCCGGTGCCCGCTTGCGTGCGCTGGTAGTCGACCAGCTCCGCCACGCTCACGCTGTCGTTCTCGTTGAGCACCGGCACGGCGCCCAGCTCCAGGAGGCGCATGAGCGTCGTGCGCAGGCAGAGCGCGCGGTCGCGATCGGCGAGATCCTCCTGCGAGAGCAAGACCTGCGCGGCCGTCAGGCCGAGGTCCGCGAAGACGCGCGTGTAGACCCCCATCAGGTGTCCCTGGCCGACCGCGGCGCAGGCTTGTCGCAGGCCGAGCGAGCGCGGCCGTTCGGTGAGGCCGAGGACGCGCCGCCCCAGGCTGACGGCGCCGCTCGACACCAGCAGCACCTCGCGCCCGGCGGCGCGCAGCCGGGCCAGGCTCTCGACGACGGCGCCGATCCGATCGAGCGCCGGCTCGCCGCCGTCCTGCGCGACGACGTGCGTCCCCAGCTTGACGACCACCCGGTGGGCGTCGCGAAGGTGTTGGCGCGCGGCGGACATCCCCCTAACTTACCGTCCACCGCCCCCCAACACCAACCCGAGATCGGTTAGGCGGCGGGTGCCGTGGCCTGCAATTCCAGGTCGATGTCGACCTGCTTGCCGACCAGGAAGCCGCCGGTCTCGAGCGCCTGGTTGTACGTGACGCCGAAGTCGTCGCGCACGATCGCGACGTGGCCGTTGAAGGCGATCCGGGTGTTGCCCCAGGGATCCTTGGCGTTGCCCAGCTTTTCGACGTCGAGCGTCACCGATTTGGTGACGTCGCGGATGGTCAGATCGCCGGTGACGCGCAGCTTGTCGCCCGCGGCCGCCTCGATCTTGGTGCTCTTGAAGGTCAGCTTGGGGAACTTGTCGGCGTCGAGGAAGTCGGCCGAGCGCAGGTGGCCGTCGCGCTTCTCCTCGTTGGTGTCGATGCTGGCGGCGTCGATCGAGACCTCGACCTGCGACTTGGAGAGATCTTGCTCGTCGAGCGAGAGCGTTCCCTGCCACTTGCCGAATCGGCCGCGCACCTTGGTGATGACCAGGTGGCGCACGGTAAAAAAGACGTCGGAATGCGCGGTGTCGATCTTCCAGTTCTGAGCGGACATGGGGTTCTCCTCTTGAAGGGTTCGCCGTGGGATGCTGCGATGGGCTCGAAAGTTACGACCTATCGGCCGCGATGGAAGGACCGGAGCGCCGCGCAGGCCCGGGGGCGGCTTCCGTGCGATAGTTGCCCGCCATGCTGGCCAAGACCGAAACGCTGACCGTGCTCGGGTGCGGGACGATGGGGGAAGCCATCGTACGCGGGCTGCTGCGCTCGGGGAGGCTGGAACCGTCGCAGATCTTCGCGACCGATAGGCGCGCCGAGGTCACCGCGGCCCTGCGCGACAAACACGGCATTCGAACCACCAGCGACAATCTCGAGGCCTGTAAGGCCGCCCAGGTGGTGCTGGTCTGCGTGAAGCCGCACGAGGTCGGTCCTCTACTGGGTAGCCCCCAGATCTCCGCTGCCTTGACCGGAAAGTTGGTCATCAGCATCGCGGCCGGCGTCCGGCTCGATCAGCTGGCTGGATGGCTGCCGAAGAGCGCCGTGGTGCGCGCGATGCCCAACACCCCCTGCCTCATCGGCGAAGGGATGACCGTCATCGCGCGCGGCCCCGGCGTCACCGACGCGCAGGCGGCCACCGCGCTGGAGATCTTCCGCTGCGTGGGCGGTTGCCTGGAAGCCGAGGACAAGGTGATGGACGCCGTCACCAGCCTCAACGGCAGTGGGCCGGCTTTCGCCTACATCATTTTGGAGGCGCTCACCGACGGGGGCGTGCGGATGGGGCTGCGGCGCGACATCGCGATGCAGATCGCGGCCCAGATGTTCCAGGGCGCGGCGCGCATGGTGCTGCAGACGGGGATGCACCCGGCGGCCCTCAAGGATCAGGTGACCACGCCGGCCGGCAGCACCATCGCGGGCCTGCTGATCATGGAAGACGGGCGCATCCGCTCGGTCATCGCGCGGGCCGTCGAAGAGGCGGCCAAGACCGCCGCCAAGCTGGGACAGCCTGCGGCGGCGACCGGCGACAAGTCGACCGACAAACCGTGAGCCCACAACCCCTGATTTGATCGCTCGCGACGCGCATGGTACGGCGTCGACATGACGACCGCCCCGACGAACCGTTTCGTGTCTTCGTATCTCCAACTGCCGCGCGGCACCTCCGGCAAGCTCACCTCGGCCGCCTTGCTGACCCTGGCGTTGGTCACCGTGCCGCGAATGGCGCAGGCCCAGGACACGCCGGCCCCGCCCCCGCCATCGGGCGGAAGCGGCTTCGCGCCCGTCGCCGCCCTGGGCGGCGGATTCGGCGGAACGGGACAGTGGGTGTTCTCGATGGAGACCGCCGACCCCGGCAGCGGGTCCTTCTTCATCCACGGCAGCAACGGCAACGCCACCATCTCCCTCAACCCGGCCGTCGACGCCTTCATCGCCAGCAACGTCTCGGTCGGCGGCAGCGTCACCTTCACGCACGACTCGAGCGGCGCCGGTAGCACCAGCATCGGGATCGGCGCCCGCGCCGGCTACAACTTGAACATCACCGGCCAGATCGGCTTCTGGCCCAGCCTGCGCCTGTTCGCCGAGCACCAGAACGTCGACCACAACGGCTCCAGCGCCAGCTCGTTCGGGGTCTTCGCGCCGTTTCTGTATCACCCGACGCCGCACTTCTTCCTGGGCGCCGGTCCCGACTTCAACCTCGGCCTTTCGGGCGGCAGCTACAAAGAATACGGGATCGACTTCATCATCGGCGGCTGGATCTAAGCCGCGTCGCCAGACCCGAGGCGCGCGCCGCCACCTCGGCGTTGCGCACCGCCAGCGCCAGCGCCTTGCGCGAGCCGACCAGCACGACCAGCCGTTTGCCGCGCGTGACCGCGGTGTAGAGCAGGTTGCGCTGCAGCATCACGTAGTGCTGGGTGTGGACCGGCACGATCACGGCCGCGTACTCCGACCCCTGCGACTTGTGGACGGTGGCCGCATAAGCCAGCACCAGCGCGTCGAGCTCGTCGAGCGCGTACTCGACGATGCGCTCGTCGAAGCGAACCGCCAGCGCTTCCTCCGAAGCGCTCTCGACGATCCCGCTGTCGCCGTTCCAGACCTCCTTGTCGTAGTCGTTGCGAATCTGCATGACCTTGTCGCCGACGCGGAGCTGGCGGGTCCCGCGCTCGATGCCCGCGGCGCCGGTGGTCAGCGCCTCCTGCAGGAGCTGGTTCAGGTTCCCCGCCCCCAATTCGCCCCGGTGCATCGGCGAGAGCACCTGGATCTCCTGCGGTGAAAATCCATAGCGGCGCGGCAGGCGCACGCTGACCAGATCGCGGATCAGCAGCGCGGCCTTGGCCGGGTCGTCTTCTTCGAGGAAGAAGAAGTCGCGCTTGTCGACCGAACGCGCCGCATCACCACCGGCAGCCTCACGCGCACGCGACGCCGCCGGCGACAGGCCCAGGTCCGGCAGCTCCCCCTCCTGGATGCGGTGGGCGTTGACGACGATCAGGCTCTCGGCGGCCTGACGGAAGATCTCGGTCAGGCGCACGGTGGGCACCGCGCCACTGGCGATCACGTCGCCCAGGACCGACCCCGGCCCGACCGAAGGGAGCTGGTCGATGTCGCCCACCAGGATAAGGCGCGCCGACGAGGCCAAGGCAGCCACCAGATCGGCCGCCAGCCGCACGTCGATCATGGAGGCTTCGTCGACGATCAAAACCTGGCCCTCGAGTGGGCGGTCGGCGCAGCGCGCGAAGGTCGCGCTCACCGGCCGCCACTCGAGCAGGCGGTGCAGCGTCGAGGCCGGCTCGCCGGTCGCGTCGCCCAGGCGCTTGGCCGCGCGGCCGGTGGGCGCCGCCAGCGCGACGGTGAACCCCTGGCGCTTCAGGATCGACACGATGCCGCGCACGATGGTGGTCTTGCCGACGCCTGGGCCGCCGGTGATGACCGCCACCTTGGCGCGCAGGGCCAGCTTGACCGCCTCGGCTTGCTGCTTGGCGAGCGCGATCCCCGCCCCCCGTTCGTACCAAGCGACGGCCTGGTCTTCATCGCTGGGTTTGGTGGCGACCGAAGCGGGCGCTGCCAACAATCGCCGCAGCCCGGCGGCCAGCGCCGTCTCGGCGCGGTAGAGCTCGACCTCGTAGACCGCCGGATCGCTGTGATCGTTCGGGCCGACGATCGAAGCATCGACGGCCACCTCGCCGGTGCGCGCCAATCGATCGATGGCGGCGCTGGCGGCATCCTCCGCGACCTCCAGCAGCGCGGCCGCCTTTTGCGTCAGGCGCGCACGCGGGACGAAGACGTGCCCGGCGTTGGCCTCGTCGTCGAGCGCATGCCGGACACCCGCCTCGATGCGCGCCGGCGCGTCGCGCGCCACGCCCAGCGCGGCCGCCAGCTTGTCCGCCGACTGAAACCCGATCCCCCACACGTCGAACGCCAGGCGATAGGGGTTCTCGCGCACCCGCGCGATCGACGCCGCGCCGTAGCGCTTGTAGATGCGGGCCGCGAAGGCCGGCGAGACGCCGTACCCTTGCAGGAAGACCATCACCTCGCGCACCTGCCGCTGCGCGTTCCAGGCATCGCGCACCGCGCGCGCCCGCGACGGGCCGATGCCGGGGACCTCGCCGATGCGGCCCGGATCGCGGTCCAGCACCTCCAGCGTCTCGATCCCGAAGCGCGCCACGATGCGCGTGGCGAACTCCGGCCCGATCCCCTTGATGAGCCCCGAACCGAGGTAACGCCGCAAGCCTTCCAGCGTGGCGGGCGCGACTTCGGTGTAGCGGGCGACGCGGAACTGCTCCCCGAAGCGCGCGGTGGTCTCGAACCGCCCGACCACCCGCAGCGCCGCGCCGGCCGGCACGCCCACCAGGCTGCCGACCACCGTCACGATCCGCTCGCCCTCGTCGAGGCGCAGCCGCGCCACCGTGAAGGTGCCGTCGCCACCCGAGTAGACCAGCCGCTCGACGGTCCCCACCAGGGTCTCGTCTTCGCCGGCCCGCGGCGCCGCGCCGCGATCGAACAGGTCCACCCGCCCATGGGAGCACGACCGGGTGTCGGCTTCAACGCCGCCCGTGCTAAATTTCGGCTCCGAAATGGCGTCGACGCCGCCTCTGCCGCCCGACGCCCGCAAACGCCCGCCGTCGCCCCCACCCAAGGTGGATCGACCCGCTCCGCCCGATCC
>DASRLC010000154.1:0-15124 GCA_035648655.1 Polyangia bacterium
GGCCGAACAGATGCACCACGACGACCGCGCGGGTCCTTCGGCTCAGGCGGGAGGCGGCGGCCCGCGAATCGATGTTCAGCGTATCGCCCTCCACATCGGCGAAGACCGGACGGGCGCCCAGCCGCACAATGGCCTCTACCGTCGCAAAGAACGAAAACGGGGTGGTGACCACCTCGGCGCCGGGACCGACGCCAGCCGCCATCAAGAGCGCCAGCAGGGCGTCCGTCCCCGACGACACCCCCACCGCCCTTCGCACGCCCAGGAGGGCCGCCATCTCGTGTTCGAGCGCCGCCACCTCGTCCCCCGAGATGAATCGGTTTGAAGCGAGAACGCGACCGGCGGCGGCCTCGAGCTCACCTCGAAGGGGGGCGTGCTGGGCCGCCAGATCCAACATCGGGATTGGGTCCACGCCCCACCATACCGCCGGTCCACGGGGTAGGTCGCCGATCCGTTGATTCCCAGCATCGCGCATGCTCTGCTCGCGCCCGAAGTGACGCCGTCACCCAGCGACCGGAACCAACTGCTCTCGCTCCTCGGAGCGCTGGAGACACCGCCGCGCGCGGCCGATCTGCCGAACGACGACGCGGTCGTGGCGGTGGCCCGACATCACCGGCTCACGCCGCTCTTGTCGGCGGCGTGTGGCCCGCACCTGCCCGTCGAGATCGGCGAGATCTTTCGTCGCGACCGGCTGATCACCGCGGCGCGCAACATGCTGCTCGCCGGGGTCGCCGAAGAGGTCGTGCGGGCCCTCGCCACCGCCGGCGTGCGAACCATCGTCCTCAAGGGACTCGACTACGAGACGCGTCTCTACCACTTGACCGGGGCTCGACCGACCTCCGACATCGATCTGCTGGTTCCCGATCAACGGCGCCGCGAAGCCTTCGGGGTGCTGGACCGCCTGGGGTTCGAGCCGCGGGCCGCTGCGCCCGGCTTCGACGAGCCGGACTATCACGAGGTGGCCTGGGCTCGGAAGGGCGCCGAGGTCGATCTTCACATGGCCTTGGCGCCGCTGGCGCGCTGCCGGATCGACTACGCCGCCGTGTGGGGCGAAGCGGAGGATTTCGATCTCGGCCAGACGAAGACGCTGGTCCTCGGCCGCCGCCACAGCGCAGTCTTCCACGCGCTTCACATGGCGATCGATCACTTCGACGTCCCCGCCATCTACCTGGTCGACCTGGCCAAGCTGCTGCCCGCCGCGGACGACCTGCTCGCCGCCCAAGAGACGGCGCGCCGCTGGCGCTGCGGCCGCCCGCTCCAGACGGCCACGGCGCTCGCGGCAGCATTCTTGCCCGGTTGGGCCGAGGGAATGCCCCCCATCCGGGTCACGGCGGCGGCTCGGACGGTGATCGCGGAATACGGCACGACCAGGCGTCTGCCCCGCGCCGCGCAGGTCCGCCGCAAGCTGCAGCACTTCGACGCCTGGTCCGACACGGTTCTGTACACCGCGATCCAATCGCGACGGATCGCCAAACATTGGATCGAACGGCGGGTGCTCCGGCGTACCGCCCGCCAGCGCCTCGGTCTCTAATGGTCATTGGAAGCGGTCTCGCCTCGGCGCAGCAGCGGGTGCTCCATTTCTCCGATACGTTGCTGGCTCGGACCGAAACATTCGTCCAATCGCGTTTGTTCCACGAACGGTTCGCGGCCGTCGCGGCAACCTGGCGGCACATACCGGACGGCCTTTCAATTCCCTGTCCTTTCATCGTGCTCGATCGGCACGAACCTCGAGGACGGAACGATGGGCTCGGCAGGCTGTTGAAGGGTCCGGTTCGAGTCGCGGCCCGAAACTGGTCGATGCTCCGCCTGCTATTGTGCGCCAAACCGGATGTGGTTCACGCGCACTTCGGCACGATCGGCGCCGGTGTCGCACCCTTCTGTCGGGCCCTCGGCATCCCCCTGGTGGTCTCTTTCTATGGCTTCGATCTGGCGATTGACCCCGCCGATCTCAAGCTTCAGAGGGCCTACGCGAAGATGTTTCGCCATGGCGCGGCCTTCACCGCCGAGGGCCCCGTGTTGGCCCGGCGCCTGGTCGACCTCGGCGCGCCGGCCCAACACGTTCGGTTGCTGCCGCTCTCGCTGCCGGCCTGGGCGATGGAGCCGTCGCCTCCCCGCGCGCCACGACCAGCAGGGCGGTTGCGGCTATTTCAAGTGGCCCGCTTCGTCGAGAAAAAAGGAGTCGATCTATCGCTGACGGCGGTGGCAGGCGCTCGGGCACGGGGTGTCGATGTCGAGCTGATCCTGGCCGGGGGCGGCCCCCTCGAGGCAGAGTTGCGGGCGATGACGGCCGGGTTGAGGATTGAAGACGTCGTGCGTTTCATCGGATATGTTCGGCACGATGATCTCCCGACCCTCCTCGCGGGCTGTGACGCCTTGATCCAGCCCAGCCGAACGGCGTCGAACGGTGACACCGAAGGCGGTCACCCCACGATCATATTGGAGGCCCTGGCCCAAGGGGTTCCGATCGTGGCGACGCGCCACGCCGACATCCCTTTCGTGGTGAGGAATGGCGAAACCGGCCTTCTCACCGATGAGAACGACGTGGAGAGTCTGACCGACAGTCTGGTTCGTCTGGCATTGGAGCCGAATCTGCTCGAATCGTTGGCTGGTCGGGGCCGCTCCACGGTCGTCCGCCGCCACAGTCCCGAAGTTCTGCTCCGCCTCCGAGAGCGTCTTTACCGGGAGGCGATTCGCCAGACGACCATCAACCCGATGCGACGCCGGTGGCGCAGCCTCCCAACTCCGGATCCCTTCGTCGAAGCCGGCGTCGTGTGATGAACTAGGATTGGTCGTCGGACGATGCACGAGATCTTCAAACTCCTCCTGGGCTCGCTTCAGCGCGTCCACCAACGTTCGTCCCTATAAAGCTGGTGATTCAATAAAATGAGCGACCCCAACTATATCGTTTTCGGTAAGCCCTTCATCGGTGAAGAGGAAATTGCCGAAGTGGTGGACACGTTGCGAAGCGGTTGGCTTGGCACGGGACCCAAGACCACCCGTTTCGAAGAGGCGTTCCGCAGCTATATTGGCGCCGGCCACGCGGCATCGCTCGGGTCCTGCACGTCCGCGCTCTTTCTGTCGCAACTGACGCTGGGGATAGGACCGGGAGACGCCGTCATCACGACGCCCATGACGTTTGTGGCAACGGCCAACAGCGTTCGGCACACGGGGGCGCGCCCTCTATTTGCCGACGTGCATCCGGACAGCGGTCTCATGGATCCGGCGGCCGTAGAACGGCTGCTGGTCGAAGACTGCCAGATTGCGTCGGGCGGAGCCGTCGTGCATCGGTCCACGGGCGCCCGCGTGCGGGCAATTCTTCCCGTCCATCTGTGGGGCTTGGCCGCGGATCTGAAGCGCTTACGTGGCCTGGCGGATCGCTTCGGCCTCTACCTGATTGCTGACGCCGCGCATGCCGTCGAGACCGCCATTGACGGAACCAACGTGGGCACGCTGGCCGACGTGACCTGCTATTCGTTCTATTCGACCAAGAATCTCTGCACCGCCGAAGGCGGCATGATAACGACCGAACGCGACGAGTTCGTCGAACGGATCCGAATCCTGCGCCAACATGGGCAGAACCGGGATGCCTGGAAGCGCTTTTCTTCCTCCGGGTACCGACACTACCTGGCCACCGAGGTGGGCTGGAAGTTCAATATGACCGACATGCAAGCGGCCTTGGGTATCCACCAGTTGGCACGCATCGAACGGATGCACGCCATCCGGGAGCAGCAGTGGCACCGTTACGATGAAATGCTTCCACGGACGGCGGGCTTTCAGCGGCCCCCTGCCCCCGCCCCGGGCACGCGCCACGCTTTCCATCTGTACGCCGTCCGGATCCAGCCGGAATCCGGATGGGATCGGGATCATCTGATGGACTCGCTGCACGGCCTTGGCATCGGAAGCGGGGTACACTACCTCTCGGTTTCCGAGCATCCAGCTTACGACGGGTTCATGAATGTTCCGGTCCCCAATGCGGTGCGCATCGGACGAGAGACCATGAGCCTTCCTCTTGGGGGGGCTTTGACAGCAGATCAACAGAGCCATGTCATCGAAACTGTCACTCGGCTTCTCGGAGCGCCCCCGCGTCGTTCATAATCCGGCCATGACGACCATCCACGCCATCTCCGGGTCGTTGGTCGGGCGCATCCGGGCCCAGACTCCGCAGGATGAGCCATCGAGCGGGCGGGAGTGGTATGAATGCTGACGCTCGTACGTCGGGTCGTGCGAAGACTCCAGGTTCTGCTGTCCGGCGAGCCGGTCGAGATTACCGCCTGGAGGATGCGCGCTGAGCACCTGAATGCCCGGGCGGTGTTCAATGCAGGGCACGCCGACGCCGACCTGGATGCCGTCACTGCGATGCAGAAGCGCGAGCTCTATCCGCGCCTTCGGCAGATGCTGGCGGGGACCGAGCGGATCGCGCTCGATTTCGGGTGCGGAACCGGTCGATTCAGCGGCGATCTGGCGGAGCTCATCAACGGCCGCGTGATCGCCGTCGATCCGGTGCAGCGCCCGCTCGATCTGGCACCGCGACATAAGCGCGTCGAATATCGTCTCATCTGGCCGGGCAAGATCCCGGTCGCGACGGCCTCCATGGATCTGGTCTGGATCTGTTTGGTGCTCGGCGGTGTCCAGGGCAAAGTCCTGCAATCCACGCTGCGCGAGATAGATCGCGTCTTGAAGCCCGATGGCCTCGTATTCCTGGTCGAGAACACAACCAGCGTCGCCGGGACCGGATTTTGGACCTTCCGGAGCATCGGCGAATATCGGACCATCCTGCCCGGCATAGCCCTGGACCACCTGGGAGACTATGTAGATCTGGGAGAGCGGATCTCCATCTTCGCCGGCCGGAAAGCAGCTCCGCTCGTCGAGCCGGCGAATCTATGAGAGTCCTCTTTCTGGCCCACGACTATCCACCCATGGGAGGTGGCGGCGTTCAGCGCGCACTGCACTTGGTGCGATCGTTCAGCGCCGCGGAACATGCGGTGCATGTCGTGGCCGTCGACAAGAATCCCGGCTCCATGCGAGACGATTCATTGCTGGAACGCCATCCGGCCAACGTACCGATCACGCGCTATCGGCTGCCTTCGATAGGACCGGCGATCGAGCGCTTCAAACAGGCCAGGCTCAGCCGATTGCCGACCCTAATTCTCCCGGTCGATCTTTACCCGGATGCATCTATCTTTGCGCGGACGACCGCCCGTATCGCGCTGAAGATCGCCCACGATTTCCGACCGGATGTCGTAGCCGCCTCCGGCCCGCCTTTCGGAGTTCTGGAAGCGGCTCGGAGGGTCGCCAAGCAGTTGGGAACCACTTTGGTGCTCGACATGCGCGATCCGTGGGTCGAACCGCTGATCGGCCGCTTGCCGTCGGCGCTTTCGTTCAAGTGGGCGCGGGCGCTGCAACGCCGCTGTCTGGCGGCCGCCGATTTGGTGGCCGTGACGGCTCCGACCCTCCAGACCCTCTTGGAAGGCCTCTCCATTGCGCGCCCTCGCAAGATCGTGACCATCACGAATGGGTTCGACGGCGGCGTTCCGATAGACGCCGCTTCAATGGAGAAAGCCCGCAGCATCTGCCGGGTGAAGGGGATGCGCACCCTCGCATTCACCGGTCGCTTGTTCACCTCGGATTCCGCCGGCGGCTCTCGGCGCGGAGGTCTGGCCGACCGCTTTTTCGATGCTCTGGCCCTAGGACATGAGGTCATTCGAGGGGGTGACTATCACGCCGGCCCATGGTTTCAGGCGCTGGAGATCTTGGCTGGGCGTCGTCGCGATCTGTGGGGACGGCTCCAGACCGTCTTCGTCGGTGACGTGCCCCGACAAGGCCAGACCTTTCCGCGGGCTCTCGAGGCCTTCCCCGTGCAATTTCTCGGCTACCAACCACTGGCCTTCGCGGCGGCGGTCATGCGGGCGGCCGATGGCCTTCTCCTTTTCAACCCGTCCACTTCCGACGATTCGCCATCCTTCATAATTCCGGGAAAGCTTTTCGAGTATCTGGCGGCCGGGCCACCTATCTTCGCCATGTGCGGACCAGGAGATTGCGCCGACATCATTCGCGCGAGTGGCGCCGGAGTCTGGACCCACGACCGCAATCCCGAGGAGATGGCGGGTTATGTCGAACGTTGGTTGGATGGCCATGAGCTGCCGAACCGCCGGAACGAAACGTACATCGCCGGCTGCGAACGCGGCGTCCTGGGCAGGCGCTTCGTCGCGGAGGTCGAGTCGGTTCACACCCGCGCCACGAATGCGGAGGTCAGGTCCTCATGAGCCTCCGACAGAGAACCGTCCACGGCATCGCCTGGACCCTGGTGACCCGCGTCGCGAGCCAGATCGCCAGCTACGCCGTGTCGGTGACCTTGGCGCGTCTGCTGGTGCCCGCAGATTTTGGCTTGGTCGGCATGATCGCTGTGTTCACTGGGTTCGCCAGTGTGTTCATCGATTTCGGCATCGGCGCGGCGATCGTGCAGCGCAAAGAAATCAGCACGGAACAACTCTCGAGTGCCTTCTGGGCGACCCTGGCAATGGGGGCCGTCTTGACGGCAATGTTCGTAGTCGGCGCACCGTTGATCGCCAAGTTCTACGGCCGAATCGAGCTGACTCGGATCACCCAAATTTGTGCGTTTACGTTTTTGTTGTCGAGCATCGGCATCGTTCCGCGTTCGCTCTTCGTCCGCGACATGAAGATCAAGCAACTCATGCTCTTCGATCTCGGCGTATCGTTGAGCGGCGGACTGGTGTCGGTGGCACTGGCCGTATCCGGCGCCGGCGTGTGGACGATCGTCGTCGCATCGCTGTGGACAGCCGCGGGTCAGTCTTTGCTACCTTTCGTCGCCGAAAAATGGCGACCGTCCGGAGGCGCCAGCTTCGGAAACTTGAAGCCATTGCTGAAGATCGGGCTTGGCCTACTGGGCTTCAGCGTGATCAACTACTGGGCGCGTAACTTCGACAATCTCATCGTGGGATCGTTGATGGGTGACACGCAACTGGGGATCTACTCGCGTGGATATTCCCTGATGCTCTTGCCGATCAGTCAGATCGGTGCGACCCTAGGTGGCTCGTTGCTTCCAGCTTTGTCGAAGATGCATGAGGACAAGGCGCGTAGCGCTCGGGTGTTTCTGAGAATTCTGCGTCTGATGTCATTCGCCGCTTTTCCGGCGATGGTTGGTCTCTGTCTGGTAGCCGATCCCTTCGTGCGGGCGCTCTACGGTGCCAAATGGCTGGGTTTGATTCCCGTACTCCGGATTCTGGCGCTCGTAGGGGCTCTTCAGGCGACGACCAATCCCACCGGCTGGCTCTATATCGCGCAGGGCCGCACGGATCGGCTTTTTCGTTGGGGCCTGGCTGCGAATCCCCTGGTCATTCTCGCTTTATACCTCGGGGCTCGGGCGGGCTCGATCTTCACCGTCGCCGTCGCGTACCTAATTATCAATATGATCTTAGCTATTCCGTGTCTATGGTTGGCCGTCAGCCTAGTCGATCTCGGCATCTTTCAAGTGTTTCGAGTGGTGTGGAGCCCGTTGGCCCATACCGTAATAATGGCCGCGGCTGTGGTTCTCGTGGGCAGAATGCTTCCCGCGCATCTCGCCGCATCGGGGCGACTCCTGATTCAGGTATCGACAGGTGCTGCCAGCTATGCGATATCGAACGTCGCGTTGCGGTCAGCCGCGTTTCTAGATCTTAAGCAGCAGCTCGCCGGTCGATCTCTCCGGGCGGACCCCACTGGAGTCGAGGCTTAGGCTGGCGGCCATGACGTCTTCGTTTGATGAATTTTCTGCGTCTGCGTCCGGCGACATTGCACGGGATCTGGCCGAGCTACGGGTATTTCTCACTACCAATGTGCTTCGCGAGTTCGAGAGCTTCTACGGGTTAGGTTCAAAGCACCGGTCGTACTTGGATTCAACGATTGATCGATGGTTCGATGATTCTACGAACTATGATGGCCGTTGGTCGTTGTTCGATTCTCGCCTGCCAAAGGTGGGCAAGGTTTTGGATATGTCGTCTGGCTGCGGCACATTCGTTATCCATGGTCTGCGAAATGGCCGAGACGTCTGGGGAATCGAGCCCGAGGACTGGAAGCGCGAGTATTTTCAACGCAAGTTGGCGCTGCTGGGAATGCCTCCCGAGACCTCGACGCGTGTCTCGAAATCGTTCGGTGAGCAACTTCCCTTCGGGGATGAAACCTTCGACGTCGCAACGAGCTATCAGACCATCGAGCACGTTACCAACGTCGCAGCGTGCGTCGACGAGCTGCTTCGGGTCGTAAAGTGCGGTGGCGTCGTGCATCTCAGTGCGCCCGACTACAACTCCTTTTTCGAACCGCACTATCGTGTTCCGTTTTTGCCCACGATGAACAAGTCTCTTGCGGGCGCCTACCTCTCGCTGTTGGGACGACCTCGAAAGGGGCTGCAATATCTCAACTGGGTCACTGAGCGATCGGTGATGGCCCTGCTCGACCGGTCGCCCCATAAGAATCACTGCGAGCGCCTGTCCCAAGCGGGTGAAGGCGCGATTCGGGACAAGATTCTCAATCGCCTTCCGGTTCCACTACGCATTGAGACGATCGTACAGGCCGTGCGCGCCGCGCAGAAAATACGCCAATCTACGAAGCGCCTTTTCCAATTCGGCCCCCTTGATGGCAGTATCGACCTGTGGATCGTAAAGGGCTGAGGCGTGCGGAGGCATTATGAGTGCGTCGCGGGATCAGAATCCATACATTGATCGAATCGGTCGCGCGCTCGCGTCACATGCGGCCGACGTTCGACGCCGCTGGGCTCTCGCTCAAGCTCAGACCGCTTTCGCGACGCGAGGTATCGAGGCGGTCTGCGACATTCTGCACGACACATCCGACAGCGAGCTGATTTCACGAATTCTGCTTCGGTGGGGAGCTGCGATCGGCGCGGGAGCTTACTTCAAGGGCTTCCTGATGATAGATAATGCGAGCCGCGACGATACCGCCACCGACGACTTCAGACATTTGTCGGTGGGAAGCCGCGTGTTCGTAGGACGAAACGTATTCTTGGACCTACCGGGCCAAATTGTCCTTCAAGAGGAGGCGGTTTTGAGCGCAGGGGTAACGATTCTCACCCACGCGGATTGTGGCAGCCGGTACATGGGCCAATATTTTCCGCGAAAAATGGGAGACGTCGAAGTGGGGTATGGGGCATGGATCGGGGCGAATGCGACCGTCCTGTGCGGCATCAAGATTGGACGTGGCGCCGTGGTCGGCGCGTCCGCGCTCGTGACCGTCGACGTGCCAGCGGGTGAAGTCTGGGGCGGGGTGCCAGCCAAGAAAATTGGACTGGTCACCAAATAGTCGCCGACAGGTGGAGGTCGCTCGATTCTGTGGATTCAACTCAGGACCGCGCGAGCGTCAGGTGGTCCGCTTTTCGAACACCACGACTCCCTCTGTTCCCTCGATGCAATTTGGCGTTCGGATGTTTCGCAGCTCGTCTAGGGACGCGAAGACTGGATCCAGCGGCTCGAAGGTCTCAACAGGAACGAACCCTTCTGCAGCGATTCGCGCTAGATAGTCGCGGCCAGCCAAGCGAATCTTGCCATCTGACCGTCGTTCATCCAGTTCAATCGTTGTCTCGCCTGCGAGGATGGGCACCGGCGCGATGAGCCAACCCCCCCCAGACAAACAGCGTTGGCATTCTCGCAGCGCCGCACGATCGTCTTCGATTTCGTCCAAGACGTGGGCGGCCAGGATGAGATCGAATTCGCCATCTCTGAACGGAAGCTTCTGTAGATCAAACTTTAGAGCGACGTCATCTCGCGCGATGTCAGCGGTGACAACTTGTTCGAAAGCCGAGCGGAGCATCCCAAAAAGAGGATCTGGCGCCAACATCAACGCTCGCCGATTTCGAGCACGACGCCGGATGGCTGGACCGATCGTGGAGACAATGAAGCGATGGCGTTCGAGAGAGCCGCAGCTCGGGCACAGACCGTTGGGCCGTGCGCCGATTCTTTCAAATACGCCGAGATAACCACAAAACGGACAAGTGCGTCGGGGGCCTGGCCTGAGGCGGCCGACCGCTAAAGCACGTGTCCTCCGAATCGAGCGCCAGGCAGGTCGGGATCGATCGCGAGCGAACCGTCTAGCCTTCGCAAGCTTGTCGGCAAGGAAGGCCCCGAGATGAAGACCTTGCTGTATCGTGTCCTTCGTCGATCCTTTCGTCAGTCTGCCGACCGCAGAGGTCAAGTAGCGCCGTTGGGGATCTCTCAATCTCCGGACAAACATGAGGGCTGCCGCGAGCTCGCTGCGGTCGGAAATATCGAATTCGTTAGGATCCGCTGGTCCGAGGGTGCCGGAGGGGATCTGCGATTCGGCTATTGCCGAAATCGTTGTCTCCAAGGCATCTAGGCGTGGCCAGTCTGGCTGATCGCCTTGTCTAAATTCGTATTCGTGAAGTGTCACCACGAGCGATGTTCCTGCCAGGTCGGCAAGGAGGCGCGGTAACGAGAAGACCTGACAGAACGAGAGTAGCTCCTCGATGGTCATGATCGATGGAATGATTCGAACTCCCGATCGGACCGCGGCCTTGGTACCTGAGCCGGCGCAGAGCACCTCGAAAGAATTGGCGGCGGCCGCTTCAACCGTAATGGAATCGAAGCTGTTCCACGGCGGCACGAATACGCGAAGCGGAGCGCTCGGAAACCATTCTAAAAGCTTCTCGCGACCTTCCCGAATTCGTGCCACCTGGATGGCACGTGACACCATGGCGAATTCAGTGTAATCGCGGACGACGGATCGACGATGGGTGAGGCCGTGCAGGGCCAGCTCCCACCCTGCGTCGAGCCCCTCCTTGAGTAAATCGATCCGCCGTCGGTCGGATCCGAGCTCGCTATACGACTCGCATGCGGCGTCGTGTACGTCGGACACCATTCGCGGCGTAACCGCTACTGTTAGCGGTACCTGATGTGTCCGAAACGTGCGGAAAATTGTCTCGTCGACTTCGACCTTTATCCGCTCGGCCGCGCTGTAGTCATCGAAGCGAAATGTCAGCATGCGCTCGCCGTCGGGGCCACTGAGACCAGACGATCTAGCACCGTTCCACCGACATCGGTAGCTCGAACCTGCATCGTCAGGGCGGATTCGAAAAATCGACCCCGCGGGCGGCGACACGGGCCGATCGCAAGATTCGCGCGGGGATTCCCCCCACGACGACGCCGGGGGGCACTTCGCCTCGGACCACGGCGTTGGCGGCCACGACGGTGCCTTCACCGACACGCACCCCCTTCAGGACCCTGACGCCGGCGCCGATCCAGACGTCTCGTTCCAGAACGATGGGCGCCGTCTGGGCTGCCTTTTCATGGCGCCTCTCATCTGGATCGACGAGATGATCCTGGTCTCGGACCGTGCAGTGCTCGGCGATAATGCAGCGGCTGCCGATCTCGATCGAGCGCTCGGCCCGGATCACCGAATGCCGGCCGACAAAAGAGTTGTCGCCCAGCACAAGGCGGCCGTTCGGTCCCACCTCGAGCGCGCAGCCATCGGCCAGCGTCACGTCGTCTCCGAATGCTATTTCACCATAGACGACCAGAGCTACATTCCTACCCACAGATAGGCGGCGACCGCCCTCTAGGAATCCTGCCATGAGCGCCCGGGTCAAGGTTCCACGGAGCAACATCGTTTGCTGATTGGCGCGGTTCAGGATGCTCTTGTTCAGGCGGCCGAAGGCTGTCACCCGCACGCCCCCGTGCTTCTGGTCCGCAACTCGCCGCGCCACTTGCGGTCCCAGCGTTGCCAGTTTCTGAGGACGTGGAAGAGCTCGACACCCATGGATCCCAGCGCGACTGCCGAGTCGCGGCCCACCCGGTAAGAGAAAATGCAACCCAACCTGTGCCGGGAAAACGTCGTGAGGAACTCTGCCAAGGAGGGGGCCCGTCCCAAATACTTATAGTGATAGAGGAACGACGACTCATGGTGCGATGCCAGAACCTTCGCCGATTGCTGGCGCCGTGGAGGATGATCGACGACCGCATCGGGAACGAACACAATTTGCTCGCGCAGCGCAGTCAAACTTTCACGGAAGGCGACGTCCTCGAGGTGTGGATAGGGGAATGCTTCGTCGAATCCACCTACGGAATTCAAAAGGTTTCTTCTGAGCATCAGATTGCAGGACCACAGGCGACCGCCGTCCTCGTTGACGGGAGAATCTTCCAGCGGTGATCTCAGACCCGCTCGACAGGTCGTCCGACCTTCATATACATTCACGCCTGGCTGAATCGCGGCGCGGTAGGCGGCGAGTAGTTTGGGTGAGGGATCGACGTCGTCGTCTAAGAAAACCACGAACTCGCCCGTCGCCAGCGAAGCACCATGGTTCCGATTGGCGGCCGGTCCACGCTGGGGGCCCCGTGTCCAGCGGGCGAATGCAAACCGCGACTCAATCAAAGTGTGAGTCGCCTCGGTCGTCCCATCGTCGGTGACGATCACCTCGGCCGATCCCTCGGCGAGCTGGGGTCGAAGACTCTCCAGGCAACGTGCCAGCGTCTCCTCACGGAGGCGAGTCGGGATAACTATGCTGAGATCCATTTGGTCGCCGAGAGACTCAGAGGCTCCGTTTCCTTGTGTCAGACGAGGTCCTGCTTTCGAAGCAGGTTCACTACAGTATCGAAAGCTCGGGCCTTCATGCACAACCGGCTGACGATAGCCGATCTGTCGGGGCTGTGCCGCCGATACGTCAAAGCTTGAGTGGTGCGGGATTTCCTCGCCGCGAACGCTCGACCGCTCGGGATAGTCGGAGCCGACGCCAGAACTCGGATGCACCTCGGGAGAGCCTTGCGCGCCAGGCATTGGAGGCGCCCCGACATGGCCGGTTGCCGGCGCCCTAGAGCCGACCTACAACTTGCGATGTCCATATTACACAAACAGCGCCTGCGGGGAGAGGCCTGCTCTCCAGACGCCCGGGAACCTATAGCCTCGCGAAACATAGAGGTTGTCACGGACTCTTCAGATCCCGGTGAGTCCAATATTATCAAACCACTATATTCCGTGTGCTACCGTCAGAGTTCGGATTCTTCCGCTGCCGCGAGTCGGTCTTGCCTCACCCCGTCCTCAGCATCTGCATTCCCACGTTCAATCGCCTTGGATATCTTCGCGAGGCAGTTGCTTCGGCGCGCACGCAGACTCTCCACGAGATCGAGATCGTAATCGGTGACGACGGTGATTCGACTGAGCTGGCTGAGTGGTGCCACGCCGCAGTGATCGCAGATAACCGCGTACGCTACGAGAAGACACCCCATCGCCTGGGATTGGCTGGGAATTGGAACTTTCTCGCCGGCCTGGCACGTGCACCGTACCTGACGCTCATCGGGGACGACGACCGCCTGTTGCCGAACTTTGCCGAAGGATTGCTTCGGCAGGCCGATCAGAGCGCAGAGGTCATTTTCTGCAATCAGCATATGATCGACGGCGAAGGCCGAAGGTTGGACGGTGCAACGAAGGAAACCGCGAGGCTCTATGGACGAACCGGGCTGGCGCCGGGCGGACTGAAGGAGCCAGCGGCGCTCGCGTGGCGGAGCGTCGTTCCGATGTCCGCCTCGATCGTCAAGTCGGAAGTAGTCCGGAGACTTCGCTTCAAGGAGGACATCAATACCCCCGACCTCGAGCTGTTCGTACGAATTGCAGCGGAGGGCGCGAGGTTCGTGTTCGTTGATGAGTACCTGGCCGAGTACCGAACCCACGGTGGCTCCGCGACCGCCGGCGGATTGACCACAGACCGTCTCGCAGAATATCTGCAGGCCGTCCCCGTTTCGAGCGAGGTCGAACCGTCTAAGCGCGCCTGTCTCGAGCCCCTGCTCGTCAGCGGCGTCGGCGTCAGGCTTCGTCGTGGTGACGTGGTTGGAGCGCGCGCGCTCCTGAGAAGCAGATACTACCCCCGCTCGTTCCTGCGGCCGCGCCCGCTGGTCCAGCGATTCATGCTCACGTTGCCGGATGGAATGGCTCTGCCTATCTACGGCTGGTTGTTCAGAGCTGTTCAAATGCTTCGTGGAACGTGGAAGCAAAAGGCGACTTGATGTTAGGCGAGCGCGTACTAGGTCGCGATCCGATCGCAGAGGTGAATAATCACGGCGGCGGGCGGGTCTATGGTTCGGTGAATCCCACCGTTTTTGATCGTACTCCGATTTCGGCGACTTCGATTCTGGACATCGGTTGCGGCGACGGGATGCTGGGACGGGCGCTCAAGGCCCGGGCTCCCTGCCGAGTGACCGGAGTCACGAGCTCTGGAGACGAGTTCTGTAGGGCCGAGGCGGTGCTCGATGCGGTCGTTCGAACGGATCTCGACACCGGTGATCTGACTGCCCTGGGTCGTTTCGACGCCGTCATCTGCAGTCACGTTCTCGAGCACTTGCGGGATCCTGGCCGCCTGTTGAACCGCCTCCAGGCGAACCTCGCCGAGAATGGCCTGTTGATCGTCGCGCTTCCAAACCCGCTTTACTGGAGACAGCGACTTGCGTTCGCAAAAGGCAAATTCAGATATACGCAGGGCGGAATCATGGACGACACGCATCTTCGCTTCTTCGATTGGGTCACCGCGCGCGAGCTGGTGCAGAACGCCGGCTATCGAATCGTCGAGGCATTGGCCGATGGCGGACTGCCTGGCTCTCGATTCCTTTCCCCTGCGCTCGGACGAGTCCTGGATCGCCTCGCGATCGCGACCCGTCCCGGCCTCTTCGGCGTTCAGTTTGTGATCACCGCCAGGCATGCCATGTCGGCCTCTCCCTAGGTTGCGCCTCGGACCGGAACCGATGACCCGCCAGCCGTGAGCGCCGTGCTGGGAGCCACCCCGGCGTTCCTCCTTGACTAAAGATTGTCTCCCGACCGGCCGAGCATTCGGCCATGTCCGTCGCGCCAATCCGGGACCTTTATCGCACCTTTGTGCCGCCCCTCGTACACGACGTCATCCGTCAGATGGTGATACGTCCGGCGCAGGTGGCGCAGGAGCACTTCGAGCGTGAGCTGGGACGGCGGTTTCCGGACGCGGCGGAGCCCCATATTCAGGCGGTCCTGCGGAAGTTCCTGCGGCCCGGTGACACGTTCGTCGACGTGGGAGCCAATCTGGGGGGCCTGGCGCTGGCGGCGGCGCGAATCGTGGGGGTGGGTGGTCGGATCGTGTGCTTCGAGCCGG
>DASRLC010000155.1:0-8934 GCA_035648655.1 Polyangia bacterium
GCAGTGGACCGTCCTCGACGTCATCCGCTGGACGGCCGCTCGCTTCGGTGAGCGCGGCCTGGCGACGCCGCGCCTCGACGCCGAGCTGATCGTCGCGCAGGTCCTGGGCCTGGCACGGGTTCAGCTCTACGTGCAGTTCGACCGGCCGTTGTCGGTCACCGAGCTCGGCGACATTCGTGGGCTCATCAAGCGACGCCAGGCCGGCGAATCGGTGGCCTATCTGGTGGGCAAGAAGGAATTCTGGGGCCTGGAGCTGGCGGTCGACGCGCGGGTGTTGGTGCCGCGCCCCGACACCGAGACGCTGATCGAAGAGGCGCGCGCGCGCCTCGAAGGCGTCGAAGCGCCGCGGATCGCGGACGTCGGCACCGGCTCGGGCGCGCTGGCGGTGACGTTGGCCAAGCTGCGGCCCGACGCGGTCGTGTTCGCGAGCGATATCTCTCCCGGCGCGCTGGAGGTCGCACGGGCCAACGCGGAGCGACTCGGCGTCGCGGTGGCGTTCTTCGAAGGCGACCTGGCGGCGCCGCTCCAACCGCACGCGCCCTTCCGGCTGATCGTGGCCAACCTGCCGTATATCCCGTCCGCCGATCTGGCCGCCTTGCCGCCCGAAGTGCGCGCCGAGCCGGTGCTGGCGCTCGACGGCGGCCCCGACGGGCTCGATCTCGTGCGCAAGTTGATCGCAACGGCGCCGGCGCTGCTGGTGGCGGGCGGCGCGCTGGCGCTGGAGATCGGTGCGAGGCAGGCGGCGGCCACCTCGGCGCTGCTTTCCGAGGCTGGATTCGTGGAGATCGCCGTGCGACCCGATCTGGCGGGCGTCGAGCGCGTCGTGGCGGGGGTGCGGCCATGACCACCCCGGTGGCGGCGACCGAGCAGCCGGCCGAGGCGGCCGTCGCGGCCGGCCGGGGCGCCATCTTCATCGGCTGCGCCAAGCTCTACTTCATGTTGAGCGGCTTCTTGCAGCAGGTCCTGCTCACCCGCCTGGTCGGTCTGGCAGAGTTCGGCGCCTTCGCGGTGGTCAACAACGTGGTCTCGATCGTCAACAACACGGTCGTGCAGGCCACCATCCAGGCGGTCTCCAAGTTCAGCGCCGAGGACGACGCCCGCGCCGGCGCCGTCCAGCGCGCGGGCGTGCGGATGCAGGCGGTGCTGGGCGCGGCGCTGACGCTGGTGCTTTTCATAGGCGCGCCGTTCATCGCCGAATTCGAAGAGGCGCCGCGATACACCACCTACTTCCGCATCGCCTCAGTCATCCCCTTCCTCTACGCGCTCTACGCCGTGTTCGTCGGGTCGGCCAACGGCCTGCGCCGTTTTCGCACCCAGGCCACCTTCGACGTCGGGTTCTCGACCGCCAAGACCATCCTGCTGCTGGGGCTGGCGTTCTTGTGGAAGGTGACCGGCGCCTTCGTGGGGTTCGCCGCCGCCGCGGCGTTCATCCTGGTGGTGGCCTCGCGCGTGATGCGCTTGCCGGCGGCGGGTGAGCGGTTCTCCATGCGCCGGCTGGCGGGGTACATGAGCGCGGTGGTCACCTACGGGCTCCTGCTCAATCTGGCGCTCAATTACGATCTGCCGCTGCTACACCACTTCGCGGGCAAGAGCGCCAATGCCGCGGCCGCCGCCCAGGTGGCCGGCCACTACCAGGCGCTGCGGACGCTGGCGCTGCTCCCGTATCAGGCGCTGATCGTGGTGACCTTCGTGATCTTCCCATTGGTTTCCCGCGCGACCTTTGCCGACGACCGGGCGGCCACCCGGGTCTACGTGGCGCAGACCCTGCGCTACGCACTGATCTTGGCGGCGGCGATGGGCGTCGTGCTGGCGGCGCGCCCAGCGGCGCTGCTGGGCGTCCTCTACAAGCCCGAGTATGGGGCCGGCGCGCCGGCGCTACCGATCTTGGTGGCGGGCGAGTGCTGCCTGGCGCTGCTGGGCGTCGTGTGCGCGATCCTGAACGCGGCCGGGCGCACCCGGGCCACGCTGTCTTTGATGGCGCTGACGCTGGTGGTGGGCGCGGGGTCGACGGCGGTGTTGGTGCCGCGGGCCGCGGTCGGGACGCCGATGCTGCTGGCCGGGGCCACCGCCACCGCGCTCGGCATGGCGGTGGGCTTCCTCGCGTCCATAGTTTATGTCCGCACACGCCTGGGCGGCATGCCGCCGCTCGCCACCGTGGTGCGCGTCGCCGCCGCGATGGCTGCCGCCACCGTTGCGGCCCACCTGGTGCCGGGTCATGGGAAGATCGTCGGCCTGGCCGCGACCGCCATCGCGGGCCTCGTCTACATCGGCGCGCTCTTGGTCAGCGGCGAGATCGGTTCCGACGACCGAGCCAAATTCGCCCGCGTCATCCGCCGTGGCAAGTAGGGCTAGACCAGGGCTAGACCAAGCAGGCTAGACCGCCTTCAGTCGACGGGATCGAGACGCCGATCGCCGGCCGGTTGGCCGGCTTCCAATGCGGTCAATCGGTTCAATATGAAGGCCGTCTAAGGCGTTTGCGGCGGGTGGGGGGAGAGGGGGCTGCCCGCGACGTTGCGTTTGGCGATCACGGTGGCCGCCGCGGCGCCGAGCAGCACCACCCCGATCGCGACGCCGATCAAAAAGCTGCGCCCGGCCCGGCGGGGCGACTCGATGGTCCGCGGCGCGCCCGCTGTCCGCTGGGCGCCGGGCGACTGCGGTCCGGGCGTCGGCTCGAGGATGCTGGCCAGCGCCTCGGGGCCGGGCGTGGCTTCGTGCGGCGCCACCGGCGACTTGCGGGCGGCCTTGTTCTCGCCGGTGGGCACGCGCATGCGTTCGGCGGCCCGGGGCGCCCCCGGTGCGGCCATCGCCGGCGCGTCGCGCGAGGTCTTGCGGGATTCGAGGGCGGCCATCTCCGGCGAGCCCAGGCCCGGCGTCGGCCGCTCCTCGGCCCAGCCGCGCGGGTCGACGAAATCGCCGTCCGTCACCAACGGGCCCGACCCAGGGTGGGCGTGGGCCGTTAGGTCGCCGGCCGAGAGCGGTTGCGCCCCCGGATCTTCGAAGTCGACCGAGGTGAACTTGACGATCTCGTCTTGCAGCAGGTGATCGATGATGCTGCTCGGCTTGACCGGCTTGGCCTCACCCGACTGCATGCGCTTGTCTTCCAGGCACTGGCGCACCAGCTCGGCGATGTCGCGCGAGATCACCTTGAGGCCGCGCGAGTAGCTGTACTGCGCCAGCGCGTCCTGCAGATCGGTGGCGCTCTGGAAACGGTCTTCCTTGCGCTTGGAGAGCGCCTTTCGGACCACATCCTCCAGCTCGGGCTCGACCTGCGGGTTCTGCGGCCGCAGCGGCGGGATCTTGGCGTTGCGCACCAGCTCGACGGTCTGGTAGTCGGTCTCGCCGTAGAACAGGCGCTTACCGGTCAGCATCTCGTAGAGCAGGATGCCGACCGCGAAGATGTCGGCGCGTGAGTCCACCTCTTCCCCGCGAGCGGCCTCCGGCGACAGATAGCTCATCTTGCCTTTGACCACCCCGGGATCGGTCACCTCGACCTGGCTGGTCGCCTTGGCCAGGCCGAAGTCGACGACCTTGACCTCGCCCTGCTTGGACATGAGGACGTTGGGCGGCGAGACGTCGCGGTGCACGATCCCCAGCGGCGCCTCGTTCTCCTGGTTGACCAGCTCGTGCGCGTAGGAGAGACCCTTGCAGATCTCCATGATCACGTAGAGCGAATGCGCGACCGGGATCCGCTTGTTGATGCGGCGGCGCCAGTCGAGCAGCGCCTTGAGGTCGATGCCGTCGACGTACTCCATGACGATGAAGTACGTGTCCTCGGAGTGGCCGATGTCGAACACCTGGACGATGTTCGCGTGCTGGAGCGAGAGCGACAGCCGCGCCTCGTCCAGGAACATGGCGACGAACTTCTTGTTCTTGGTCAGCGCCGGGAGGATGCGCTTGATGGCGATGTTCTTCTTGAACCCGCGCATCGACTCGGCGACGCCGCGGAAGACCTCCGCCATACCGCCGGCGGCCACCCGCTCGGTGATGCGATATCGGTTATCGGCCATCGTCTGACATCCGCACCACCACCGACGCTATAACGAAAGCTCTGTAGCGGCAATTACATGCCGCGAAAGCCCTGCTCACTCCTCGGCGGGGAGCTTGGCTTCGCTTTCACCGCCCTCGTTCAGATCGCCGAAGCCACCCGCCCGCCCGGCCTGCTCGGTGGCCTGCTCCTCGCGCTCGCTCTGTTCCTTGCAGTCGATGCAGAGGGTGGTGACCGGACGCGCCACCAGCCGCCGGAACGAGATCGTCTCCCCGCAGTCGTCGCAGACGTCGATCTCGTCGCCATCCAGGCGCACGAGCTGTTTGTTGATCTTGCCGAGCAGGAACTTCTCCCGGTCGTGCAGGCGCATCTCGGTCGAGAAGATCTCCTCTTCCATCGACTCGTCGATCGAATCGCGCCCGATGTTCCGCTCGTGGTTCATCGAATAGGACAGGGCGTTCTCGCTCTTCTTGACCAGGCGCTTCTGCTCTTCTTCGAGCACCGAGCGGATTTGGGCTTTTTCTTTCGGGCTCAACATTTTCGGGCGACCTCGGAAGTTTTCGGATGGTTCGGGAGGGACTGACAATCTAACGTCGGATCGGCGCCGGGAAAGGGGGTGGGCGTACTTCGACCGCCTGGCACCAAACTTGAGATGACGCCGCGGAGCTAGGACGCCTTCTTTTCACGGACCAGCTGTGGGCGGCTGCGCGACACGACCACATCGCGGGTGACCACACACTCGCTGACGCCGGTCAGGGAGGGGATCTCGTACATCACGTCCAGCATGACCTCTTCCAATATCGCGCGCAGCCCGCGGGCGCCCGACTTGCGGCGGGTGGCCTCTTCGGCGACGCCCTGCAGGGCGTCCTCGGTGAAGCGCAGCTTGACCCCCTCCATGTCGAAGAGGCGCTCGTACTGCTTGGCCAGCGCGTTCTTGGGCTTCCAGAGGATCTCGACCAGCATGTCGACGTCCAGATCGTCGGCCGCCACGATGATCGGCAGGCGCCCCATGAACTCCGGGATCATGCCGAACTTGATGAGATCCTCGGTGCGCGTCATGGCGCGCAGCGCGTTCTTGGACTCTTCGCCCTTGCCGATGTGGGCGCCGAACCCGAGGCCACGCTCGCCGACGCGGCGGCGGACGATCTCTTCGATGCCGTTGAAGGCGCCGGTGCAGACGAACAAGATGTCGGTCGTGTCGACCTGGATCAGCTCCTGCTGCGGCCGGTTGCGCGCGCCGTCGGGCGTGATCGAAGCCTGCTTGCCCTCGAGGATCTTGAGCAGCGCTTGCTGGACGCCCTCGCCCGAGACGTCGCGGGTCACGGAAGGGCCGCCGCCCTTGCGCGCGATCTTGTCGATCTCGTCGATGCAGACGATGCCGCGGCTGGCTTTGTCGGGATCGTTGCCCGCGTTGCGGTAGAGCGACTTGATGACGCTGTCGACGTCCTCGCCGACGTAACCGGCCTCGGTCAGCGTGGTGGCGTCCGCCATCGCGAACGGCACGTCCAGCTTCTTGGCCAACGTCTGCACCAGCAAGGTCTTGCCGCAGCCGGTGGGGCCGAGCAGCAGGATGTTGCCCTTCTGGATCTCGACCTCGCCGGCTTTGCCGTGCTGGCCGATGCGCTTGTAATGGTTGTGCACGGCGACGGAGAGCGCCTTCTTGGCGCGGTCCTGGCCGATCACGTACTTGTTGAGCTCGTCCCAGATCTCGCGCGGGCGCGGGTGCTTGGGGCGTTCAGCTGCTTCTTCCTTGGCGATGATGTCGTTGCAAAGCGCGACGCACTCGTCGCAGATGAAGACGCGCGGGCCCGAGATCAGCTTGCGCACCTCACGGCGCCGCTTCCCACAGAAGGAGCAGTGGAAGTCGTCCATCACGAAGAGTATTGCACCAGGTCCGCGCTGCGCCAAGCCTTCGGCAGCAGATGGTGTGCAAGACGATGGCAAGACGTCACCGGGGGGCTGCCCCGAGCCGGCGGGGAGATTTCGAAACCAAGTCTTGATATTTCGCGGGTCTTTCTCTTTCGCCGCCGCAGTTGCCGATGGCGACGCCCCCGGATACTGTAGCCGCGCCATGCGCGCCTTGGTCGTCACCTCTAATCCCGCAACAGCGACGTCGGAACCGGACTCCCCGGCCGCGGCGCTCAACGATCTGGGTTGCGAGATCGTGGCGGTCGGCTACGACGTCGACCAGCTCCCCGAAGACATCGAGCTTCAGCGCCCATCGGTGGTGGTGGTCGACGCCGGCGCCCACCTGGAGGTCGGGCGGGCCGCCATCCGCCGCGTGCGCGAGGTCGGCTCGCTGGCCGACGTCCCGGTTCTCTTGTGCGTCGAGGTCTCGCGGCTGGCCGGCCTCGATCCCGAGGCGGGCGCCGACGACTTCGTGCTCTCGCCGGTGGTGGGCCCCGAGCTTTACGCGCGCATCCGCCAGCTCGACTGGCGAATGTCGTCGTTCCGGGCCGCCGGCCGTATCAAGATCGGCGACCTGGTCATCGATGCGGTGGCGGTCGAGGCCGCCTACCGGGGCCGGGCGCTCAAGCTGCCCCGCCAGGAGTTCCAGCTGCTGAAGTTCTTGGCCGAGCGCCCGGGTCGGGTGTTTTCGCGCGAGCAGCTCCTGTCGCGGGTGTGGGGCTACCGCTACGCGGGCGGCACCCGCACCGTGGACATCCACGTGCGCCGCCTGCGGGCCAAGCTCGGGCCGGGCAGCGCGATGATCGAGACGGTCCGCCACGTCGGGTACAAGCTGCGCGCGCCCTCCGGGGCGGCCTAACGCGTCGACCTACGTTGCGACTTGCCAGCCAGCCAGGAATGCGGTAGTCCGCCAGCCCAAGGAGACGCCCGCCCATGGCGGAGATGAATCTGATCCAAGCCGTGAACGACGCTCTGCGCGTCGAAATGCGCCGCGATCCGCGCGTGGTCGTACTGGGCGAGGACGTCGGCCGCTTCGGCGGCGTGTTCCGCGCCACCGTCGGGCTGCAAGAGGAGTTTGGGCCCGATCGCTGCATCGACACGCCGCTGGCCGAGTCGGGGATCGTGGGCGCCGCGATCGGGATGGCGCTGTATGGCATGCGCCCGGTGGCCGAGATCCAGTTCGGCGACTACATCTACCCGGCCTACGATCAGATCGTGAACGAGCTGGCCAAGATTCGCTACCGCTCCGGCGGCGAGTACGTGGCCCCGGTCGTGATCCGGACGCCGATCGGCGGCGGCATCAAGGGTGGGCATTACCACTCGCAGTCGCCCGAGGCGCTCTTCACCCACGTTCCCGGGTTGAAGGTGGTCTGTCCTTCGAATCCCTATGATGCCAAGGGCCTCCTGGCCAGCGCCATCCGCGGCGAGGATCCGGTCATCTTCATGGAGCCGAAGCGCTACTACCGGGCGGCGCGCGGCGAGGTGCCCGAGGGCGAGTACACGATTCCGCTCGGCGCGGCCAAGATCGCGCGCCCCGGCAGCCAGGTGACCGTGCTGGCCTGGTCGGCGATGGTGCACACCGCGCTGGAGGCGGCGGCCAAGGGTGCCGAGCGCGGCTACGATCTGGAGGTGATCGATCTGCGGACGCTCATTCCGTTCGATCAGGAGGCGATCCTGACCTCGGTCCGCAAGACCGGGCGGGTCGTGATTGTCCACGAGGCGCCGCGCACCTCGGGCTTTGGCGCCGAGCTGTCGGCCACCATCGCCGAGAAGGCCATCCTGCACCTGGAAGCGCCAATCCTGCGCGTGACGGGATTCGACACGCCGTTTCCGTACACGCTGGAGCACGAATATCTCCCCGACGCCGATCGGATCCTCGATGCGGTCGAGCGGGTGGTGAGCTTCTGATGTTGTACGAGTTCCGGCTGCCCGACATCGGCGAGGGGGTGGTCGAGGGGGAAGTGGTGCGCTGGTTGGTCAAGGAGGGGGACCTGCTGCGCGAGGACCAGCCGATGGTCGAGGTGATGACCGACAAGGCGACCGTGGAGATTCCGGCGCCGCGGGCGGGTCGCGTGACGCGACGGATATATGCCGAGGGGCAGAGCTGTCCGGTCGGCAAGGTCTTGATCGAGCTCGACACCGGCTCGGCCGAAGCGGACGCGCCCGCGACCAAGGCCGCCGCCGAGCCGAGCGCTGCAGCGCCGTCGCGGGGCGACACGGCTACGGTTGCTGCCGCACCTTCCGGCGCCGGCGTGCTGGCCACGCCCGCGACGCGGAAGCTGGCGCGCGACGTCGGCGTCGATATTCGCGCGGTCGCCGGCACCGGTCCGGCGGGCCGGGTCACCCACGACGACGTCAAGGCCGCGACCTCGGGCGAATCTTCCGCTCCACCCGCGATCGAGTCCGACGTGGCGAGGCGGGACTCGTCGGGTGTGGGTGGCGGCGGGTCCGGGCGGGTTGGCGAAGCCGGCGACGTGCGGGTGCCGTTTCGGGGTCTGCGGAAGAAAATCGCGGAGAACATGGTGCGCTCGAAGCACACCGCCGCGCACTTCACCTACGTCGAAGAGATCGACTGCACCGAGCTGGTGCTGCTGCGGTCGCGCGCCAACCAGCGGCTGGCGGCTGACGGGATCAAGCTGTCGTTCTTGCCCTTCATCGTCAAAGCCACCGCGGGCGCGCTCGAGAAGTTTCCCCAGCTCAACGCCACGCTCGACGAGGCGGCGGGGGAGATCGTGCAGCGCAAGCGGATCCATCTGGGACTGGCCACCGCCACCGACGCGGGGCTGATGGTCCCGGTGGTGCGCGACGCCAACGGCCGCTCGGTCGTGGAGCTGGCGCAGGAGATCGATCGGTTGGCCGCCGTCACCCGGAGCGGCAAGGCCGCCCGCGAGGATCTCTCCGGCTCGACCTTCACGATCACCAGCCTGGGGGCGCTGGGCGGCGTGATGGCGGCGCCCATCATCAACTATCCGGAGGTCGCGATCCTGGGCGTCCACAAGATCAGCCGCCGCCCGGCAGTGGTGGGCGACAAGATCGAGATC
>DASRLC010000156.1:0-9253 GCA_035648655.1 Polyangia bacterium
GGTCTGGGTGATGGTCAGCGCCTCGCGGCGGCGCCAGCGGGCGATGGCCTGGTGATCGCCCGAGAGCAGCACCTCTGGGACGGCCTGCCCGTTCCAGAGCGCCGGGCGGGTCCACTGCGGGTATTCGAGGCGTCCGGCAGAGAAAGATTCGTCGTCCGCCGAGAGGCCACAGCCGAGCACCCCCGGCACCAGCCGCGCGACCGCCTCGATGATTGCGGCGGCGGCCACCTCGCCGCCCGCCAGTACGAAGTCGCCGAGTCGAATCTCGTCGTCCATCAGCCCGGTCACCCGTTCGTCCACCCCTTCGTAGCGTCCGCACACCAACGTCAAGCGCCCCAGTGCCGCCAAGCCTCGGGCGACGGCCTGATCGAAGAGTCGCCCGCGCGGGGTCAGCAAGACCCGATGCGACGCGCCACGCGCGACCGTGAGGGCTTCCAGCGCCGCTGAGAGCGGCTCGACGCTCAGGATCATGCCCGGACCGCCACCGTAGGGCGTGTCGTCGACCTGCCGATAGCGGCCGGGCGCGAAGTCGCGGGGGTTGGTGCAATGGACCGCCAAGATCCCGGCGGCGATGGCCTTCCCGATCACCGTGGTGGAGAGAAAACCCGCCATCACCTCGGGGAACAGCGTGACGATCTCGAAGGTGAAGCGCGGCGGCTCGGGCGGAAGCCCGATCGGATTCCCGTCATCCATCGGCGTCCCAGCGCACGCGGATTTTACGACCAGGCGTGTCGGTGGTCAGGACGACCTCCGGCACCAATGGAATCAGCCGCTCCACGCCGGACGCGTCGGAGACCGTCGCCACGTCATGGGCCCCGTTCCAGAAGATCTCCCGCGCCACGCCGAGGGCCCGCCCGGCTTCGTCCTCCACCGCGCACCCAATGACGTCCTCGACGTAGTATTCGCCCGGCCCCAGCGCGGGCAGCGCCGTCCGCTCGATGCGCACCTCGGCGTGGGTCAACACCGACACGCTCTCACGGTCATCGAAGTCGGTGAACCGGATCAGATAACCGCCGGCCACCGCTCGAAACGAACGGACCGGCCGCACCTCCCGCCGGCCGTCGCGCAACAGGACGAGCTGCGCCACGCCACCCGCGATTCCGCCGTGCGGATTGTAGGGGCGCAGCGAGATCTCGCCACCCACGCCGTGTGGCCGACCGAGGATCCCGATCGCCAGCGTGTCCGGCTCGTAGCCGTCGCGCTTGGGGTCCGTCGGCCTACTCGAGGATCTCGAGGATGACGCGGCGGCGGGTCTTGGCCGAGGCGGCCGACAAGATCGTGCGCAGCGCCTTGGCGGTGCGCCCCTGCTTGCCGATCACCTTACCGAGATCCTCCTCGGCGACCTTGAGCTCGAAGACCAACGCGTCCGTCTCGGAGATCTCTTCGACCTCCACCTCCTCCGGACGATCGACCAGGCCGCGCGCCAGATAGTCGACCAGCTCGCGCAAGGCCGGCTGCAGCGAGCTGGCGGGCGCCGATTTCTGAGCGTCTTCGCTCATGGTTCGCGTGGGGTTCAGGCCGCGGGGGGCGAAGCCGGCGCCGCGCGCCGTTGCCGGCGGAGCAGCTGGGAGACGGTCTCGCTGGGCACCGCGCCCACCGACAGCCAGTGCTGCAGGCGCGGGCCGTCGACCCGGAACTCGACCGGATCGCGCAAGGGGTCGTAGACACCGAGCTGCTCGATGAAGCGACCGTCACGCGGGCTGCGGCTGTCGGCCGCAACGACGCGATAGAAGGGAACCTTTTTTCCGCCGGCGCGGGTCAAACGAATGGTCACGGACATGGTTTTTGAGTCCTCGAAAAACGAGCTGGCAAAACTACCGGCCACCTACCGCCCTGTCAAGCACGCAAGCTGGCGCGGGCTGGTCTCTCCTCGGGAATTGCCAGGGCTCGTTCCAGATTGCAATAGTGCCGCATGCGAACCGGGGGTCCATCCGCTGGCAGGCTCACGCTCACCGCCAGGCTCACGCTCGCCGCGCTGCTCGCGGGCACAGCGGCTGGCGATCGGGCGGCGCGCGCGGGGGCACACGCCGAGGTGGGCCCCCGTCCGGTCGCGGGAAGCCACCCGGTTGGGGACGGCGCCAAACACCTGACTCTCTTCTACACGGGTGAGATCCACGGGACGCTGGAGCCCTGCGGCTGCACCAGTGATCCGTTGGGCGACGTCGCCCGTTATGCCGCCTTGGTGCGGGGCGCCGCGAAATCGGCCCCGGTCTTGCTGGTGGATGGGGGTGGTCTGTCGTTTCCCGAGAGCAGTGGCGTCAAGGAAAGGCCCGCCAACAATCTCCGCGCCCGATTTCTGGGGCGCACGCTGGGCGACCTGGGGCCGTTCGCGGCCGGCCTGGCGGAAGCCGATCTGAGCGGGGGCGCCCGCGAGGTGGTCCCCAGCCGCTTGGCGGTGAACCTCTCTGGCTCGCCGGTGGTGGCCCCTTCGGTGTTGAAGACCATTGCGGGCATCAAGGTCGGCATCTTCGGCGTCGCCGATCCGGCGCTGGCGGGCGACCTGCACGTCAAGGCCGAGGATCCCGTGACCGCGGCCAAGGCCGAGGTTTCGCGGCTGCGCCGGGCGGGGGCCGAGCTGGTGATCGCGCTCGCCCCGGTCGATAAACCGACGGCGCGCCGTCTGGCCCGTAGCGCAGCGCCGGACATCCTGGTGCTCGGCCAGCAGGTTGGAAATGGGCAAGCCCGTGCCGAGCGGCTCGGCAACACCTTCGTGGTGGCCGCCGCCGAGGAGCTGGAGCGGGTCGGACGCCTCGACATCGTGTGGCGCGGCGCCGGCCCGCTGACCGACGCCGGCGGCCCGGAAGCAGCCACCCTGCGCCGGGTGGAGATTGATCGGGCCACCGCGCGCCTCGACGCCGATCTCGAGAGCTGGTCGCAGGGGGGCGGCGATCCCGCCTTCATCGCCGCAAAACGTCGCGAGCGCCAGAGACTCGCCGATGAGCGCAAGGGTCTGGACGCCCCTTGGGCGCCGCCCGCCGCCGGCAACTACTTCACGAACCAGCTCATCCCGCTGCGCCGCAGCCTTCCGCGCGACGCCAAGGTCGCCGCGGAGATGCACCACCTCGACGGCCAGGTGGCGGCCATCAATCTGCGCAACGCCGCGCCGCCTGCGCCCCGCGAGCCGGGGCGCGCCTACTTCGTGGGGGACGCCAAGTGCGCGGGCTGTCATCAGGCGGCGCTGGCGTTCTGGAAAACCACCGTCCACGCCACCGCCTGGCACACGCTGGTCGAGGTCGACAAAGAGAACGACTACCGCTGCATCGGCTGTCACGTGACCGGGTACGCGCAAGTCGGCGGCACCAGCCTGGGGCACACCGATCACCTGCGCGACGTGCAATGCGAGGTCTGCCACGGCCCCGCGTCGATCCACGTCGAACAGAAGGGGCTCGAGGAACCGTCCTCACTACACCGGGAGACGCCCGCCAGCACCTGCACCGGCTGTCACACCACGCAGCACTCGGACACCTTTCAATACGAGGCCTACCTGCGCGATATCCTCGGTCCCGGCCACGGCGCCAACGCGCGCAAGAAGCTGGGCGATGGCCCGACCGGGCACACCCTCCGCAGCGCCGCGCTCAACCGCGCCAAGACCGCCGGAGTGGCAGAAGCTCAAAAAAACCTCTGACCGCCACATCGGGCCGACGCTCAGACGCCGGTGGCGGCGCCGGTGAGGAGTTGGTCGAGGAGGTCGGGCTCGATGTTGCCGCCGGTCACGACCACGACGGTGCGCCGGCCGCGGATGGCGCTGGCATCGTCGAGCAGCACGGCCAGCGCCGGCGCCGCCGAGGCCTCGCAGAGGATCCCCAGCGTGCGGTAGGCGTAGACGATGGCCTCGCGGATCTGCAGCTCGCTGCACAGCGCGATGTCGGGGAAATAGTCGCGCGCCATCGCGTAGGTCCGTTCGCTGACCGCGCCCTCCAATCCCTCCGCCAGCGTCGGGCCACCGCCGTAGGTGGTGTAGGCGCGGCCGTCGTCGATCGAGCGTCGCATCGCGCAGTTGGCCTCCGGCGACGCGCCCAGCAGCTTGATCCCGCGCGGCACGACCTCGACGCCGATCCCGCCCGCCAGACCGCCGCCGCCCACCGGCACCACGATCGACTGGACGTCGGGGAGCTGGGCCAGGATCTCGCGCGCCAGCAGGCCGCCGTTGCCAGCGATCACGTAGTCGTCGTCGAAGGCCGAGACGAACACCAGCCCCGGATCGGCCTCGGCCCGACGGCGGGCGACGGCCTCCGCCTCGTCATAGGTGGCGCCGCCGACCTCCACCTGCGCGCCCAGCGCCGCAATCCCGGCGCGCTTGAACTCGGGCGCCTGCGCCGACACCAGCACGGTGGCCTCGAGGTCGAATGCGCGCGCGGCCAGCGCCACGCCGAGGCCGTGGTTGCCCGCCGAGGCCGCGATGACCCGCCGCGGACCCGAGCGCGAATCCAGGGCCAGCGCCGCGATCCGGGCCGCCGCGCCGCGCAGCTTGAACGATCCCGTGCGCTGCAGGCTCTCGAGCTTCAGCCAGACGTCGGCGCCGGTCCGCCGGCCGAGCGACGGCGCGGGCACCAGCGGCGTGACGCGGGTCAGCCGCCGCACGCGGTTGCCGACCTCGCCGCCGGTGACCTCCCGCCAGATGTCGGGATCGAACATCCGCTCCATCGCCGCGCAACCTACCACGCCACGCGCACGCGCAGGCCGGCGGCGGTCGACGTCCCGACCCGGCCGCGCTAAGTGTTTGGGATGTCGTTCGTCGCGCTGGACCGGTTGGTGCGGGGTGGCCACGTCGCCGAGAGCGACGCGACGCGGGTCGCCCACCTGTGGGACGAGATCGGCCGCCTCAAGCGCGACAAGCGGGCCTTCATCCCCGCGCACAACTACCAGTTGCCGGAGGTGCAGGCGGTGGCCGATCTGGTGGGCGACAGCTTCGAGCTGGCGGTCAAGGCGCGCGATCTGCCGCCCGAGCAGGGGGCGCTGGTGGTCTTCTGCGGCGTCCGCTTCATGGCCGAAGGCTGCTACACGCTGGCGCCCGACCGGCCGGTCTATCTGCCCAAGCTCGACGCGCTGTGCTCGCTGGCCGAGGTCGACGCCGACGACGTGGCCGAACGGCAGGACTTTCTGCGCGCCGCCGGCCGGCGCTTCGCGACCATGACCTACGTCAACACCTATGCCGACGTCAAAGCGCTCTCCGACAGCTGCTGCACCAGCTCCAACGCCGCGCGCATCGCCGAGCGGCTGGGGGTTCCGGACATCCTCTTCGTGCCGGACCAGAACCTGGCCTATCAGGTCGCGCTCAAGACCCGCCGGACTTACCTACCGCCGCCCGAGCCGCACAAGTTCCATCCGCGCGAGTACGCCGAGATGATCGAGCCGCTCATCCGGCAAGGCGAGCGCCAGGGTCTCGTCGGCAACGTCTTCGCCTGGGAAGGCGCCTGCCACGTCCACCACCAGATGGGCCTGGAGGACATCGCGCGCATCCGGCGGGACGATCCCGGAGCGACGGTGATCGTCCACGGCGAGGTGCGGCCCGAGTTGCAAGATGCCGCCGACGCCGTGCTGTCGACCTCGCAGATGGCCAAGTACGTCGAGTCGCACCCGGAGCAGAGCCGCTACGCGATCCTGACCGAGTGCGGCCTGGTGGTGCGGCTCGAGCTCGACCACCCGGAGAAGCAGTTCTACAAACCCTGCCGGCTTTGCCGCTACATGAAGACCACCGATCTCGAGAGCGTCTACCTCACGCTGCGGGACGAGCCGCCCACACAGCGTATCACCGTCCCCGAGGAGGTCCGCGTCGGCGCCGCGCGGGCCATGCTCAAGATGATCGAGCTCGGGGCCTGACCGACGCCGTCACGGCCGCGCGATCTGGACCGAGGCGCCGGCGGCCGCGCGGCTGGTGGTCTCGATCAGCGCGTAGAGATCAACCCCCTGGCCGCGATCGTCGAGCCAGGCCCGGCTCGCTTCATCCCAGTCGAAGTGCCACGCGCGATCGCGAAACGCCACCCAGAGCTGCCGCGGCGACGGCTGCGGCGTCAACATCAGGCGCAACTTCTCGAGGTAGGTGATGGTCAGCGCGCCCTGCGACACCGACACCTCCGCCACGTCGGGATCGACGTCCTCGAAGGCGCGGTCGACGCGGGCGAAGGCGTCGTCGAGGAGCTGCCGGTAGCGTTTCTCATCCATCATGTGAAGTCACCTCAGCGCCGGGTAAAGGCCATCCAGAAATCGAAGCCCCCGCGGCGCACGAGCATGGGGACCGCGTCGCCCAATTTATAACCGTTGAGGGCCGCCGCCACATCCGGGGGTGCCCGCACGCCGGTCTTGCCGATCCGCAAAACCAGATCGCCGACCTTGAGACCAGCCTGGGCCGCCGCGCTGTGGTCGGTTACCCGCGACACCACCACCCCGCGTCCGCCGGCGGCCCCCGCCGCTCGGGAAGGCGCTTGTTGTACGTCGAAGTCGTCGACGTTGGCCATCAGCGGCTCACGCGGGCGGCCACAGCTCGACGGGTGGGGGGGCGCGACGTCCTTGACCGCCGCCGCGCGGGGCACGATCTCGCGCTCGCTGCGCTTGCCGTCGCGGACCACCGCGATCTTGATCCGCCTGCCCGGCACGCTGAGCTGGGCGTCGATCTTGAAGTCTTCGCTGCTGGCGACTTCGGCGCCGTCCCAGGTCACGACCACGTCGCCCGGCTCGAGGCCGGCGGCCTCGGCGGGCGAGGCCTTCTCGATGCTGGCGATGAGCGCGCCCCGCGGCGAGGGGAGCTTGAGCGCCGCCTCGAGCGGTGGATCGATCGGCTGCGCGTCGACGCCCAGATAGGCGCGCCGCACGGTACCGCTGTCGGCCAGGCGGGGCAGCAGCGCCTTGACGATGTTGATGGGGATCGCGAAGCCGATCCCCTGCGCCGGCTGCAGCGTGCGCCCGGCCCAGAAGGCCGCGCTCACGCCGATCACGGCGCCCGAGGCGTCGATGAGCGGCCCCCCCGAATTCCCTAGGTTGATGGCGGCGTCGGTCTGGATGAAGAACGAGTAGAGATCGTCGGCGCGCTCGTCGCGCGGGCTGGCCCGATCGACCACCCGCTCCTTGGCCGACACGATCCCGGCGGTCACGCTGTGATTGAACCCGTAGGGGTTGCCGATGGCGATTACCGGCTCGCCGACCCGAACCGCGTCCGAGTTGCCGAGCGGCAACACCGGCAGCGGGCCCGCCCCGTCGATCTTGAGCAGCGCGATGTCGGTCGGCAGATCGGCGCCCGCCACGCAGGCCGGCAGCTCGCGGCCGTCATAGAGCCGCACGCGCAGATCGACCACGCCGCGCACCACGTGCTCGTTGGTGATCACGTAGCCGGCCTCGTTGATGATGAACCCGGTGCCGATGGAGGTCTTGCCGGCTTCGCTCTCGGACTCGGCGGCGGCGCTCCCCTCGCCCATCTCGCCGCGCACGTGAACCACGGCGGCGCGGGCGCGTCCCGCCAGATCGGCGAATCCGCCCACCGGCTCGCCGCGCTTGCGGGCTGCAGGCTCCCCGCGTCGCGGGGCGTTGGTCCACAGCGTCGGCTCTCGCGCCAAAGTCCGGCGCGCACCGACGGAGACGACGGCCAATGCGACCGCGCACCCGACACGCGACGGAAGCCCGACCTGGAAGCGCATGCAGGACGAGCCTACGCGATGCGCGGGTCCGGCGCGCGCTTGCCCGCTCTGCCCGCCGCGATGGCGGGCCGCGCGTCAGCGATCGACCTTGCGAATCAGCCGGCGGAGCTCGTGCTGATCGGCGGCCGAGACGCGCTCCTCGGGTAGGCCCGAGTCCGGCGTGGCGGCGGCCGCCTCGCTCTTGCTGCCAATGCGGCGGCGCACGTCGTCCACCAGCGGGCCGGCCGCCTGCTTGGTGCCGTCGACCAGCTCCTGCGACTCCTTGGTCTGCCCGATGGCGCGCAGATGTTCGAACAGCGTCTGCGAGCCGAGCTTGACCGTCGCCCCGAACCAGGCGAACGCGACGAAAGCGACCAGGGCCACGCCCAGCTTGATGAGACGGAACAACAATGCGTCCTAGCGCGGCGTCTGGCTGACCGCGCGGAACACGATCTGGCCCGAGCTCGGGACCTCGTCGCGCACGCGCAGGCGGCGCTGCAGGCCGGCTACCGCGCCCCGACGGGGACCGGCAGCGACCAGCACGAAGCCCTTTTGCAGGGAACGGACACGACTTTCAGGAAACTCGCCCAGCATGGATCACCTAACCCATCTTCCCCGGCATGGGCGTCCCGTCAAATTTTTGCGTCGGGGCGACGCCGGTTGGCCGAGCCGGCTAGTCGGAGTCGGTCGGGACCAGATCGGCGCCGGTGGCCTTGGCCAGCTCGGCCAGCCGCTTGCGGGAAGCGCGCTCGATGAGCCAGACGATCAGGATCGAGACGTTGTAGAGACCGAAGAGCGGCGTCGACATCAGCACCTGCGACAGCACGTCGGGACCCGGCGTCAGCACACCGCCGACGACGAAGGCCAAGATGAGCGCGTACTTGTTGAACCGCCAGAGCGACTTCGATTTGATGATCCCCAGCCAGCCCATCACGCCCAGGATCACCGGCAGCTCGAACGCCAAGCCGGTGCCGATCAGCATCGCCAGCATGAACCCGACGACCTCGTCCATCATGACCGCCGGCTCGATCTTGAAGTGCAGGCTGCCGCTGGGAAAGGTCTCGGCGAACGACAACATGTAGGTCAGCGCCGGTTTGCAGAGCACGCCGTACCCGAAGAGCGCGCCGCCGATGAAGCAGATCGCGGTCGCGCCGGTCACCACCAGCGCCAGGCGTTTCTCTTTGCGATACAGGCCCGGCGCCACGAACCGCCAGAGCTCCCAGAAGATGAAGGGGCTCGCAACCAGCAGCGCGCCGTACATCGCCAGCTTGGTGTAGACCCAGAACGGCTCGGTCGGGCTCGCGAAGCGGAAAACTGGCTCTTGGCCGGCCAGCGCGACGATCCAGGCGGCGCGCGCCGGGCGGGTAATGAAATCGAAGTAATTTTTGACGAAGTAGAACGAGACCCCCACCGCCACCAGGAAGATGATCGCCGAGTTCCGCAGCCGCAGGCGCAGCTCGGACAGGTGCTCGACGAAGCTCATGCGCGCGCGCTCCACCTTGACGCGATCCGGATCCTCCGGCGCTGTGGAAGGGGCGGCCACTTAGGCTTTTTTTGATCCGGGCAGCGGGGGCGGCTTGATGGCGTCCGCCGGGGGTGGCGGCGCCGCCGGCGGCAGCAGGTCCTTTTCGGAAAGGACCTGCGTG
>DASRLC010000157.1:0-8080 GCA_035648655.1 Polyangia bacterium
CGGTGTGGCCGCGCTGGCGCTGGCGGCCGCGGTGGCGCTTCGGGCGCCGGGCCCTGCCCATGAATCCTCGGCGGCAGCGGCCCGGCGGCCCCCGCCGGCGGTTGAATCGGTCCAGCCGACGCGGGACGCCACGCCCGGCGCGCGGCCGATCTCACGTCGATCGGGTGTGGTCCCGCGCGGCGCGCCTGGTCAGAACACCGTGTTGGGACGCGCCAGGGCCAGCAGGCCGTAGGTCGGGTTCTCGACGACCACCTTCCCGAAGGTCGTCAGATCGGCGCTCGAGTTGTAATTGCCGGTGTTGGAGAGCGCGAACCAGCTGTCGCCCGCGGCGATGTTGTCGTCCCAGGCCCAGGCCATCCAGCCCAGGTTGTTGGCTTCCGCCACCTGGATGACCTCGTCGGGCGTGAGCAACGTCGGAGAAGGTCCGATGTTCCGGCCCGGTCCGAACTCGCCCACGATCATGCAGAGCCCCGTCGCTTTCAGCGCGCTCATGCTGGATTTGAAGTCCAGCTCCCAGGTTTCGGTGGGTGGATCCTCGAAGCCGCCGTAGACATGTTGATCGAAGATCACGTTCTTCTGCGGGTCGCTGTTGAAGACGGCCTGCGCGTACTGCACGAGGTCCGCGTTGTCCTGGCCGCAGCCGCCCGAGGTGATCGAGATCGTCGCCAGGTAGCCGGCCGCCCGCAGCCGCGCGATGGCGGTGATGTAGCCGTCGCGCCAGCCGGTATCGCCCGCGGGACCCCATTCGTTGGCGACGTTGATAATCATCTTGTCGTCGACGGCGTGCCAGGCCGGCTCTTGCGCCACCCAGGTGTCGACGATGGCCGACAACGACGCCTGGTCCGTGTCGCAGGTGGCGTTCCAGTTGCCCGGCATCGGCACCATGTGTTTGGCGATCGAGCTCTGCACGAGCCCCAGATTGGTCGCCGTGGGTTGGGTGAAGTCGATGGTCCACCGTTCAGTATTGGCATGCGTGTTGGGGATGCCGTTGGTCGTGAGATCCCAATGCAGCTTGTTGACGCCGCGAATGCGGAACTCGACGCCGCCCGCGTCATAGAGCTTTCCGTTCAGAACGAAGAACCCGTGGCCCGTGTTGTAGGAGGGACGTGTGGCGTGGCCGGCGGTCGTGGTGCCGGAGCTGCCCCCGGCTGAGCCAGCGCCCGTCGTACCGCCAACGATCGAGCCCGCGCCGGCCGCTCCGGTCGTGCCGATGGTTCCGGCGATCCCGGTGGTGCCTGCCGTATTTCCGGCACCCGTCGTTGCTGCCCCACCGGTCGTTCCCGCCTCGCCGGTCGTTCCGGCGACGCCGGTCGTTCCGGCGACACCGGTCGTTCCCGCGACGCCGGTCGTTCCGGCCTCGCCCGTTGTGCCTGCCCCGCCGGTCGTTCCAGCCTCACCGGTTGTGCCCGCGCTGCCACCAATCGGGTGGCGACGAAAGTTTCCCCAATGGACCAGCTGGCCACCGGCGACATCAACGGCGTTTGAATCGTCTTGCCCGGTATTGACACCCGCACCACCGATATTACCTTCACATCCAGCGGCTGCCCCCAGCGCTAGACAGAGACCAATGATCATTTGCTTTACTTGCATTCTTTTCTCCTGGTTTGAATTCGACAGAGAGATCGGGCAAAGCAAACTAAAGGTGTAGCTCGGGCGTCACTGCCCGCAGCAAAGATCCCCAAAATCGCCGCCGACGAATTGTCGGCGGGGCCGATGAACGGAGAGCCTGGCGCAATGGTCGAGCCGACCATTGCGAGCGCTAGTTAGTGCCCACCGTCCTAATTTCGACTGGGTATCGGTGGTAGCAGCTTGATCGACGCGTTCAAGCCGATCCGTAGCGACCAAGTTGTTTTTTTCGAAACCTTCGGTCGTTTTTTCCGGCGATCACTCTCGACAAGCTCGAGCGTCGCGGACGACCCGCGCTTTGTCGGTCTCAGCCGGAGCACGCACAGCTGTGCGTCTGGATCCGATGTACGCGCATCTGCTTCCCGCGGCGTGGCCGCCGGACGACACGTGCCGACAGGTGGGCGGGCAGACCCGCTCAGACCGGATCCGGCGTGCCGTCGAGAAAATTTGGCGCATCGATCGGACGCTCGACGCGCTGGCGGGCTCGGTCGAGCCCCCGCTTGCCCGCCTTGAGCCGAACGAAGTTCTCGTTGATTTCGTGCTCGTCGTAGAGGTGCTGCGGGAGACAATAGCCATCGCAGAAGGCGCAGTAGACGACGTTTCCGGGACTTCGGTCTGCAGCCTCCAGGTAATCGCCGTGCAGGTAATGACGGGTCGCGTTCGTGCTCAAGTACGTCCTCGCTTCATCGTGGCATCCGTGGATCGATCAGGGGAATACCACGGGCCGGGCGAATACTCGACCGCCACCGGCGTCCGGGATGACTATTCGCCCGATCCGGACCCGCCGGGCGTGTATCCGAGGACCACTCTGGCTACACTGCGCGACGCAATATGGATCCCCTCATCCTGTACGTCGACAGTTTCTGGAACAGCCCCTACGCCTTCTCGGTCTTCGTCTGTCTGACGGAAAAGGGGCTTCGGTTCGAGACGCGCGAGGTCCGGCTGCAGGAGCGCGAACAGCTGGCGCCGGCCTTCCAAACCCGGTCCGTCACGGGGCGGGTGCCGGTCCTCGAGCACGGCAGCTTTCGGCTCTCCGAATCCAGCGCCATCGTCGAATATCTGGAAGAGACCTTCCCCCCGCCCGAGCACATGTCGATCTGGCCATCGACGCGCAATGGGCGGGCCCGGGCCCGCCAGATCATGGCCTGGTTGCGCAGCGACCTGGTGCCGATTCGCGAAGAGCGGCCCACCAGCACCGTCTTCTATGCGCCGAGCCGCGCGCCGCTGTCCCCGGCGGGGCAAACGGCCGCCGCCAAGCTGATCGCGGCGGCGTCGGCCTTCATCCCGGAGGGGCGCACCTCGCTCTTCGGCACCTTTACGATCGCGGACGTCGACCTGGCCATGATGCTGAAGCGGCTGATCGCCAACGGCGATCCGGTGCCGCCGCACCTGCAGGATTTCGCGGCCGCGCAGTGGGAGCGGCCCAGCGTGCGCGCCTTCGTCGAGCGCGCCCGACCGCCCTACGTCGGCTACTAAAAATCCCCCTCGACGAGCGACCCAGGACCCCCGCGGCGAGGGGCGTCATTTTCGCCGGGTGGCCCAGGTGGCCAACCGCTCGGGGGCCCAGGTGTTGGCGACGCGGTCGGCGTCGACCCAGGCGCGCTCGGCATTGAGCCCGGCGAAGCGTACCCGTTCCAGCTCCTCGGCGCGGTGGGCGTCGCTGGTCAGCACGTAGGTGACGTCGTGGGCCCGCGTGCGGCGCAGCGCCTCGACCGACAGATCGAGCCGGGGGAGCGCACCGTTGATCTCGAGCGCGGTGCCGGTCTCGGCGGCCGCCGCGGCCACCAGCTCCATGTCGAGATCGATGGGCGGCCGCCCGCCGATCATGCGGGCCGACAGGTGACCAATCATGCGCACCGCCGGATCGCGCATGGCGGCCACCACCCGCTGGGTCTGAGCCGCGCGGTCGAGCTCGAAGTGATCGTGTACGGAGGCCAAACACCAATCGAAGCTCTGCCGGAACTCGAGATCGTAGTCGAGCTGACCCTGCGGCCCGATGTTCAGCTCGACCCCATGCAGCAACTTCAGCGCGTCGCCCAGCTCGCGCTGCAGCGCCCGGATGCGCGCCCGCTGGACCAATAAGATCTCTCGGCTGACGCCCGACAGAGTGCCCTCGGCGTGATCGGTGACCGCCAAGACCCGGTAGCCACGACCGATGGCGGCGGCCACCACCTCTTCCAGGGGCGAGCGCCCATCGCCGGAGACGGTGGTGTGCAGGTGAAAGTCGCCGATGACCGGGCGCAGAGGTCGCGGGAGGCGGCCGCTCTCGGCGGCTTCGATCTCACCGGCGTCTTCCCGCAGCACCGGCGGGATGAAGGGTAGGTCGAGGGCCCGGTAGATCTGCTCCTCGGTCTCGCAAGCGACCACCCGTCCCCCTTCGATCTCCGACAGCGCGTACTCGTTCAGCGTCAGGCCGCGGGCCAGCGCCCGCTGGCGCAGCTTGATGTTGTGTCCCTTCGAGCCGGTGAAATACAGCAGCGCCGCGCCGAGCTGGCCGGCCGCCACCACCCGCAGATCGATCTGGGTGCCGCGGCGGGTGACCACGCTGGTCTTGGCCGCCCCGCGCCCGAGCACGCGATCGGTGAGACCCATCGACACCAGCGCCTCCATCACCGGCTCGGCGTCTTCGGCCGCCACGACGATGTCGACGTCGCCGATGGTCTCGGAGAACCGGCGCAGCGAGCCGCAGGTCGACGCGTGCCTGACCCCGGGCAGCTCGCGCAAATGCGCCACGATCCGCTCGGCCAGCGGCAACGCCACCGAGATCGGCGTTCGTGAGGCGGACCCCTGCGCCTCGAATCGCGCCAGGGCCTGGGCGAGCTTCTCCTCGGACTTGGGGCCAAACCCGCGCAGAGGGCGCAGTCTATGCGTGGCCAACACCCCGCGCAGATCGTCCAGCGATTGCACGCCCAGCTCAGTCCTCAGCCTCCCGAGCGCCTTGGGCCCGAGCCCCTGGATGCGCAGCAGCGCCACCACCGAAGGCGGATGCTTCTGCCGCAGCCCCTCCAGCTTGGCGACCTTGCCGGTTTCGAGCAGCTCGCGGATCTTTTCGGCCGTGCTCTTGCCGATACCGTCGATCCGCTGCAGCTCCTTGACGGTCAGCACGCCCAGATCGGTGGCCTGCGCCGAGATGGCCTGCCCGGCGCTCTCGTAGGCGCGCACCCGAAACGACTGCGGGTCCCCTTCGTCGAGCATCGTCAGCTCGGCCAGATCCCGCAACATCTCCAGCACGTCTTCCTTGCTGTCGGCCATCCCCCGGTTTTAGCGTGGAACCGGTCGATCGCGGATGCCTGTTGTAGCCTTGGCGCGTGACCACCAAGACCCCCCGGAAACCGGCCGGCAAATCTGCCGACACCGCCCAGACCTTGCAGGTGGCCGGGCGGGAGGTCCGCATCAGCCACCCGGACAAGCCCTACTTCTCGCGCGAAGCGAAGCTCTCGAAGTTGGATCTGGTCCAGTACTATCTGGCGGTGGCCGGCGGCGCGCTCCTCGGCATTCGCGATCGCCCGATCGTGCTCAAGCGCTTCGTCGACGGTGCCGAGGGCGAAGCCTTCTATCAAAAGCGCGCGCCCGAGCAGCGACCCGATTGGCTGCGCACCGTGACCTTGGCTTTCCCTTCGGGGCGTACCGCCGAAGAGCTGGTGGTCGACGACGCGGCCGGGTTGGCCTTCATCGTGAATCTGGGCTGCATCGAGCTGCACCCGCACCCGGTGCGCGCCGCCGATCTCGATCATCCCGACGAGCTGCGCGTCGACCTCGATCCCGGCCCCGGCGTGGCCTGGGACGACGTCCGGCGCGTGGCGCTGGAGGTGAAGGCGCTCCTCGACGAGATGGGGCTGCGCGGTTGGCCCAAGACCAGCGGCTCGCGCGGGCTGCACGTCAACGTGCGGATCTCACCGCGTTGGACCTTCACGGAAGTGCGCCGCGCGGCCATCGCGCTGTCGCGGGAGATCGAGCGACGCGCGCCGACCATCGCGACTTCGAAGTGGTGGAAGGAAGAGCGCCACGGCGTGTTCCTGGACTACAACCAGAACGCCAAGGACCGCACCACCTGCTCGGCCTATTCGGTGCGCCCGGTGTCCGACGCGCGCGTCTCGGCGCCGCTCGACTGGAGCGAGGTGCCCGATTGTGAGCCGGCCGACTTCACGGTCGCCACCATGCCGGCGCGCTTCGCGACGCGCGGCGATGCGCACGCGGGGATCGACGCGGCGCCGGGATCGCTCGAGGCGCTGCTGGAGCTGGCGGCGCGCGACGAGGCCGCCGGGCTGGGCGATGCGCCCTGGCCGCCGCACTTTCAAAAGACGATCGGCGAGGCGCCGCGGGTGGCGCCGTCGCGGGCTCGGGCCACGGGCGCCACGCCCCGCCCGCCGCGGGCCCGGATGCCACTGGTCACGGTAGCGAACTCGCCCGACAAGGCGGCGGCGCTGGCGGGCCTCGAACGTTGGAAGATCAAGCACGCCGCGATCGCCGACAGGCTGGCGGTCGACGACGTCCTGGTCGACGCCATGCGCGGACGTTCGTCGACCTGGACGCGGATCCGCGTGAACCTGCGTCACGTGCCGGAAGAGCTGCGCCCGCCGCAAGAGACGCCCGATCCCGACGACGATCCGACGCGCGAATGGCGCGGCCGGTGGACCGAATCCCGCCGCGGCGGCACCAAAACTCCCGAAAGCTGAGCGCATCCCCGGAGGTCCAGCATCTCAGCGGCCGGTCGCGAAGATCTCCGCCAGCTCTTGCGGCGCGATCACCTCGAGCTGGGCGTAGGTGCAGTCGCGTGGCGCCTTGTCCGGGCGCCAGCGCCGAAACTGCCCGGTGTGGCGAAACCGCGAGCCCTGCATGTGATCGTAGCCGACCTCGACCACCAACTCGGGCCGCAGCGGCTCCCAGCCGAGATCCTTCCCCTGGCTCCAACGGCTCTGTGCGCCCGGCACGCGCCTCGGCTCGCCGTCGACCTGTTGCGCCTCGGCCCAGGCCCGCCACGGGTGGCCGTCGAGCGCGTTTTCGCGGTACGGCGCCAGCGTCTCGACCAGCTCGCGCCGCTTGACAGTCGTAAAGCTGGCCGCCACGCCGACGTGTTGCAGCGCGCCCGCATCGTCAAACAGACCGAGCAGCAGTGAGCCGACCGCGTCGCGTTCGCTGCGGGCGTGCCAGCGAAAGCCGGCCACCACGCAGTCACACTCGCGATCGTGCTTCACCTTGAGCATGGTCCGCTTGTTCGGCTCGTAGCCACCCTCGGCGGCCTTGGCCATCACGCCGTCGAGGCCGGCGCCCTCGAAACGGCGAAACCAGTCGGCGGCCACCGCCCGATCGGAGGTGGCGGGGGTGAGATGAATCGGCGGCACGGCGCGACGGAGATGCGCTTGCATCAAAGCGCGCCGCTCGCGAAACGGCGCGCTGCGCAGGTCGCGATCGCCTTCGCAGAGCAGATCGAAGAACACGATCGAGGCCGGAATCTCCACCGCCAGCAACTTCACCCGCGACGCCGCCGGATGCAGCCGCATCTGCAGCGCCTCGAAGTCGAGCGCGCTCCCCCTCGCCAGCACGATCTCGCCGTCCAGCACGCACCGCTCGGGCAGCGCCTCCGCCAGCGGACCGAGCAACTCCGGGAAATACCGATTGAGCGGCTTGCTGTCGCGGCTCTGGATCAGGATCTCGGCGCCGTCGCGAAACACCAGCGCCCGGAACCCGTCCCACTTGGGCTCGAAGAGCCAGCCGTCGCCGGCCGGCAGCTCCCCCACCCGCTTGGCGAGCATCGGAAGAACGGGCGGATCGACCGGCAGCTGCACGTCGCCGGTCAGGCTAACATGCGCCGCGTCGGCCACAGCCCGCGCCCGGTCGCGCCGGATTCCTACATAATTTGGCTCCAAGCTGCAGCGCTCGACCGCTAATTTCTGGAAATATGATTTTTGCGCCGGCGGCGGCACCAGGTTCTTGGCCCCCAACCCTTTGACAAAGAGCGGAGTGCCCCCATGAAAGCGCGAACCTATCTGGCCCTTGTTCTGCTACCCCTTGGCGTCGCGGCGGGCTGCTCGTCGGCCGGGACGTCCAGCCACGATGACGGCGGCTCCGGCTCGACTGGGGCGACCGGAGGACCTCCGAACGGCGGGGCCGGCGTGGCCGGCGGCCGGGGCGGTACCGGCAATCTGGCGGGGGCCTCAGGAACCGGAAGCGGCGGCATCGCAGGTAGCGGAGTCGGCGGCATGGGGACGGGTGCCGGAACCGGAAGCGGCGCCGGCGGACAGGCCGGCACCGCCAGTGGCGGAACCGCGGGTGCCGGCGCTTCAGGCGGAGCCACCGGTGGCGGGACGACCGGACGTGGTGGCACCGCGGGCGCGGGTGCGGCCGGCGCTTCGGGCGGCGCATCCGGACGCGGTGGGGCAGCGGGCGGAATCGCCGGTGGCACCGGAACCGGCGGAACCGGGGTCGGCGGTGGCGCGGCGGGCACGACCGGCAC
>DASRLC010000158.1:0-5855 GCA_035648655.1 Polyangia bacterium
ACCGGAACAGGCGGCACGACGGCGACGGGCGGCGGTGGCCCAGGCGCGGGAGGGTCGGCCGGGCGCGCGGGCACCGGCGGAACGATGACCGGCGCGGGAGGCACCCAGGGGAGCATCGATGGCGGCCGCACAACCGGGACAGCGAGCGCGGGTTGCGGAAAGGCTCCAACATTGAAAAACAGCCCCGCGTCGACGGTCAACCAGAACACGTTGACGATCTCCGGAACGAGTCGGCAATTCCTCGCTCGGTGGCCCAACAACTACGATAACAGCCGCCCCTACCGGCTCATCCTCGACTTCCACGGAGCCGGCGGCAAGGACACCGACCTCGCCCCGACGTACTTTGGGCTCTTCGATCTCTCCAACAACAGCACGGTCTTCGTCGCCCCCTCGGCCAATGGTGGAATCTGGGATGCGACGGCCGACTCGACCTTCGCCGACGAGGTCCTCAAGACCGTTGAGGGTGATCTCTGCATCGACACCTCGCGCGTCGAGCTCGAAGGCTTCAGTCAAGGCGGAGCTATGGTGGCGATTCTCGCCTGCGGGCGCCCGGGCGTCTTCCGCGCGGCGGTTGGCCACTCGCGGGGAGGGTTGACTGCACCCACGACCTGCCTGCCGATCCCATACCTCGGATCCCTTGGATTGAGCGATATCAGCGGCAACTCCCAAGCGACGCAGACCGACGCGTTCGCCGGGTGGAACGGATGCACGATCCAGACGCTACCCACGGCGCCAACCGGCGGGCATATCTGCACGGCCTACAGCGGTTGCGTGACCGGAGACGCGGTCATCTGGTGCTCCTTCGACGGCCCGCACACCGCCTCGCCGACCGATTCAGGACAAAGTGCTTCGTGGATGCCGTCGGAGGTATGGCCATTCCTATCGCAGTTCTGATCCGCATTCGGCATGACGATTTCCCCACAAGATCGTCGGCGCAGCGACAGTGAACTGGTAGCGGGCTGCGCCTGCTCATCACCGGAGGGTCCATGCACCGACGTCACGTCGTTTCACCGTTCCTGGGTCTCATCGGTCCAGCAGTGATGTTTGCCAGTTGCGGCGGCAGCAGCGGATCCGGAGGCGGTACAGGTGGCGCGTCCTCAGAGCAGGGTGGCTCGAGCGCGACCGCCGGTTCCAACGGCGGTGGTGGCTCCACGGGTGGCCTGCCGAGTGGAACGGGCGGCCAAATCGGATCCGGCGGGCAAGTTGGCTCCGGCGGACACCTCGGGACTGGTGGAGAGGTGAGCTCTGGCGGGCAAGGGGGCACGGGCGGGCAATCTGCGAAGGGCGGCGCTTCGGGTACGGGTGGTGCGGCCGCGGCCGGGGGACAGCAAGCATCAGGGGGGCGCGGCCCCGGTGGAACGGCCGGCAACGGAACGGGAGCGGCCGGAGGCAGCGCCGGCGGGATCGGTGGAATGGCTGGCGCCATGAGCGGCGGACCGCCCGGGCCCTGCGACATCTACCAAGCCGCCGGCACACCGTGTGCGGCCGCGCATAGCACGGTTCGCGCCCTCTACGGCGCGTTCAGCGGCCCCCTCTATCAGGTCAGTCGCGCGTCGGACAACGCCACAAAGGACATCCCCGTCCTCGCCGCCGGCGGCTTCGCCGACTCATCGCTTCAAGACTCCTTCTGTTCCGGCACGACCTGCACCATCCCGATCATCTACGACCAGTCTCCGCATGCTAACCACCTTCGAGTCACCTGGTTTGCCAATTGGCTGCCGAAAGGAGGGAAACCAGCCGCTGCCGCCACCGCCAAGATCACGGTGGGCGGTCATACCGTCTATGGGATCAAGGTGACATCTGGGTCGGAGATTGCCTATCGAACCGGCGCCCCCTTGTCGGGGACCGCGTCGGTCGCGAACGGCTCGTCGACCGTCACATTCTCGAGTCCGCAAACCCTTGCCAAGGGCACGCCCCTCATGTTCGTCGCAGAGCTCTCGAGTTGCTCGACATACAATTGCCCCTACTACTCCATCGCAGCCGCGACGACTGCGTCGACTACCGCAACGCTGACAAGCAACTATGCTGGCCCTTCGAACGCCGCTACCGCAGCCTGGAACGAAGGTACGCAGGGCGTAGCAACCGGAGACGCGCCGGAAGCCATCTATTCGGTGCTCGACGGAACGAGCTACAACGCGGGCTGCTGCTTTGACTACGGGAACGCCGAGATAAACGGCGTTGACGACGGCGCAGCCACGATGGAAGCACTCTACTGGGGAGCCGACACCCAGTTTGGAGAATCCGGCGGCGGCAACGGCCCATGGGTCGGGGCAGACATCGAAAACGGGCTGTCCTTCGGGTACGCGAACGGTTCGGCAAATGTTTCGACCAATACCACCGTGAACTTCCCGTATGTCACTGCAATTGTGAAGGGTCTCTCAGCGAGCCAGTGCCCCTCGGGCCTCACCTCTTCGGGATGCTTCGAGCTCAAAGCCGCCAATGCGCAGTCCGGCGCCCTTGCAGTCAAGTTTGACGCCACCACAGGTGGCTACGGGGCGCGTCCGCCCGGATACACTCCGATGAAAAAGACAGGTGGCATCATACTGGGAACCGGAGGCGACGGTTCCCCCAGTGGTACCGGCATCTGGTTCGAAGGAGCCCTGACGATCGGGGCTCCGCCGGATTCGGCCGACAACGACGTGCAGGCCAACGTAGTGGCTGCCGGCTATGGGCACTGACCTGCGGACGGGACGCAGCACACGAGGTTCTCTCTGGCGCTGTACGACGGGTGGCATGGGCGATCAACATGACGCTCCTCTTTCCACAACGTGGCGGCCTTCGAGGCAACAGAGAAACGCGATGCGATTCCTGCAGGCCGCCATGACCACCGTCGCGCTGCTGGGCGCGCCCGCGGGATGCTCATACACCCAGGTCTACCGAGGAGCCTTTTCCGGAACAATCATCGACCCTAGCGGTCGCCCGATCTCCGGGGCGACGGTGATTGTCTGCACCTCCGCCCACCCCAAGTCGCCCAACGCCTGCTCCTATCGCGCCGAGGTGTCGACCGATTTCGAAGGGCGCTTTCAGTTTTGGCCGGCTACCAAGCAGAAGTCGTGCTGCTTCAGTGGACCATCGCCTCCCCCTACCCACCTCACTGCTTGCGCGCGCGATAGCATGACCGGCGTCCTGATGACCACCTCGGTCACCGTCGATGCTTCGGGCGCGACCGAACCCCTCATCAAGCTCGAGCGCTTTCGCGGGCGTTGGTTGCAAACCGCCTGCGACGCGCGCAGGTAGGTCGGCCGAGCGTCACCCCTTCCGGGCGACCTGAGTAAGGTCGCGCTACGCTTGACCGACGGTGCATCGATGAATGCCGAGAAGCTCCACGCCGTGGTGGCAGGAGCCGTCACGCTCGCGCGCCGGAGGATCCTCCTCGAGGCGGTAGGGACGACCACCGCTGGGACGGCTGCTTCGGCCCCAAGCTGACGCCCTTGGGTGTTTGTAGTTGACGGTCAGCATTCCTCCCCCAGAAATTTTGGGGTGCTGGTGGACCGGTTATGGCGGCCTTCACCCGCCACATTCCCCAATGGGATGCCCAGACCCGGACGGGGTTTAGCCAGCGGAGGGGTGGCTTTGGACGCAAAAGTGGCAGGGCATTTGCCGCGTCGCACTGCCGCGGCGCGCTATTTTGTTGCCAAGGTAGCGCGGGGTGTTGCGGCTAGCACAACAGGTGGGGCCGAAAGTCCCCCAGGCAAGCCCCGGATCCGCCAACACATATCAAAATAATAGTTGGCCCGATTACTGCTTTACACATGCATCGTGTCGGACCGACATCTTGCGAACAAACGCATACCCCGAGTGATCGGGCGACGCAAAGCCCACGGGACTCACCGAGTCGGCCGGGCTACCTCAAGGGAGAAATAACCAAAATGCGCGACTTCGGGAAACGAACCATCCAAATCAGTATTGCACTCGGAGCAATAGTCGGCCTGGTCGGCTGTGGCGAAGAGGCCAGCACTGTTCAGTCGGGGGGCCACGAGGACTATGCCTTGTCGTCCATCAACGGGCTGTCGTCCATCAACGGGCTGTCGTCCATCAACGGACTGTCGTCCATCAACGGACTGTCATCCATCAACGGACTGTCGTCCATCAACGGGCTGTCGTCCATCAACGGACTGTCGTCCATTAACGGACTCATGACCACCTCGGGCGGCCGGAAGACCATCTCCTACCTGGTCAAGTGCACGCTCGCTGCCAATGACACGCTCGTCAAGCAAGATCAAAACGGAACCAACTACACCTTCGCGGGTGGGCTCGGCCTCTGTCCCGCCTGGAAGAACGGCGGCGTCTCGGGCAATTCCCAGTGCATGGAGGGAGTTTCAGCCTGCATGATCGCCCACGTAAACACGGCGGGCGTTCACGTCCCTCTCTGGCTCGACTCCAATGACCCCAGCATTGGCTGGGGCGTCGATCGCGTGAACTACCCGATGCAGGAAGGGACCTTCTTCGGTGACATCATGGACACCGGACCTCTCACCAGCCTCTCCAAGCCCACTGTGGTTGGACCGGTTGCCTACTACTGCGAGGGCGCCGGGTTTCCTGGCGGTGCCAACGGCGTCGTCGCCGGCCGCTTGGGCGCGAATCAGGTCGGTGCGCCTTACGTCAACCCCTTCGGCAATGGCGCGCTCTGCCAGAATGCGCCCTCGGTCGGACAGTTCAGCCTGGGCGTGACGGGCAGCTGCCCGGCAGGCTCGAACACGAATCCCGCGGCCGGCTGCCCCGACGGCTACAAGGCCCTCACCACGAACTCTAACGGCGGCGTCTGGCAGCACGGTATCACCGTGTGGCGCAACAACAACTACACGCCGGTGTTCGATTCGGGCTACGTGTACCGCTTGGCTCCGCTGACCGGCAGCGGCGGCATCTCGGTCGACATCAGCAACGGCTCGACCGCTGACGGGACCACCGTCCAGCAGTACACGACCTGGAACGGAACGCCGCAGATGTTCAACCTGCTCCCGGACGGACCGAACTGGCACATCGTGATGAACGCCGACAACACCAAGTGCGTCGATCTCGCGGGCAGCGGCACCTCGCTGGGCAACTCGACCCAGCTCCGTATCAACAACTGTCAGGCCGGAAAGCCGAGCGAGGCGTGGAACATCACCGCCGACGCTATGACCGGCGCCTTCATCTTCAAGAACGTCCAGGCCAATCGTTGCATGGACGAAAATGCCGGGAGCACCTCGCCCGGTCTGCCGATGCAGATCTGGGATTGCAACGGCGGAAGCAACCAGAAGCTCTACATCCAGGCCTTCCCGATGAACTAGCCCGCTCCGCACACCGTCACGATTCGGCCGGTTCCGCTCTGCGGGACCGGCCGAATTCATTTGTACTTCGTTCGCCCCGGTGATTGCCGTAACCGTCCGAGGAACTGAATGAGCCAGGTCGTGGCGGGCCTGATCGTGCCTCTACTGCTCGCCAGCCCGCCGTTCGTCTGCTAGCCACGGCCGGCGCCACCTCGACGGGCGCCGCCAGTCCCGACGGCCACCGATCGCTCGGTCCCCAGGTTGCCCCGCCGTTATCAGCGGCGCACCCCCCCGGCGCCTTCGCCTCGATTGCCTCCGTCCGCCCGGGTGTCGAGGAATACGATAGCTCCAAAATCGGATCCAAAAAGGCAGGCGAGAGCGCCGGCGCGCGTGCGCCACGGCGTGACTTGTCCCGAAGCGATCTCTCGTTCCTGGCAGATCATCGACGACACAGCGAGCCGTCGACGGCGCCTACCGCGGGCGCCTTCCAAACCGCCGCCGGCTCTGCAGCAGGGCCATGACCAGGCCGATTGCCAACAGTCCGCTGTCGCCTCCCCCGCCGACCGCGCACGAGCATCCCCCAGCCGCACCAGGCGCTTGCGGCGA
>DASRLC010000159.1:0-10463 GCA_035648655.1 Polyangia bacterium
GTCTAGACATGGTCAAGATCCCTTTCACTCGCAGAAGCCGTGATGGCAGCTCGTCCCGCCGGTGCAGGTGCTGGTTCCAGTGCCGGTGCACGCGGCGCAATTCGCCGGCGTCGTCTTGGTGATGGCCGCTTCGAAGGCGCAGTTGCAGGTGTCCGTCGGGGCATAGCAGGACAGCGGACCGCCGTCGGTCGCCCGCTGCACCGACATGGCGCAGGTCGGAATCGTTCCCGCCGAGCCCTCGAGCTGCACGGCGTCGAAAGTCGTGTCGGTCTTGGTCCCGTTGATCCAGCCGATGAAGTTGGCGGCCTTCGGATTGGTGAAGGTCCCGGTCGTATCGACGGTCGCGATCAAGTGCTCGTAGCCCCAGATCACGTAGTGACCGTTCCGAACGTTCCGCCGATCCGCGGCCGAGGAGCTGGAGTCGGAATAGAAGGCCTGGTTTTGGCCGAATCCCGCAAAAGCCAGCGAGTTCAGGGTCGCGCGCTGCGGATCGTACGCATCGGCGCCAATGAAGCCGATGGCGCTCCCCGGGGTCGCGTAGGTCGTCACGCCCGAGATGACGCCCGCAGTGCCATTGGTCGACGGAACGCAGAGGGGGCTGACAAGAACCGAAGCATCCAGGCCGATGTTCTTTGCGATAGTGATTTGAGTCCCGGAGTTGGGGTCGCGACAGAAAATGCCCGTGGCCTGGTTGAAGGTCGCGATGCCCGCGCCTGCGCCGCAGCCGTAGATATCCTGCGCCTCCGCCGCCGTGAGGTACTGCGTCGCCGTGTTCGACTTCGGAACCACGAAGAGCATGGCCTGCACCGGTCCCGGCACGTCCTCGAGCGTGCTCGGAATCGGCTGGGTCACGTTCGCGCACGAGGAATAGAAGACGTCGGAGATGGCCACGTCGGCCATCTGGCCGGCTGCGAAGGTACAGCTGTTCGTGACGACCGCGGGGGGCGTCATCGTCGTGTCGAGCGTGTAGTAGTGGGCCGTCCCTGTCAGGGGAGCCGAGAAGTTAGCCACACCCGAGCACGACCCGGGGACCTGGTAGATGATTGTCGTCGGCGTGGCCTCCGTCGACGCGGAGAGCTTTACGGCGAATCCCTTGACCGTCGGTTCGAACGCGCTCGAGCCGGTCAAGATGGTCGGGTTCGGCAGGGTGGTGGCGTCGTTGCACATCACCGTTGTTTGTGCGTTGGCAGACTGGGCAGTGAGCAGTGCCCCTGCCACTGTTGCGGCGCACAACGCGACGCGAGTAAGACGGGTCATGAGTGCCTCCAAGATTTGAATGTCATCGATTTCGCAGAGACCCGTAGCGCGCCGCCGACTACCCGGTCAACGCCAATGCAAGCGCCACAACGAAGTGTTGCGGTGGCGTGGCGACCTCGACACTTTGGTGACGATCTCGTTACGGACGGCCGCAGTGCGGCGTCACCAAGCCGTCACGGTGGGCGCCGGCCGCAGCGCCTAGAATCTCGCGCGATGTTTCGTGTGCTGATGGTGGACGATGACGCCGACATCAACGAGTCGGTGCGGGCTGGCCTGGTGTTGGCGGGGTTCGACGCGGTGGGTGCGCCTACCGGTCGGGCGGCACTGGAGGAGATCAGACGCCAGCAACCGGATCTCGTGCTGCTCGATCAGATGTTGCCCGACATCGACGGTGTCGAGATCTGCCGCCGTTTGCGCGCGGCGCCGGAGACCAAACGCCTTCCGGTCGTGTTCCTGACGGCGCGCGCGGGACAAGAGGCGCGCATCGGTGGGCTGGCGCTCGGCGCCGACGACTACATCGTCAAGCCGTTCAGCCTCCAGGAGCTGGTACTGCGCATCCGCGCCGTGCTGCGTCGCGCGACACCGGTCGATCTACAACTGCCACCGCAATGGGTGCAACTGCGCGATCAGTTTCGGGTCTGGAACGGCTACGCCGAGATCCACGCGGCGCGCGGCGAGTGGCGCGATTGCCTCGAGTTGTCGCGCAGCATCCTGCTCAACTGTGGAGGGGCGCTGTCCCCCGACGAGCGCGGCCTGATCACCCGGCGCCTGCTGACCTGCGCCGAGCACCTGGGCGATCTGTCCGAGCAGCGGATTTGGCAAGAACGCGCGCGCGGTCTCTGAACGTTCTGTTCGGCATCATGGCGCGGCTCTGGCGGCGACGCCGACGGCGTGCCAGCCGCCCCTACGGCGCGGGGTTCATCACCCGCCGGAAGTTCCTTCGCGAGATTTCAGGTCATTCCGGTCATGATCTTCCTCCTCGCCCTGGCTTTGCCCGGCGCACGTGCCGCTCGGGTAAGGAGCTAAGCAACTCCTTCGTTACAATTTGGCGACAAGACGAAGATCGTTGATTTTTGTTGGACCGGAACGGCGGCGTGGGCGCTACGTTCCCGTCCGTCCATGATCGAGCCCACCGACAGGGAGTTTGCGCAGGAGCTCAAGACGCTGAAAGACCGGCTCTCGACGATGGCCGGGCGGGCGGCCGAGCAGATCGCCCTCGCCATGGAGGCGCTGACGACTCAGGACGACGCCCTCGCGCATCAGGTCATCGACAACGACCGATTCATCGACAGCGACGAGAACGACATCGACAAGCTCGCGATGCACCTCCTCATGACCCGCCACCCGGTGGCCTCCGACCTTCGCTTCGTCACCATGGCGCTGAAGATCGTGGTCGACGTCGAGAGAATGGGCGATCTGGCGGCGGGCATCGCCAAGCGCGCCCTCGAGCTCAACCGTCTGTCGACTCTGGATTGGCGCGGTGACCTCACCCGGCTGGCCATCCTGGTCCAAAAAAATCTGCACCTGGCCATCGAGAGCTTTGTGCGGGGTAGCATCGACGAAGCCAACGCGGTCATCAAGGCGGACGTCGAGATCGACGGCCTGAATGCCAGCCTGTTCGCCGAGTTGATCGCCAACGTCGCCGCCGACCCGGCCACGGTCACCCGCGTGCTTCCCCTGACCTCGGTCAGTCGCTACCTCGAACGAATCGGCGACCACGTTAAGAACCTGGCCGAGGAGGTCATCTTCATGGTCTCGGCTGCCGACGTGCGACACCGCGGCGCTGTCTCCGCCAACTGACCCCACCCTGCTTCGCCTACCTGAAAACGAAACGCCACCGACCTCAGGAGCTTCGACGATGATCAAGACTGCCCTCTTCACCGCGCTCTTGGCTGGCGCCTTCGGCACGCTCGGATGTCAGAAAAAGACTGGGGAGACGTCCCCCTCCCCGTCGGTCGCAAGCATCACCCTCAACGGAAGTGGCTCCACCCTCTCGAAGCCTTACCAGGAAGCCGCGATCGAGCAGTTCAAGAAGACGCACAGTGGCATCACGATCAACTATGGCGGCGGCGGCAGCGGCAAGGGCCGGCAGGATCTGGCCGACATGGTCGTCGAGTTCGCCGGCTCCGACTCCCCATTCAAGGATGCGGACGCGGCCAAGGCCAAGGGCGGTCCGATCCTCTACGTTCCGATCCTTCTGGCTCCCATCGCGGTGATCTACAACCTGGACGGGGCGGCCAAGCTGCAGCTCTCCGCCCCGACCATCGCCAAGATCTTCCAGCGCGAGATCACCAAATGGAACGACAAGGCCATCGCCGCCGACAACCCCGGACTGAAGCTGCCCGCCACCGAGATCGTAGTGGCCCACCGCGCCGACGGGTCGGGCACCACCCAGAACTTCACCGAATACCTCAACGGCGCCGCCCAGGGCGTCTGGAAGCTCAAGAGCGGATCGACCGTCGAGTGGGCGAGCGACACGCAGGCGGGACAGGGCAACTCCGGCGTCGCGCAGATCGTGAAGTCGACCAAGGGCGCTATCGGATACGCCGACCTTTCGGACGCCAAGGCCTCCGGTCTCAAATACGCGAGCATTGAGAACCAGGCCGGCAAGTACGTCGAGGCGACCACGGCCGGCGCCTCGGCGGCGGGTGACGGGATCGAGGTCGGGGACAACCTTCTGTTCAGCGCGCTCAACGCGAAGGGCGACCAGGCATATCCGCTCACCGCCCAGACGTGGGTCATCGTCTATGCGACTCAGCCGGATAGGGCCAAAGGAGAAGCGCTCAAGGCTTACCTCACCTTCCTGGTCAAGGACGGTCAGGGCCTGCTCGGCGACATCGACTATGCGCCGCTGCCCAAAGGCTTGCAGGACAAGGCCCTCGAGCAGGTCGACAACCTCAAGCTGCGCTGAACGAGGCGATGATCGACTTACAGGGAAAATCCGACTACCGGGACCGCGCCTTCGCCAAGATCACGGCCGGCGCGGCCGCCGTCGTTCTGCTGATCCTGGGGCTCATCGCGATCACCATCACCCGACGGTCGTTGCCGGTGTTTCGGGAGATGGGGTTCGGATTTTTCACTTCGACGCGTTGGTCGCCGCCGGATGGCTTGTTCGGGGCGTTGCCTTTCATCTGGGGCACGGCCTTCACCGCGGCCATCGCCATCGTGCTCGCAGTGCCCATCAGCCTGGGGGTCGCGCTGTTCATGACGCAGGTGGCACCTCCCAGGTTGGCGAGGCCGCTCGTTTACCTCATCGACCTGCTCGCCGGTGTGCCGTCGGTCGTGTTCGGCCTATGGGGCGTCCTGGTGCTCTCGCAATATTTTGACCTCGGGCGTTCATTCCTCACTGCGGGCATCATCCTGGCGATCATGATCATCCCGATCATCACCTCGCTCTCCCGTGAGGTGATCGAGACGACGCCCAATGGCGACAAAGAGGGGGCGTTGGCGATGGGGACCACGCGGTGGGAGATGATCAGCGCGACGGTCCTCCCCCACAGCGCCGGGGGACTGGTGGGCGCCGTGATGCTCGGCCTCGGACGCGCGATGGGTGAGACCATCGCCGCCGCCCTGGTCATTGGCTCGGCCCTCGGTCAAATAACCCTGCGTCCCTTGGCGCCAGGCAATTCGATGCCCGCGGTGATCGCCAACGAGTGGGGAGAGGCCCAGGCGCTTCACAAATCGGCCCTCATCGCGCTGGCGGTGACGCTGTTCGCGATAACCATCCTGGTCAACCTGGTCGCGACGGCGATCGTCCAGCGCTCGATGCGACGGGGACAGGGGACGTGACGGCCGGGGAGCTCGTCGCGGCGATCGTCGCTCCGCCCGACCTGAGCGCAAAGCGAAGCTGGCGGTCGACCAAGAGCGGGGCCATGACCTGCCTCATGTTCGCCTCGGTGGTCGCCGTGGTCCTTCCACTGGTCGCGGTGTTGTGGGCGGTCTTCTCGCGCGGTCTTCGCGTCGCCCTCCACGGCTTCCCCGCCTTCTTCATCGACGAAATCCCGGTGGTCGCGCGGAGGCCCGGACCGGGGATGGGGCCCGCCATCCTCGGGACGTTGCTCTCCACCGGAGCCGCGACGTTGATTGCGCTGCCTCTCGGTGTCGCCGGAGCCGTTTACCTTCACGAGTACGGGCGGACGAACCGCTTCTCCCGGCTGGTGCGGTTCATGTCCAACGTGATGACCGGCGTCCCGTCGATCGTGATGGGGTTGTTCATCTACATCACCTGGACGCTCAGGTTCGGTTACTCCGCTTTCGGTGGCGCACTGGCGCTCGCCTGCCTCATGCTCCCGGTCGTCATCGGCGCCACCGAGCAGATGCTCAAGTTGGTGCCCGACCACCTGCGTGAGGCCTCGTACGCAGTGGGAACCTCGAAGAGCCGGACGATCATGGCGGTGGTGCTCCCCGCGGCGGCGCCGGGCATCGTCTCGGGCGCGCTGCTCGCGGTTGCGCGCGCCGCTGGCGAGACCGCGCCGCTGCTGTTCGCGGTGGGCGCGGCGACGGCCTACAACCCGAACCTGTTCGTGGAGGCGAACACCGCGCTCTCCATCCAGATCTTCGGCAACGCAACCTCCTCGTTCGTCGGGGCCCAGGACCGCGCCTGGGGAGCCGCCTTGACCCTGGTCTTGTTGACGTTCCTCATCACGTTGGTCGCGCGATTCGTCACCGCGCGCTTTGCCCGCAGGAGGTAGCGCCCGATGGCCCCGCAAGACCTTAACAAGGGATCAGATGTAGAACCGCCGGCGGTCAGGCTCGCTGGGCCACCCCGGCCAGCGCCCACCGCGAATCCCCCGAAGAAGGGTGCTGGCCCAGCGGCCAGCATTATCTTCGATCTCGAGAAGCTCGAAGTCTTCTATGGCGCCTTCCGGGCCGTCCGCGAGGTCACCATGCAGATCTTCAAGAATGAGATCACGGCCTTCATCGGGCCATCCGGCTGCGGAAAGACAACCGTCTTGCGCTGCTTCAATCGCATGCACGACGTGACCCCGGGCGCACGCGTGGCCGGCGGTCTCCGCTACCACACGGCCGATCTCTACGGCCCGCGCGTTTCAGCGACCGAGGTTCGGCGTCGCATCGGGATGGTCTTCCAGAAGCCCAATCCGTTTCCGAAGAGCATCTACGAGAACGTGGCCTTCGGGCTCCGATCAAAGGGGATTCGGTCCAAAGACGATCTCGACGGCATCGTCGAGAAATCGCTGCGGAGCGCGGCGCTGTGGGAGGAGGTCAAGGACCGCCTTCGGGCCTCCGCCCTCGGACTTTCGGGCGGCCAGCAGCAGCGGCTCTGCATCGCCCGCACGATTGCGGTCGGGCCCGAGGTCGTGCTGATGGACGAGCCGTGCAGCGCGCTCGATCCGGTCGCCACCGCGCGAATCGAGGAGCTGATGCGCGACCTCAAGAGCAACTTCACGATCGTGATCGTGACGCATAACATGCAACAGGCGGCGCGCGTCAGTGATCGAACGGCCTTCTTCACCACCGAGGTCGACGCCACGTTCGGGCGCCGGACCGGCACGCTCGTCGAGTACGACGAGACGAACAGAATCTTCTCCAACCCGCACGACGAGCGAACCGAAAATTACATCACCGGGCGGTTTGGCTGAGCGCCGGTCGCAGAGGCGTCAATTCGCCGAGCACGATGGCGGCACACCCGACGACCGAGCCGTTTGCTCCTGATTTCGCGAGGAGCATCCGGAACCTCTTCTCGTCGGCTCCGCGCGTCCGCTCGCGGACCGTGGGCGGTCGCGGGCAAACCATCAAGGAAGCCGACGGCTACGGATGACCGCGATGGAGCGGCCGACGCGCATTCGGTGCGGCTCGCCTCTTGCCGTCGACAATAGCGAAAACCGATTGATCGGGAAGCGTGACCCACTCGTCACACGTCCCGCCGACGGTGGCTGATATACGCGGGGTTGTGGGTGGATTCCGTTGAACAGCGCGGCGCTTCGGATGGCGTTCGCAACCTGCCTGGTAGCCCTAAGCACTGGCGGATGCGGGTCGGTCGACAATCGACCTGCCGAATGGGCCTATATTTCTCCGGCGCTTTTCCAGCCGAATTGCGCTACGACCAGTTGCCATAGTCCGGCGGCCTCGGTCTCGGGGCTCGATTTCTCGACGCCCGACAATGGATACGCCAGCCTGACCCGGCTTTATCTTGACGCGGTGACCTCCGGGGATGCGGGAACCACCGCCAGCACCTTGCGGTGTCCGACCGCCCAGACGGTCGGCAGCGAGGAGATCTGCTACCTCCGTCCGCTCGTGACTCCCTACGATCCCGAGGGATCTCGGGTGGTCAACATGCTGCTGGCGCGAGACGCCCCCCGCATGCCGCCCGATCGCCCGTTGCCCGAGGATGACATTCTCCTGGTCGAACGGTGGATCTTGAATGGCGCCTGCCGGGTAGGCGCCACCTGCCCCAGCGACGCCGGCACGGACGGCTCTGGCGGACCCACCGACGGCACGGTGGGAAACTGATCGTGCGAGTGGGCCTGCGAACGGCTCTCAGCCGCGCGCTCTTGCTCTCGCCCTGGCTGGTGGCCGCGGTCGGCTGCAATTCGACCCCGGCCGAGCCGCAGAATCCGGCCTGGGCCGACGTAGCGCCAATTTTCCGGGGCGAGTGCGACAGCTGCCACGGCTGGACCGCCCCCACCACGGGCGCCGGGTACCGCTTCGATTTCTTCGACGCGACCGAGGGGGTGTGCGGCGACGCAGCGCTGGCGATGGAGAGCGGGGTCGTGTTGGCCGGGTCGCCGCTGGCGGGACCCCAGATCCAGACAGACCTGCTGGTCCAGAAGGGCGCCCGGTGGCCGCGCATGCCGCCCCAACCGAGCCCCGCGCTTCCGGATTGGGAGCGGGATACCTTAGAACGCTGGGCGGCGCAGCCCATCAAAGGCCCATCTCCGCCGGGCAACCGAGCGCCCAACATCTCGATCGCCGGCTATCCCGCCACCGCCGACGACCAGCTGTCGTTCACCGCCATCATCGACGATCCCGACGGCGACTCCACCATCGGCGTCATCGAAGTGAACGGTCTGGCCTTTCTGATGGGCCGGCCTGGCTCGTTCGACGTTCAGTTCGATTCGTCGATCTGGCCGGCGGGGCCGCAAGACGTCAGCGCGGTGCTCTGCGACGGCTGGTCCAGCGCGACTATCGCCCTAGGATCGGTACAGATACGACACTAGGCGGCGGGGATCCGCCGGCGACGCAGCTCACCAGGAAGGACGCGGTGGCGGCGCAGGCCGGCGACGAGACGTCGTCGCGCACCGTCAGCGTCAGCGTCTGTGGGCCGGCCGTTGTACAAACGTAGCGCGTGTCCGCCGCAGAAGCGTCGAGGAAGGTGCCGGCCGTCGCCATCCAGACATAAGAAAGCGGGTCGCTCCCTTCGGGGGAGCTGGCGACGACGCCGGCGTCGATGGTGCCAACCGGGACGGAGGCCCCGACGGGCGTCACGCCCCAGGACTGTATGCTCGGACAGCGGCTAGAGCTCGGCTGGTCCCCGCCACAGACCAACGTCAGGCCGACGGAGATCGGTTGACCAGGCGTTACGTCGAACGGCAGGCTGGTGCCCGCGCACGCCGCTCCGGCGCTGGTTTCCGCCGATAGCAGCACGACGTCTCCGGTTCCCGGCGCCAGAATCAGGTCCAGCGACAAGCTGGCGCCCGCTTCGCTCAGGTCGATCACGCCCGCGGCCAGGGTGGCGTTCTCGGACGACAGGACGCGATAATTGGCCGAGCTGATATTCGAACCGATCGGCAACGAAAGAGCAAGTCGGCCGGCAATCGAGTCCGCGTCGTCCACGTTTGATTTTTCGGCGCCGACGTCGCGGGCGTCCGAGCAACCGACCGTCACGGCCGTCATGCACAGCCCGAGCGCCGCGGTCGCGACGGACACCATGTGCGCCGCCAAAAACGACCTTTGTCTCGAAAGTTCCATCCTACGCTGGTTGCCTTGGCGCCCATCAGCTTGGACGACAAAGCGAGTTGGCGCAACCACCTGCTCAACAAAACACGCGCATTTAAATCATCTCAACCAGGCGCTCAACGCTGCCCGGCGCTCTCAAATAAAAGGGGCACATTCAATTTCTCGAATGCGCCCCTCCCGTTAGCTAGCTGTTTGTGCCCACCGGCTGGGCTCGGGCTGGTTGCTTACCCGTTTACTACGGGCCGACGCCGATGCCGCAGAGCGATCCGCAGGCGGTGGTTCCCGATCCCGAGACCGAGCTGTCGATGTCGCAGCTGAACACGTTGTTCGCGATGGCGAGCGGCGCGGTGATGTCCGAGAACGCCGAGGCGACCGTGGTCCCGAGCGCTGCGGCGGCCGCCGCGTACTGCGCTGCACAGACACCAGTGAAGGTCGACAGACCGGTGCAGGTGTTGAGCGAGACATTCCCGCAGAGGCAGGGGTGCGGGTCGTCGAAGTTGAGAGCCGCCTCCTGATAGTCCGGCGTGGCCGTCGCGATGGCCGCCTTGCAGGCCGCCCCGCGGAGGCAGGCCGCGATGGCCAAGCAGTTGGCCTGGTTGGCACCGCTGAAACCATCGCAACCGAAGGTCGAAATGGTCCCGTCGGAGCCTGGCGTCTCGGTCCCGAAGCAGACGCCGTTGTTGGTGCCGGTGAGCTCGCAGCTGTTGCAGGCCACGTTCTCGCCGCTGGTGCCACCCTGGCCCGTCGTGCCAGCCGCGCCCGTCGTGCCGGCAGCGCCGGTCGTTCCCGCAGCGCCGGTCGTCCCAGCCGCGCCGGTCGTTCCCGCAGCGCCGGTCGTCCCGGCCGCGCCAGTCGTCGGGGGGATGATCTGGCAAGTCGAGCTGCAGGTGGTGCCGTTCGGCGGATCGCAGGTCTCGCCGACCTCGATGATGCCGTCGCCGCAGGGGCTGACCGCAACGCAGTTGACGGTCATCGTGATCACGACCGGGCAGGAGGTCGGCACGTGGTTGTCGTTGACCGTGAGGGTCAGCGTCTGGGTGCCGGCGGCCGTGCAGTTGAAGTTCGTGCTGGCCGAAGTCGGCGCCGAGAAGTTGGCAGCCGGGGCCCAGGCGTAGGTGAGGACGTCGGTAGCGTCCAGATCGCTGGCCAGCGCGCTGACGGCGATCGAGCCGCCGACCGAGGTCTGCGCCGGCGAGGCCGCCGACGACAGGATACTCGGGCAGTTGTCGCCCGAGACCACGGTCGCCGTGATGCCAACCATTCCGGTGCCGGTCGTAGCGGTGTTGTTG
>DASRLC010000160.1:0-4336 GCA_035648655.1 Polyangia bacterium
ATCCGGGCACACAGGGGCTGGTCGACTTCATCGCCGCCGGGGCCACCCGTGCCGCGAAGGCGGCCGGACCGCTCCCGTTCGCGCCGCTGGCGGCGCGGCTGACGCGGCCTCGCGTGAGGCCCGGCGCGCGCGGCCTGATCCTGGCATTCGCCGCCTGTGGCGCGCTGGCGGCCGTGGTGGCCCTGGCGGACTGGCCGCATCTGCGCGCCCTCGATTCGGCTTCGAACGACGTGCTCACATACACCGTCAATGGCCGGACGCCCTCGCCGGCGGGCGCCCTCTCGGGGTCGGACGGTGCGCCGATCCTGTCGTTCTCGGACGGGACGCGGGTCGCGCTCGGACCGCAGGCGCGCGGGCGGGTGGTCGAGATCAGCCGGCACGGGGCGCGCGTCGCGCTCGACGAGGGGCGGGCGCGCGTCGAGGTGGCGCATCGTCCGGGGGCCCAGTGGCTGTTCGAGGCGGGGCCGTTCCTGATCAAGGTTCACGGGACGGCCTTCACGTTCGGCTGGAACGCGCTCGACGCACGCCTCGACCTCACGATGGACAGCGGTATCGTTTCGGTCACCGGACCGCTCTCGGGCGGTGAGATCTTCTTGCGCGCCGGGCAGACCTTCTCGGTCAGCCTCAACGATCGCGGGACCGCGAAATCGGCCGCGCCGGCATCGGTATCGGTACCGGCGCCGGCATTGACGCCCCGGGCGACTCCGCCGACGGACGCGCCGGCTGGGGCCGCACCGGTCGTTTCGCCGCGGCCGATCGGCCGCGCGGCGCCCGCCGCGAGCTGGGCCACCGAGCTGGCCGACGGCCGGGCCGCTGCCGTCGTGGCCGACGCCGAGCGACGCGGGCTCGGCAAGGTGCTCGACGACAGCAGCAGCGAGGATCTGGCGGCCTTGGCCGACGCTTCGCGGTTCGAGCGAAACGATCGCCTGGCGCGGCGGGCGCTTCTCGCGCAGCGGCGGAGGTTTCCCCATTCGGCGCGCGCCGGCGAGGCGTCGTTTTTGCTGGGCCGGCTGGATGAACCGTCGGGTGACGGCGCGGGCGCTCCGGAGCTAACATCCGCCGCCGGCGCACGACGGGCGCTCGAATGGTACGACCGCTACCTGCAGGAATCGCCCCAAGGCGCCTACGTGTCCGAGGCGCTCGGGCGCAAGATGATGGTGCTGGAGCGGACCCACCGGCAGACCGAGGCGACCGCCATCGCGGCGGACTACCTGCGCCGGTTCCCGGCGGGGACATACTCCCACGCGGCGCGGGCGCTCGTCCGCGCTCCATGACGCGGGCCCCAACCGGACACGGCCCGGCGCTGGCGGCTTTCTGCCGGCGGTTTGTCCGAACGCTGGTCTGCATGCCCGGTACACTGAGTTGCTCACTGATCTGCTCATTGATCTTGGGCGCGCTGCCGCTCGGGTCGGCGCGGGCCGCTTCGGGCCTGGTGGTGCTGATCGAGCCGAGCGTGGCCACCTCGGGTGAGCGCCGCTGTTTGACCCGCATTCGGGAGGAGCTGCTGGCCGGCGGGTTCGAGGTGGCGTTGGTCGATCCGGGGCCAAGCGCCGACCCGATCTCGATCGCGGGCGCCATCCAGCGCCAGCGCGGATCGGTGGCGACCATCGCGCTCCTCGGCGATCCGGAGCTGGGCCCGTCCGAGCTTTGGATCCTCGACCGGGTAGGCGAGCAGCCGGAGGTTCGCCGGATCGCCGCGCCCACCGACGATCCGGCCCACGTCCCCGAGGTGCTGGCGATCCGCACCATCGAGCTGCTGCGGGCCAGCGCGCTCAAGCTGTTGGTCGAATCGAACCGGCCGCCCGTGGTGGTCGCCGCCGCGCCCACGCCGGTGGTCGTGCCCCCCAGTCCCCCACCCGAGCCACCGCCCGCGCTCGGTCTCGAAGTCGGCTTGGCGCTCTTGGAGAGCCTCGGCGGTCCGGGGCCGGCGGCGCTTCCGACGGCGCGTCTGCGCTTGGCTCTGCGGGCGCCGCTCTTCGTCGGTCTGACACTGGCGGGTCTCGGCAGCCGCCCGCGGGTGACGACATCGCAGGGGTCGGCCGATGTCGCGCAAGATCTGGGGCTGGTCGAGGTCGGTCTCGCGTTTCGGCGCCAGCGGCGGGTGAGCCCGTTCATCACCCTGGGCGGAGGTGCGCTCCATGTCGGCAGCGCCGGGGCCGGCATCTATCCCTACCGCGGGATCGACGATAGCCGGTGGGCCGGCCTCGTCGAAGGCGGCGTTGGGTTGGCGGTCGCGTTCGACGGGCGCCTGGCGATGGCCTTCGAGTTGCAAGCTGCGCTCGCCGCGCCACATCCGGTAGTGCGGTTCTCCGGTGCCGACGCTGCGACGATCGGCCGGCCGGCGTTGATCGCAACCTGGACGTTGATGACGTGGCTGTGAGGGCGAACAGAGGATCGATGGTCGGCGTGGTCGGCTGCGCGACGTTGGCGGCGGTGCTGGCCGGTTGCGGCGCGGCGCCGCTCGAGGCGGTGGTGGTCGATCCGCGCAGCCTCGCAATGGATCTGGTCGCCCACTGGACCTTCGATGAGGGGAGCGGCACGGTCGTGGGCGATCACTCGGGAAATGGCCACGACGGCCAGCTGACCGGCGGCGCCTGGAGCGGCGACGGCCGGTTCGGCGGCGCGCTGACGCTGGCCTCCGGCGACCAGGTGGTGGTGTCCGATTTCCCGCAGGCGACGCCCAACTGGACGGTGTCGGTCTGGACGCGGGCCTCTGCGGCGCAGTTGGCCGCCGACACCGCCGACACCGGGACCATCCTCAGCACCGAGACCGTCTTCGCCGGCGGGTGGCAGCTCCACCTCGACAACCGCGCCGGCTACCAGCGCTTCGACGCGGCCTACTGGGCCGGCTCGACGGTCAACGACTATGTCGTCGACTTCTGCCAGTGCATCGTCGAGGGCCGCTGGATTCACCTGACCGTGGTGTTCGACGACGGCGCCGGTAGCGTCAGCTTGTACCAGGACGGAACGGTGGTCGATCGCATGAACATGCCGATCCCCATCCTGACCGGCGACTCGACGCTTTTCATGGGGACCTGGAACATGAGCGGACGTTTCTTGTCGGCGGATCTCGACGACTTCGCGATCTGGAGCCGGGCGCTCACGGCCGGAGAGGTGGCGGAGCTCTCGCAGCGGCCGCCGCCCGATTCGTTCTGACGGGCATCTATTTTGAAAAGGACCCTGAGAGGGTCCTTTAAATCCCCCGCGACGGGCGTCGCCGGGCGAAGCCCGTCGTCGCTCACGCGGCTTTCGCGGGCGTGACGGCCACGGACGATCCATCTTGTGGGGGATGAACTACCGAACTTTGGGACGAACCGGGTTGCGGGTGTCGGAGCTCTGCTTCGGGACCATGACCTTCGGCGGCGACGGGATGTACAAGGCCATCGGCAGCACCGAGCAGGCCGAGGCCGATCGTCTGGTCGGCGCCTGCCTGGACGCCGGTATCAATTTCTTCGACACCGCCGACGTCTACTCCGGCGGCAACGCCGAGCAGATCTTGGGCAAGGCGCTGGGGGCACGGCGCAAAGAGGTGGTGGTGGCTACCAAGGTCCGCGGCCGCGTCGGTCCCGGGCCCAACGCTGTCGGGCTCTCGCGCGGGCATATTCTGGACGGTGTCGAGGCCAGCTTGAAGCGTCTCGGCACCGACTACATCGACCTCTACCAGATTCATGGCTACGACGCGGTCACGCCCTGGGAAGAGACCTTGCGGGCGCTCGACGATCTGGTTCGATCCGGCAAGGTCCGCTACCTGGGCGCCTCCAACCTGGCCGCCTGGCAGCTCATGAAGGCGCTCGGCATCAGCCAACGCGATGGCCTGGCGCGCTTCGAGACCATCCAATCGTATTACTCGATCGCGGGCCGGGATCTCGAGCGCGAGCTGGTGCCGCTGATGGGCTCCGAGGGGGTGGGGCTCTTGGTCTGGAGCCCACTGGCCGGTGGATTCCTGAGTGGGAAGTTCTCGCGCGAGAAGAACAAACCCGACGACACCCGGCGGGCCAGCTTCAATTTTCCGCCGGTCGACGAGACGCGCGGCTACGCGGTCCTCGACGCACTGGCCGAGGTGGCGCGCGGGCACGACGTTTCGGTGGCGCGCGTGGCCCTGGGTTGGCTCCTGCACCAGCCGGTCACCACTTCGGTGATCATCGGCGCCCGCAACGAGACCCAGCTGCGCGACAACTTGGCCGCGGGCGAGGTCAAGCTCTCGCCCGGACAGCTCGAACGCCTAGGCCAGGCCAGCGCGCTGCCGCCCGAGTACCCAGGTTGGATGATCCAGGTGCAGGGGCGTGATCGGCTGCAAGCGATCTCGCCGGCCGATCGGTTTGCCGCTGTGAAGAAG